>NZ_JAVRHZ010000005.1:0-206883 GCF_031846325.1 Patiriisocius hiemis | reverse complement strand
AGAGGAGGACCCTTGAAATGAAACTGCTGCATTACCCGAAGCATTCCCTGCAATAGCAGCAAAGCTTAAAGTTCCTGAAGCAGTACCTGTTCCTAATACTATTGATTGAAAACCAACATTAGCATCGTCCCACTCTGTGCCAAATATTTGTCCTGCTCGAAAAGCTCCTTTGCTAGTATCAAAGTAGAATTTACTTCCACTCCCGTCAAGATCTGTATCTCCAAACACAAAATCATCACTACCTACAGCTGTAGTGTTTTGCACTATTCCTGAAATGCTTTGAAACTCACCAACTCCACCTCCAGAAGGAGCAATGGTAGTCCAAATGGTGCCATTGTAATAATAAAACCCTGAGGTATTATCAGTTTGAAAAATCATTAAACCAGTAGCTGGGCTTGCAATTAGGTCTCTTTCAAATTCTGTCATTCTAGGGATTAAAATTCCTCCTTCACTACTTACAATATCAAGTGCTGAGGAGGCATCAGGTGTAATTGTGTTAATACCAACTTGGGCAGAAAGTACCCAAGAGAATAGCATTGTTAGGTATAAAAATTTAGTTTTCATTTTCTTCTCTTTTGTAAGAACTTTTTAAAAGTAAAGTCTCTAGTTTGTTTAATTTCTTAGTTAATAAATCTACCTGCTCTTCTAGGGATTTAATTTTTTCAAGATTATTTTTAGTAGTTTGAGTTCTATTTACACTTTCAGTATTAAGAAGTCTTGTAGAGGGATCTTGCCATGATAAATTTCCATCGCCATCTGTAGTTAAAAACTCACCTGAACTACCATCCTCTAAGGGTAAAGTGTATCTGGAATTAATAGTAACTGCTCCACTTTGTTCTACTTCAAAAGCATTTTTATTGGTATATTCTGTAGCAAAAACTACCCAAGAACAAGTAACCCCTGCGCATGAGTAAATACTATCAAAAGCTGTAGCAACACGTTCTTTTCCAATTACAAGTTTTGAGGTGCTAGAGATTCCAGTATAAGGACCAATTGCGATTACACCATCTGTAAATGGCGTAGTTGTATTACTGCCAATTGTTAATGCTGCAATACCGCTAGATTGCCTTATGTCTACAATTCCTCTTGTATAGATATTTTGATTTACATCATTTTCTCCATTTCCTTTCCAATCTTCATCACCCTCTTTAGACAAGAATGTCCAAGTGTTTATTTTGTAGTACCAGTACCCAACACCATTGTTTGTTTGATATATTAAAAGTCCGTTGGCAGGGTCTGCAATAGCAGTTCTTTCAGATTCCGTCATTCTAGGAATTAATAATCCGCTATTTGAACTGGAAATATCTAAAGCAGCAGAACCATCTGGAGTTATGGTACCGATACCTACTTGGCAAAAAGCTATTTGCGAAACAAAAATTATTACTAAAAATGCTTTCTTCATTTCTTAAAAATTAAAAAGCACGAGTAGGTAAGCTTTGGCTTGTTTTCTGGGCAAAAAAGGGAAGTGGTTTTGGGGTCACTTCAATAGTACATCGAAGTGAATTTAAAATGTCATCAATAAACTATTAATTATAATGAATTAGTTAATAAGCTCTTTATTTTTAGGAACTTATAAATAGAGGTTAGTGTTTTAATCTACAACATACACCGCTCCAGCATCGGTTAGAGAATTGTTTTGTGTCCCATCTGAACTATCTTCTCTCCTAGCAGCTATGACTATTGTGTTACCATTTTTGGATATTGCTAAAAATTCACCAAACCAATCACCCGCATCTGGATTAGGGGATTTTATATAGGTTGATTGACTCCAATTTAAACCATTAAATGAAAAGAGGAAAGCTGCACCAGAGCTAATGTTGTTGGTATTAGCTGAATCACCATTAAAGCAAGAAGCGTCACTAGATTCCAATTGGCTACCAACTAATAATTTGTCACCATCACTATTTAAATCTAAATCAATCCCAAAATACCCAGAAGTTGCAAAAGGGGCTTTTATATATGCTTGTTGACTCCATGTAGTTCCTGATCGATTAAATACAAAGACTGCGCCAGCAGCATTAGTCGAATTATCACTAGCATTTCCATTAATTCCTGTTGCATTACTATCTTCATAAGGAGCACCTACGGCAAGAACACTAGCATCACTATTTATAGCTATGTCCAGGCCAAACCTATCTTGTGCATTTATAGCAGAAGGTTTAATGTAAGCTTCTTGACTCCATATCCCACTATTTTTAACAAACACGTATACAGCACCTCCATTGACTATTGTGTTGTTGGTTTCCCCTGAATTGATGGTTGTGGAGTTACTCATCTCATTATGTGCCCCAACAACTAACCGCTCGCCATTAGAACTTAGTTTAACGCTTATGCCAAAATTGTCATTTTCATCAATCACGGCAGCTTTTATATAATTATCATATTGCCAGTTGCTGCCATTATAACTAAAAAGATGAACTGCTCCTGAACCTCTAGATTGAAAAATTGAAGGATCGGCGTTTATACCTGTATCGGCACTATCGTCTCCAGTTGCCCCTACAGCTAAGACAGTTCCGTCTCCATTAAAATCTAATTCAGCACCAAAATTCTCACCAAATCCAGATGAATTTTGATTCACAAAGTTAGCTTTCAAATATGCCTCTTGAGACCAATTACTACCTACACGATTAAAAATATAAACTGCTCCAGCATTTTGAACAGTATTATCACTCTCATTTCCATTTATGGTTGCATCTCCACTATCTTCTCTATAACTACCTACTGCTAGTTTATCTCCCACATCGTTTAAACTAATGGAATATCCAAAGAAGTCGCCTGCTTCGCTATTTGAAGCTTTAATGTATGCTTCTTGAACCCATACCCCTCCAGTTCTTACAAATACATAAACTGCCCCTGAATCTGTTGCTGTATTATTGGTTTGGTCTCCATTAACTCCAACAGCATTACTATCTTCGCCAGGGCTACCAATTGCAATAATATCTCCAGTAGCGTTAGTATCTACTTTAAACCCAAACCTATCTTCAAATTGTGTTACTGTAGGTTTTAAGTAGTCAAAAGAAGAACAGGTATATACTAACTCTGTATCAAAAGTAGGGTTGCCAGAATTTGGATCAATTCCCATGCATACCCAACTTTCATTAATTCTGAAACAAGTTTTCTCTCTGGATAAGTCATATACGACACTTCCGTTAGGAGCATTGTTGCCATTATTGTCTGTAACTTGTTCTAAACTGGAAACACGTGGTAGAACAAGTCCAAGGTTATTGACCGATGTAATGTCTAGCACACCTTTGGGGTCTGTCGTGTTTATTCCAACTTGGGCTACGACCATTTGGGATAGCAACACAAATAATAATAGTGCTTTTTTCATTTTTTTAAAAATTTAAAAAGCATGAGTAGGTAAGTCTTTGGCTTTTTTGGGCAAAAAGGGTAGTGGTTTTGGGGTCACTTCAATAGTACATCGAAGTGATTTAAGAATGTCATCAAAAAAAAATGAATTATTTTTTTCTTCTTAAGAAAATAAATAAGAAAACGAGTAGTACAACACCAATAATAGCATATACCCACCAAGCATATCCAGTATTTAAATCAATAGGTGTAGTATCACCAATAAGTACCAGTCCAGCCCAATATTGAGGTGCGAGTGTACGACCTTGAGAGGAAGATAAATAATCTAATTTGGCTTTCTGCAATGCAACATTTTTTGTGTTTCCTGCTTTTAAGTAATCATAAAAAGAGGCTACAATCTCTGCACTTGATTTTTCATCGATTTTCCATAAACTGGTTAAGATACTTTTACTGCCTGCATAATTAAAGGCGTGTGATAGAGAAATCATACCTTCTCCTGCTTGATAAGCTGGTTTTCCAGTTTCACAAGCGGTTAGAATAGCTAAATCTGAATTAAGGTTATAATTGTAAATTTCGTAGGTATAGAGTGAATTGTTATTTACAAGCGAATCATTTTCTAAATTTTTAGCAAAAATTAATCTTGATAGCTCGGGAGAAATATTATTCGATTCGGCGTGGGTTCCTATATGAATTATTTTGTTTTCGTTGGCTTCATTTATAAAGACTTGTTTGGAGGCATTTTCATTAGTAAAAACGTCTCCATTAAATCGACGAGCATATTTTTCGGCTAATTTTGAACTAAAAGGTTGGGGTAATAAAGTAAGATACGTTTTGTCTAAAGATAATGAATCTGTTATAGCGATTTCATAATCTTGTTTCATTTTTGAATTGAATTCTGGTGCGAAGGCTACATAATCATTTTTGATGCTAGAGGATGTTTCAGTTTCATTAATTAAAAGAAGACTGAAATTATAGGATAAGGCATAATCACTTAAAAGACTTTCATTTTTAAATTCAGAAAAAGAACTAATTTCATTTTTTAATAATGACTCAAAACTTACATTATAAAGCTCACGATCTGGTATAATGATTACATTTTTATGGTCAATTTTATGTTCAATGGGTTGCCATAAAACTTGATATATTTTATGAAGTTTAGGGCTTATATTCATTACATTAAATTCACCCTGCTGCCTGTCATGTAACTGAGCCTTAATCTCATTAAAGTTAAGTTTTATTAACTCAAAATTTGATTTACTAATTAGTAGTGCATATAATTGATCATTTATAAAGATGTATCTAACGACAGTTGTGTTTTTAGGGGCAATAGATTCAATATTGGTTAAGGCTACTTTAATAGAGCCGTATTTAAGTTGATAATATTTAGGGAACTTTTCTTTTAGCATTTTAAGAAAGTTATCCATTTCCTTAGAAGCTTTAAAATATGTTTGTAGCGTTTTCCCATCTGCTGTTTCCAAAGAGGTGCTCAAAGCAAGTTTTAATTTACTTTCTTGCTCAATAATTGCTTTTGGAATACCTGAATACTTAATTTCTTGTCTTAAGTTTAATCTCGCCCTAATTCTATTGTAAATACTTGCTTCGTGAAGTTGAACTAATTGAGATAAGTAGTTTTTATCATTGGTTTTCTCATAAAGTTTTAGTCTAATTTTTTTTGCAAAATTAAATAGTTCGTCATTTTGCGAAATTAGCTGTGTAAGATCTTCATAGTTTTTTATTACCGCTTTTCTTTGTTCTAAGATTTCTATTCCATTTTCAATTTTAGCTAAGATTTCGAGAAGTTCTTCTTTAGACGGATTTGGGTTTAAATTATATTGTGATTTTGCGTTTATTAAATAAGCTCTAGGTTTAGAAAACTGTATAAGAATTGAATCTATTATTGCAGTTTTATCTTGTTCAGACTTTACTTTAAAGTCTATTGCTTCTTTACTAAATTTTAGTGAGTTTTTATAATCGTTGAGTTGAAAATATGTTTCTGCTATGGTTAGTATTTGATTTTGCTCTTGAAGTGTATTTTTAAAAGCTCCTTTTTTTGTAACATCATAGATTTCATGGGCGAGTGACTTTGCTTTTTCAGAAAAATTATTTTTTGCATAAAAAATAGCCATGGTGCTTAGTTCAATCAAAAACTCATTATTATAATTACCATTTAAATTATTTCTATAAAGTTCTTCGGCTTGTAGATATATTTCTTTGGCTTTCTCTATTTCATTATTTTCTTCGTAGACTTTTCCTCTTGTTCCTAAAGCTCCTGCTTTCCAATACAACTGGAACCCTGGAATCTTATTAATTTGCGCCAATGCTTCATCTAAAAACACTTCGGCTCCTTTAAAATCTCTTGTGTTTAATTTAGCTTGAGCTAAAATAATTTTTGAGATAATTAAGTTAGGGTCATTAGGGTTTTTAGTCTTCTTTTTTTGTCCATAAGAGTATGTAATTAACTCTTCTGCTCTTTTATATTCTCCTATTGCATTATAGAAAACGCCAAGGTTGTCTATGGCGGACAACATATTTGTTTGAGCTCCATTCTTTTTTTGCTCATCGATGGCTAATTGGATATACTTTTGAAAATTTTTAATAGCTTCTTCTGAAAAATCGATAGCCTCCTTATTCTTTCCTAAGATATTAGAAACAACGGCAATATTCATCTTAACCAATGCTGGTCTAAAATATTGATTTATAGGCTCTTTTTTAGCGCCTTTTAGAGCTTCTAATGAATTTTTAAAATAGTAATTGCAACTGTCCATTTTACCTTCACGCCACATAATACCTCCTAAAGCATTATAGATTTGCTGAAAAAAAACATAGTCTTTTTCTTTAGAACTTTGAAGCACTCTTAAACTCTTAATGTAATTTTTTTTAGCAAGAATGTAATCACCATTTGCTGCTGCATAATATCCCATATTATAAATAATACTTCCTTTATCTGCACCTTTTTCTTCAATTTCAAGATTAGCATATTTTAGTGCTTCTTCCACTAATTTATAAGCAATATTTGGTTTGCCGTTTTCATCGTAAATCCAAGCGAGTTCTTTTAAAGTGTTTTTGGTTATTGAAGGGTCGTTTTGTTTTTTAAGTTCATTAGCAAAAGATTCGGCTCGCTGTAAGGCCAGGTTCCAATTTTTATTTGCTAGCTTATAGCTACCTACAAATTCGATATAATACGGAAGAGTATCGTAATTTTTTATGGATTTAAAATATTCAATTTGAGTTGTTAGTTCAGATCGAGCCTCTTTTAGCTGGTTATCGTAAATTAGATGGCGAAGTTTAGGAATTCCTGTTAATGTGTCTTCTTGGGAATAGACGTTGCTTATGCCAAATAATAAAAGGAATAATAGAATTAATCTAGCCTTGCCGTCCAAGTTATTATTCATTTTTTATTTCTTTTAAAATCTGAAGGCTTTTTTCACTAGAACTTAGCTTTAAAAATTCTTTAGCAGTATCTCTTTCTCCAGCTTTTAAGTGTGCTAGGCCTAAATACAAATAAGCATCGCTAATAAACAAACTTTCTTTTTTTGTAATTGTTTTCTGAAGAAAAGTTATAGCATCTTTTTCATTATCTGATGCAAGTTGTGCTACCCCTATAAAGTAATTTAGAGTGTCATTTTCTGGTTTTAAAGCATGAAGTTGATTCCATTTGGTCAACGCATTTTGATAATTTGCCATTTTATAGTCAACCATACCTTCAAAAAACAAGTAATTTGAAGTAGTGCTCATAGTGGTTGGTAACCCCGGATCTGGTGTAAAATGTTCTGCAAATAATTTTTCGTTAGTGCTTTCTTGATTAAAGAAGAAAAACAAACCAATAGCACCTAGAAAAACTGCTGCAATAGCATAAAAGTAATAAGAAGATTTTTTCTTTTGTAGGGGAGTATTCGTTTCCATTTCTGAATGAAACACTTCCATTTTTTCTTTTAAAGAAGCTTCTTCAATACCATGAATTATACTTTTTACTTCTTCAACTTGCTGTTGTAACGCGGTGTCTGTTTCTAAAGAAGATTTAAAAGCTACGGACTCTTCGGTTGTCATCTTTTTTAGGAGATACCGCTCTATAGTTTCAAATGTCTTTTCTGGTATGTTGCTCTTGTTATTCATTACTTTGGGGTAATTGTCAATTTTTTTAGTTTTTGAATGCAGCGGTATTTTTTATTTCTTACAGAGTTTTCACCAATATTAAATTGTAAAGCAATCTCTTTTAAAGATTTTTTTTCAAAATAAAACTGTTTTAATACTGTTTTACATTCTTCTCCAAGCTTTTTAAATGCTATTGAAACTAAACTTTGTTTGTTATTGGTTTCATTTTCAAAATAGCTATTATCCTCTTCATTTTCCTTTATTTGAAAATTACCAGGCATGCCTGTGGTTTTCTTAAATCGAGCTGAACGTAAATAGTCTGTCCATTTATTTTTTGCTATTGTGTACAAATACCCTTGCAATGCTGTTTCATTTTTTGGTACAAACTTGTCCTCTTTAACGTTTTTCCACATACTCAAAAATGCTTCTTGATAGAGGTCTTTTGCTTGGTCTATTGAGCCACTATTTTGCAAAACGTAGTACTCTATTTTTTTGTAATTGTCTTGATACAATTGTTTAAGCAATTGCTCATTATTGTTTTGTATGGCTACAACAATATTATCTTGCGCTTGTATTTGTAGGACTTTCCCCATAGGTGTTAGTATGGAGAAAGATACTTATTTTTTGTTATACTTTGTTTTAGATATTATTGTTCAATCTCAAATTTTGACCACTCCTTTTCATAGACTCTTTGATCTGAGTTTGGATTATATAGGCTATTATTTGTGCCAAAATAAGTGCCATCATTGGCAACCCAATAATGATTGTTACCCATAGGTACACTATAATGTTCCCCTGTATTATGGTTAGCGATTGTTACAGTTTCATTAATACCACTAATGCTTTTAGAATGGCCATGACTGTTCATATTATTTCTCTTTAAATAACCGGCATGATTTATATCTGAAATCTCACTATAGATTTCTCCAACACTCTTAGTTGTATTAGTTCGTTGCTTTATAGCGCTCACTCTTTTTTGATACATCGCATTTCTAAATCCAGCTTTTTGCATTTCACTTTGGTTGTAAGCTAAAATATATTCAGGGTTGTACCATGAGTTTTCAAGACCGTAAATAAACTGTTTTTTTGCTTCATTAAAGTGTTCTTTAGGTGCTTCTAAGTATTGACCAGAAAAGGTCCAATAACTCCCTGCTTGTGATTTGTTGTCATTAATAGAAAGGACTGTGATATAATAAATATTGTTAGGGTCTTTCCACTCTAAAGCATATGTATTAACTTGTTTTTGCATTGGAGCATATGTCCATAGACTTGTTAAGTAGTTTTTTTCTTTTTGTGCTACTTTTGGTAGTTCGTAAGTACTAGTTAAGGTTCTGTTTGTTTGCCTTGCAGTTGGCATAAAAAACTCATTAATTATTTGTTGTAGACTCATAGGCGGAATGTTTTGTCCTCCATATGGGCTTCCATAAAAAAATTGTTTTCCAAAAATGCCACTAACCTTTATATTGTTTGGTCCTTTATATGCAAAAAGTTTGTCTTGTGTTTTTTTCCAAGATTGAGGGAAGGGAACTCTACCAAATAACATTCCTGTTTTTTGATCATAAATTTCATGCCCTTTAAAATTTTGTGTAGCTAAAGCTTTGTTTTGCTTAGTATCTATGTATAAATTATCATCTTCTTTTGCTTTGTAATAATTTATAGAGTCGGCTTTAAGAAACGCATTGGTTGTGTTTTCAGATTTAGAGCTTCCCATAATACACGAAGAAGAACTTATTAAAATAATTAGAAGTAAAAAGTTGATTATTGTTTTCATACTGGTTTACATTTATTTTTTTGCTCTTTGATTATACATCGAATAAGTATAAAAACATCATCAATAAAACCTAATCAATTTTTCAAAGCTATAGTAATGCGTATATTTGTTGTACTTAAAACATGGCTATGACAAACCAAGATTTTATTCTAAAATCTTATTCTAAAAATCTAGAAAAGGGAAGTATTTCGGTCCAATCTCCAAGTAACATAGCGCTTGTAAAATACTGGGGGAAGTATGGTGAGCAATTACCTAAAAATACATCTATAAGCTTCACGCTTTCTAACTGTCATACCAAAACAATACTAGAATACACTCCAAAAAACTCAAAGGAATACGATTTTAAAGTCTTTTTAGACGGTGAAAGAGAAGAAGGTTTTGAGCCAAAAATTAAAGTGTTTTTTGAACGAATAGAACAATATGTACCTTTTTTAAAAGACTTTTCATTTGTAATTAAAACAGCTAATAGTTTTCCGCATAGTAGCGGTATTGCATCTTCGGCAAGTGGTATGAGTGCCTTGGCAATGTGCCTTGTTGAGTTGGAAAAGAGACTTGTTTCCCTGAGCACAGTTGAGGGCTCTAAGGTCTCAACTACGCTCGACCAGAAAAGAAAAGCATCATTTCTAGCTAGATTAGGTTCAGGAAGTGCATCAAGAAGTATTGAAGGACCTCTTATTGTTTGGGGAGAGCACATTAAAATTAAAGGAAGTTCTAACTTATTTGGCACAAAATATCCCTTTTTAGTTCATGACTTTTTTAAAAATTATCAAGACACTATTTTATTAGTAGATAAGGGCGAAAAACAAGTAAGTAGTACTGTGGGACACGGATTAATGCACAACCATCCATTTGCAACCCAGCGATTTGAACAAGCAAATAGTAACCTTTCCAAATTAATACCTGTACTTGAAAATGGAGATGTAGATACTTTTATAGCTATAGTTGAGTCCGAAGCATTATCGTTACACGCCATGATGTTAACCTCAATGCCTTATTTTATTTTAATGAAGCCCAACACCCTTTCCATCATTAATGAAATCTGGTCTTATAGAAAACAAACAAACAGTAAGGTATGTTTTACGTTAGATGCTGGTGCTAATGTACATGTATTATACCCTAAAAACGAAAAAGAAACTATTACCGCATTTATTGAAGAGAAATTAAGTAACTATTGTAAAAACAAAGAGTATATTCATGATTGTGTGGGTAATGGAGCTATTTATTTATAATTATAAATCATAATTTTATTGTACTTTTGTTATAGAATGTTATAACATACAACACCTCAAAACCTATGCGTGGTCCTTTATTTTATTCAAAAATTTTACTCTTTGGTGAGTATGGAATCATAAAAGATTCCAAAGGTTTATCTATACCTTACAACTTTTATAAGGGAGCACTTAAAATAGACGAGCACAAAACGGTAGCTACACATGCTTCAAACCAAAGCTTAAAAAGTTTTGTGACGTATCTGGATAATCTTCAAAAGGAAAAACCAGAACTGGTTTCTTTCAATATAGCTGCTTTACAAGAGGACATAGAGAAAGGATTGTATTTTGATAGTAGTATTCCTCAAGGATATGGTGTTGGGAGTAGTGGTGCATTAGTTGCTGCTATTTATGATAAATATGCCAACCAAAAAATAACAGTATTAGAAAATTTAACGAGAGAAAAACTTCTTCAGTTAAAAAGTATTTTTGCTGAAATGGAATCTTTTTTCCACGGACAATCTTCTGGATTAGATCCATTAAACAGTTATTTAAGCCTGCCTATTTTAATTAATAGTAAAGATAATATTGAGCCAGCTGGTATCCCTTCACAGGAACAAACAGGTAATGGTGCTGTTTTTTTATTGGATAGTGGAAGCACGGGAGAAACAGCTCCTATGGTTCAGATTTTTATGGAGAATATGAAGCAAGAAGGTTTTAGAAATATGCTTAAAAACCAGTTTGTAAAACATACAGATGCTTGTGTTCATGACTTCTTAAAAGGAGATGTGAAATCACTTTTTGGTAATGTAAAACAATTATCTAAAGTTGTATTAGATAACTTTAAACCTATGATACCAAAAGAGTTTCATACACTTTGGCAAAAAGGAATAGAAACCAACGCATATTATTTAAAACTATGCGGTTCAGGCGGAGGAGGCTATATGCTTGGTTTTACTGAAGATATAGAAAAAGCTAAAGCTGCCCTTAAAGGACATAAACTTGAAGTAGTATATAACTTCTAGAAATTCATTTTACAGACTAATTAATCTTGGTATGCTCACAAGAAAACAAAAACACTTTTTAGTAAAGTTTTTTAGTTTGTTTTCTGTGGTGAGAGGATACAATATTCTTGTTATTGTTATAGCTCAATACCTTACATCTATATACATCTTAGCTCCAGATTTACCAGTACGTAAAGTATTATTTGATATTAATTTATTAATGCTTGTATTAGCATCTGCTTCTGCTATTGCTGGAGGATATATCATTAATAGTTTTTACGATAGTGAGAAAGATTTAATTAATAGGCCTCACAAAACTATGTTAGATAGGTTGGTAAGTCAAAACACTAAACTTTCTGGATATTTTGTGCTTAATTTTCTATCAGTAATAATTGCAAGTTACGTGTCATTTAGGGCTGTAATTTTCTTTTCATTATACATCTTCGGAATTTGGTTTTATTCTCATAAGCTTAAAAAATATCCATTTGTTGGTAATATTGTAGCTTCAACGCTAGCTGTGATACCATTTTTTGCTGTTTTTATTTATTACCGAAATTTTGACCTAGTAATTTTTGTACACGCCACCTTTTTGTTTTTACTAATTGCAATGCGTGAGTTAACCAAAGATTTAGAAAATATAAAAGGAGATTTAGTTCAAAATTATAGAACAATTCCTGTTGTGTATGGTGAAAAAACTTCAAAACGAATGTTAACAATACTAGCAATCTTGACACTTATTCCTGTTATATTATTAGTTACAAGATTTGAAATAGGTTATATGTATTTTTACTTTTATGGGAGCCTTTTAGGTCTTGCAGTATTTGTCTTCTTTTTATGGAAATCTGCAAAAAAATTACACTATATATTATTACACACTATCCTAAAGTTAATAATTGTAATAGGGGTTTTTAGTATTATACTTATCAATATAGACTTAGTACTTAACAGGATTTTATAGTTTTTATTAGGTAATAAACCTCTTTACAACAAACCTTAAGGTATTTCTTGTTATTTTTAGGTTATGGAAAATCTTTTAAAAGTTGCACTTGCTCAAATAGCTCCTGTTTGGCTTAATAAATCACAAACATTAGAAAAAATTTACAAGAGCATAAAAAAAGCAGGTAAAAACAAAGCAGAACTTATTGTTTTTGGAGAAGGCATATTGCCAGGATATCCCTTTTGGCTTGCTTTAACAAATGGTGCTGAGTGGGATAAAAAAGTAAATAAGGAACTGCACGCGCATTATGTTCGTAATGCTGTTTGTATAGAAGATGGAGATCTAGATGAAGTATGTGCCTTAGCTAAAAAACATAAAATCGCTGTTTATCTAGGTATTATTGAAAGACCCCAGGACAGAGGCGGTCATAGTATTTATGCTTCCTTAGTGTATATAAATGCAAAAGGGAAAATAAAATCCGTTCATAGAAAATTGCAACCTACTTATGACGAACGACTTACTTGGGCACCAGGAGATGGAAACGGGCTCCAAGTGCATAAATTAAAGTTATTTACTGTAGGCGGATTAAATTGTTGGGAAAACTGGATGCCGCTACCAAGAGCTTCGCTTTACGGGCAGGGAGAAAACCTGCACGTGGCTGTATGGCCAGGCAGCGACCACAATACTAAGGATATTACACGGTTTATTGCTAGAGAATCCCGAAGTTTTGTGATTTCGGTTTCAAGTTTAATGAAAATTGAAGATTTCCCGCCAGATACGCCACACTTAGAGAAAATCTTTGAAAAAGCTCCTAAAATATTGGCCAATGGAGGTAGTTGTATAGCAGGACCAGATGGAGAATGGATAGCAAAACCTTTACTAAATAAAGAAGGAAATACCTATCATACCATAGATTTTAATAAAGTGTATGAGGAACGACAAAACTTTGACCCCGTAGGACATTACTCAAGACCTGATATTACTAAGTTGGTAGTGAATAGAGAACGACAATCTACGGTAGAATTTAATTAATAACTTTTCTAGAAATACTTATAATTTTCTTATAAGCTATCTCTTACTTTTAAATGTATCTTTGCAAAAATTTTACAATGCAACGAAAAGACAACAAGAAAAGAGGAAACACTTCTGGAGGTAAAGAAAATCGCGGAGGAAAAAGTGGTGAGAATAGGAAAGCTCCTTTCAAAAAGCAATTCACCAAAAAGAAAACGCAACCTACTCCCAAAAAAGAAGATGGTATTAGACTTAATAAGTACATAGCAAATAGTGGCGTGTGTTCTCGTAGAGAAGCAGATACCTACATTGCAACAGGCTTGGTTTCAGTAAATGGGAAAATAATAAACGAGATGGGTTACAAGGTACAACTTAGTGACGATGTGCGTTTTGATGGCCGTCGTATTTCACCAGAGCCTGATACCTATGTTTTACTTAATAAACCAAAAGCAGTAGCCTCGACCACAAGTACTAGTAAAGGACTTACTGTAATGGATTTAATTAGTAATGCAACAACCGCAGATGTAAAACCTGTGGGTAGACTGGGTCGTAATGCAACAGGTTTATTGTTATTTACTAATGACGATAAACTGGTTAAAAAACTTCATAGTAAAGGTATGGAGCGCTTGTTTCATATAGAGTTAGACAAAAACCTAAAAGCTTCTCATCTAGAAGAAATTAAAGAAGGACTAACCATTGACGGGAAGTTAATTCAAGTTGAAGAAATAAGCTATGTAGATAATGCACCTAAAAAAGAAATAGGGCTTAAAATTAAGCACATGGGTAATAGTGTTATCCGTACTATTTTTGACCATTTAAATTATAATGTAGTAAAGGTAGATTGTGTTACTATAGCCCATCTTACAAAAAAAGACTTGCCAAGAGGACGTTGGAAGATTCTTACCAAAAAAGAAGTAGAACTTTTTAGTATGCTTTAAAAAAGATCACAAAATTGTTTGCGGTGTCAAATAATAAATTACATTTGCGCCGCTTTTAGCTGAACAAATTGAACCGTGTTTTTACGTTCGGGTTTTTGAAAATTAGGAAGTCATATTCAAAAACAGCTTATAGGATAAGCAACCGAAATTTAAAGCTAACTTCCGTTGTCATATCTTGTGATATAGATGTGCCTGCAGGTAGAAACCCTGTTAAAAAAACAATGGATACCTATCATAGAGTAGCCTATTGGCTTTCTCCTATACTCATTTAATATTTATAAGAAATTTCGTAAGTATAGCTTGCTTTCCCATTTCGTGTTTGCTAGTTGCTATTAATTTTTTGAAATAATCTTATAAAAATGAATACAAAATATATCGATCTTATCGATCAAACATATGAATTTCCTCAAGAGGAATTTTCATTAAATAATCATCAATTGCAATTTCATGATATAGACCTAATGAAATTGGTATCTAATTACGGGGCCCCTTTAAAATTCACTTACCTTCCTAAGATTTCTGAAAATATTCAGAGAGCCAAAGGGTGGTTTGCAGAGGCTATTAATAAACATAATTATAAGGGCACATACAAATATTGTTATTGCACCAAAAGTTCTCATTTTAAATATGTATTACAGGAAGCATTAAAAAATGAAATCCATATTGAAACATCATCAGCTTTCGATATTAATATTATTGAAAATCTTAAAGCAGAAGGGAAAATCAATAACGACACATATGTAATTTGCAATGGTTTTAAAAGAGAGCAGTATATTACTAATATCTCTAGACTCATTAATAACGGACATAAAAATTGTATCCCAATTATAGATAATTATGAAGAACTGGGATTACTCTCTCAAGGAATTGATAAAAATTTTAAAGTAGGAATTCGTATAGCTAGTGAAGAAGAACCCAAATTTGAATTCTACACTTCGAGATTAGGAATTGGCTATAAAAATATTGTTCCATTTTACGAAAAGCAGATTAAAGATAATAAACAAGTAGCATTAAAAATGCTGCACTTTTTTATTAATACAGGGATTAGAGATAATGCTTATTACTGGAACGAATTACTTAAGTGTTTAAAGGTGTATGTTCAACTTAAAAAAGTCTGTCCAACACTAGATAGTTTAAATATAGGAGGAGGTTTTCCTATTAAAAACTCCTTGGCTTTTGAGTATGATTACCAATACATGATTGATGAAATTGTAAATCAAATTAACCTTACTTGTGCTGAAGCTAATGTGGATGTGCCTATTATTTTTACAGAATTTGGAAGCTTTACTGTTGGTGAAAGCGGTGGAGCTATTTATGAAATATTATACCAAAAACAACAAAATGATCGTGAAAAATGGAACATGATTAATTCTTCTTTCATTACAACTTTACCAGATACTTGGGCTATAAATAAACGATTTATTATGCTAGCCATTAACCGCTGGAGTGATGAATATGAGCGTGTTTTATTAGGTGGACTTACTTGCGATAGCGATGATTATTACAATAGTGAACAACATGTAAATGCAATTTACTTACCTAAGTATAGAAAAGACAAACCTCTTTATATCGGCTTTTTTAATACAGGCGCTTACCAAGAAACGATAGGAGGTTTTGGAGGGTTACAACATTGTCTTATCCCATCACCCAAGCATATTTTGGTAGATAAAGATGCTAACGGAAACATAACAACAAAAATTTTTACACAACAACAAACAAGCGAGCAATTGCTCTCAATTTTAGGGTATGAAAACTAGAACTTATGCAGGTATTCCAAGAGAGAATGCAGCATTAGAAACTTCAAAAATTGTTTTAATTCCTGTTCCTTACGACGGGACAAGCACTTTTCAGAAAGGAGCAGATAAAGGGCCTGAAGCTTTTTTATATGCCTCAGAAAATATGGAATTATACGATATTGAAACAGAAACAGAAGTATATAAACAAGGTATTTATTTAGCACCTTCAATTACTGAAGATACTTCGCCAGAGGCAGTTGTAGAGGCTGTGTATAAAACTACTAAAGAATACATATTACGTAATAAATTTGTGACAGCATTTGGCGGAGAGCATAGTATTTCTATTGGAACTATTAGGGCTTTTAATGAATGTTTTGATGATTTAACAGTACTACATATCGATGCTCATGCAGATCTTAGACCAGAATATCAAGGTTCAAAATGCAATCATGCTTGTGCAGTTTATGAAGCAAGCCAACATACAAACTTGATACAAGTAGGAATCCGTAGTATGGATTTTTCAGAAACAACTGTAATGGATAGAGATAAAGTTTGGTTTGCAGAAGAGATGGCTAATGATGATTACTGGGTAGATAATGTTATTGAAACATTAAGCGAAAATGTGTTTATCACGTTCGATTTAGATGTGTTAGACCCATCTATTATGCCCTCTACAGGAACACCAGAACCTGGAGGGTTATTTTGGTACGAAACATTAGATTTTTTAAAGCAGGTTTTTGCAGAGAAAAATGTAGTGGGATTTGATATTGTAGAACTTTGCCCTAATAAATTGGATAAGTCTTCAGATTTCTTAGCAGCAAAACTGTATTACAAAATGCTTAGTTATAAGTTCATGAATACTGAAGAAAATGATGTTTTTGAAAGCAATTTTAATGAATCTAAAAAGGGAAAATCAAAAATTAATACGTTAGAAGATGACTACTAAGGGAAATATATCGCAATTTATAGAAAAGTACTATTTACACTTTAATGCAGCTGCACTAGTAGATGCTGCTAAAGGCTATGAGGCACAATTAGATAATGGTGCTAAAATGTTAGTTTCTTTAGCTGGTGCTATGAGCACAGCAGAGCTAGGTAAAATTTTTGCCGAAATGATACGGCAAGACAAAGTTCATATTATTTCTTGCACAGGAGCTAATCTAGAAGAAGATATAATGAATTTAGTAGCTCACTCACATTACAAAAGAGTCCCTAATTATCGTGATTTAACACCCCAACAAGAATGGGATTTATTAGAAAAAGGCCTTAATAGGGTTACAGACACTTGTATCCCAGAAGAAGAAGCATTTAGACGTATTCAAGAACATATTGTAAAAATATGGAAAGACGCAGAGGAAAAAGGGGAGCGTTATCTCCCACATGAATATATGTATAAACTACTGCTAAGTGGGATATTGGAGCAATACTATGAAATAGATATTAAAGATTCATGGATGTATGCTGCTGCTGAAAAAAACCTGCCAATTATTTGTCCAGGGTGGGAAGACAGTACTATGGGGAATATTTTTGCAAGTTATGTGCTAAAAGGAGAGCTTAAGGCTTCAACAATGAAAAGTGGGATCGAATACATGACCTTTTTAGCAGATTGGTATACGCATAATTGTAATAATGGAATAGGATTTTTTCAAATTGGAGGTGGTATTGCAGGTGATTTTCCTATTTGCGTAGTACCTATGCTGTATCAAGATATGGAGCGTACAGAAACACCTTTTTGGAGTTATTTCTGCCAGATTAGTGATAGCACCACAAGTTATGGTAGTTACTCTGGAGCAGTCCCCAATGAAAAAATAACCTGGGGAAAACTAGATATAAATACTCCAAAGTTTATTATTGAAAGTGATGCAACTATTGTTGCCCCTCTTATATTTGCCTATTTATTAGGAATGTAATGTATAGAGTTCAATCGCAGCAAGTAGCTCAAAGCATTTCAATTAAAGCCTTGCGTCAATTTATAAAGGGAAATTTACTATTTGCAGATAGTGATGAACTTTTTTATAGCCTAGAAGACTCAAAATTTGTATATCTATTTCAGTTTGGAATTATAAGTTTTTTTAATTTTTCTGAAAATGAAAAGCAAGAAGTCTTTAAGCAAGTTAAACCATTTTCTAAGGGTTCAGTAAATGAATTTTTAGTTGAAGATATTTCCGTAGCAATTCAAGAAAAAACACTTAAAGTAACTTTTGATGAGGTGATTATTCCTGAAATAGATGAAGAAATGATTCGACTAATTATGCTGCATACCTCACAGTCTATAGCGTTGGATAGATATTCAGAAATAACCGAAAAGCTTCTAGAGGAAGCAAGTGTACATACAAAAAGCCTAGAAAAAAGGGGCCGCTTAAAAATTTCAAGTATAAAACTCAAAAGGTTAATAGGCAAAACCTTAAATATTAAAAATGGTATTTATGAGAATTTATACATTTTTGATTCTCCAGAAGTAACATGGGAAGATGAGCAATTAGCTAAACTTGACGTTGACCTTAAAAACACTTTTGATTTAAAAAACAGGTATCGTTATATTCAAGATCGAATTACAATTGTGAAAGAGAACTTAGAATTGTTTAAAGATATCTGGGATCATAAAGAAAGTAGTACGTTAGAGTGGATTATTATCATTCTAATTTTTGTTGAAATTATAGACCTATTTGTAACTAAGGTCTTTTAATTATTAAAGTAATCTCATAGGGATTTTGGTAATTGCTCAGACCCTAATTCCTGTGAGTTACTTATTTCATACATTGCATACAAAATAACTACAGTATATTCAATTGATACCAGCCAAAGATTTTCATTAAAGCCATCGGCTTCATACGCCGAGTAGCTGAGCATTACTAGTGCACTCCAAACAATTGGAAATCTGTATTTGGTAAATACAGACAATACTAATGGAGTAGCAACATACCATGGATGTACAGTTGTAGAAAACAAAAAGTAAAATGTAATCCCAAAAAGCAACCCAGTAATGAGTTGTTGTGTGGTATTATGTTTTCTGAAGAAACTAATGCCCAGTAAAAATAATATTACAATTATAGGAAGTATTTTTCCTACTGTGCCAATAATATTCCAACCTACTGTTTTAAACCCAATCCACCTAATGATGTAATAGATACTTGCATTAAACTCAAAATTTTGAAACCATAGACTAATGGTAGTGGTAAAGTTTTTAATAAATACTGAGGAAAGAAAAGGAGCAAATGTTATTAGTATGGTTGCTATGATGACTAGATAAAACAAAATGAGTTTTGTTATTCCTAAAGGTATTTTTTTCTTTAATTCTTGAGATTCCTCATTACACTTCGCTTCATTCTGAATGACAGTATTTTTCTTAATAAAATAATTAAGAAAAACAGGCAATAACAATAATGGTATTAATTTTACTGAAATAGAAAGCCCAATCAATACAGCAGCCCAGAACCATTTTTTTTGATGTAAAAGATATAATCCCCAAATAAGGAAGGAGAGCATCACACCTTCAAAATGAAGATTTCCTGTAAGCTCTATTATGATAAATGGATTAATAAAATACCAGAAGATAGTTGTTGTAGGTAATTGTAATTTTTCCAAGAGCTTTTTCCCAAAATATAGAATACCAATATCTGCTAGAATAGTAATGATTCGTAATATTATAACTGACCCTAAAATACTTTTACCTGAAAAGAATCCCGCAATGGCAAAACATAATTGATTTACTGGTGGATAATTACTATAATGGCTTGCGTTAAGACTTCCCATGCCTTTAAAAAGAGTGTCAGCTTCATGCATCGTAATAGCAAACCAAGAATCTAGTGACCAAGAGCTTAAGAGCGTTTTTGGCGGTACGTTATTTATAAATTGCTCTGGAGTAAATAAATAGGGATTCACTCCCTGCACTAATAATCTACCATCCCATATAAAGCGATAAAAGTCTTGTGATAAGTTGGGTATACTAGGAAATGCAATAAGCCTAAAAACAATCCCAATTCCAGCGAGCACCCAAAATTGATGACCTAAAAATTTTATAAGCTGCCACGAGAGTATAAATAAAGCTCCATACAAAGTGATTAGCTTTATAAAATCACTTCTGTCTAAACCGTATGTAAAACTCCAATATAGAAAACAACAAACTAGAGTGAAAAATAAGGGTAGTTTGTATGTTTTTAAGAAGTTCAAAAAAGGCTATTTCTTAATCTTGCCATTCGGCAATAAAGAGGTTAGTATCTCTTCCACCACCATTATTTCGGTTAGAAGAAAATGCTAAATATTTCCCATTGTTAGAAAAAACGGGAAATGCATCAAAGGT
Source organism: Patiriisocius hiemis (assembly GCF_031846325.1). Classification (NCBI taxonomy): domain Bacteria; kingdom Pseudomonadati; phylum Bacteroidota; class Flavobacteriia; order Flavobacteriales; family Flavobacteriaceae; genus Patiriisocius; species Patiriisocius hiemis. Next base: position 186,577 of record NZ_JAVRHZ010000005.1, on the reverse strand, counting down.
TTCACCATGTGTTACTCTTTCAAGGTTTTTTCCATCTAGGTCTATCATATACAAGTTAAAAGGAAAACCTCGTTCTGCTTCATAATTACTCGAGAATAAAATTTTCTCACCACTCGGATGAAAAAATGGACTCCAATTAGCGTTCCCTAAATTGGTAAGTTGTTTTAAGTTACTTCCATCTGCATCACAGATATAAAGTTCCATTTCGGTAGGTTGTACTAACCCTTGAGCAAGTAAGTCTTTATATTCTTTAATTTCTGCCTCTGTTTTAGGTCTTGAAGAACGGAAAATTAACTTAGTACCATCTGGAGAGAAAAAAGCACCGCCGTCATAACCTAACTCATCTGTTATTTGTTTTACATCACTTCCATCAATATTCATAGTATATAACTCTAAATCACCACTACGCATTGAGGTAAATACTATTTTGTCTCCTTTTGGGGAAACAGTTGCTTCAGCATCATAGCCAGGCTCTTTGGTAAGCTGTGCAGTTATATTTCCTTCTAGGTCTGCTACAAAAATGTCAAAACTATCATACACAGGCCATACATATTTTCCGTTTTTTCTAAGCGGAACCTCTGGACAGTTTTCGTCTACCAAATGTGTAGAGCCATATACATAATGCTTGTTATCTGGTAAAAAATAAGCACAGGTTGTACGTCCTTTTCCTGTACTTATCATAGGAGGTTGTTTGTCTTTAAAAGATTCTTCAATATTCATTAAAAACATTTGGTCGCAACCAACTCCCCAGGCTTCATTATTAGATTGAAAAACTAACTGTTTGTCATCAAAACTCCAATAAGCTTCAGCATTGTCACCTCCAAAAGTGATTTGACGTATGTTTTTAAAGTGAGTTTCTTCGGCATAGATTAGTGTATCTTTGGTTTTCTCATCTAATACAACAGTAGCCTCCTTTTTAGTAGCTTCACCTTCAGTATTGTGCTCAAGTTCTTTTTGCTTTTCCTTGCAAGAAAATAATGTACTCAATAGTAAAACAGATAGTATAAGTCTCATAAATCCAGTAATTTTGTACAAAAATAAGAATATGCGTGCTTTTATAATTGTTTTTTCAGTAATACTATTTTTTTCATGTAAAGAAGAGAAAATACAGTCTGTTACCATGCAAGATGATGTTAGCTTTTTGGCAAGTGATTCTTTAAACGGAAGGCAAACAGGAACCGAAGGAGAATTGGCAGCGGCTGCCTATATCGAAAAGCGTTTAAAAGCCATTGGGTTACAACCTAAAGGTGTTGCAGCATCTTACACCCAGACCTTTTCGTTTAAACCAAGTAGCAACCCACATGAACAGGCAGAATATACCAATGAAACTTTGGAGGGAATGATTACTGGAACCAATGTGATTGGTTATCTTGATAATAACGCTGAGCATACTGTGGTAATTGGGGCGCATTACGACCACTTAGGAACAGGAGGTGAGGGTTCCTTATACAGAGAAGAAGGCGATGCAATACACAATGGTGCAGATGATAATGCAAGTGGTGTAGCCATCATGTTACAATTAGCCGAAAGACTAAGACAACTTCCTGCTCCAAAAAACAACTATTTATTTATAGCTTTTTCTGGGGAAGAAATGGGCTTATTGGGCTCTAATTATTTTGTTAAAAACCCAACTGTAGATGCTAAAAAAATTAACTACATGATAAACCTAGATATGGTAGGGCGTCTTAATGAAGAAAAAACCTTGGCGGCTTATGGTGTAGGGACTTCACCTATTTTTAAGCAAACCCTTTTTGCTAATAATACATTTGACTTAAACATTGCCGAAAATGATAGTGGAATTGGTCCAAGTGACCATACATCTTTTTACCTTGCAGATATTCCTGTTTTATTCTTTTTCACAGGACAACACAGCGATTACCATAAACCTACAGATGATACTGAAAAGCTAAATTTTGATGGCATGGAAACTATTACAAGCTATATTGAAAGTATTGTAAAAGACCTTGATGGCGCGGGTAAATTAGCTTTTAGAAAAACAAAAAATGAAAGTGAAGAGGTACCCGCTTTTAAAGTTGCATTAGGAGTTGTTCCAGATTACCTTTTTACGGGTGAAGGAATGAGAATTGATGGTATTAGTGAGGACAAGCCTGCACAGAAAGCAGGGTTACAAAAAGGGGATGTCGTTATAAAATTAGGAGACAAAGAAACCAAAGATATGATGAGTTATATGAAGGCTTTGGCTACTTTTGAAGAAGGGCAAACTATTGAAGTTACTGTAAATAGGAGTGGTGAGATAATTACTTTTGAGGTAACTTTTTAAACCTTACTTGTTAAACTCTTAAAAAATACAAACCCAAACCCTATAAAGAGCATAAGGTGAAAAGGGAAAAGACCAAAATCGCCTCCTTGATCTCCCACTACAAAAGCAGAGTACATTCCAAACGCAAAATACAACATTAAAATACCTTCAATAACTGTATTTGGAGATATGTTTTTGGAGATATATTTATTGCTTTTTAAACCGTCTTTAAACTTATTTAAATTGAATTTTGGAGTTCGTACAAATTCACTTTTTTTACCAATATGTCCTTCTAAAACTGCTATGGAATTATGAAGTGAAAAGCCCATAGCAATTGAGAAAAAGGTGAAAAACATCCCTGTATATTTTAAAAACTGCTTGATACCACCTCCATAAATACTCCTATATGTAAACCAGTAGCAAATAAAAAAGATGATGGTGCTAATTACAAAAAAGCTCATTACTAAGAAATACATTTTTAAATGTTCATATTCATTCTTAATATACAACATTGGTATACTTAAAATGGCAACAATTAAAATGTTTAAAAACATTGTGCTGTTTAATAAGTGAAGTATACTGTGAACTTTTGTTTTAAAAGGAACGGTACTACTTTTTAGTACTCTACCTGCCATTTTTCTAAAGTTTTCTGCACCACCTTTATTCCATCTAAATTGCTGTGAACGTGCTGCACTAATTACCACAGGCAACTCTGCAGGTGTTTCTACCTCTTCTAAGTATTTAAACTTCCACTCTTTAAGTTGAGCTCTATAACTAAGGTCAAGATCTTCGGTAAGAGTGTCGCCCTCCCAATTTCCAGCATCCAGAATACATTCTTTCCTCCAAATGCCAGCAGTTCCGTTAAAATTAATAAAGTGCCCCTTACTATTTCTACCCACTTGTTCTAAGGTAAAGTGTGCATCTAGAGCAAATGCTTGAACCCGTGTTAAAATGGAATAATTTTTATTGATGTGTCCCCATCTAGTTTGTACAACCCCAATATTAGCATCTTTAAAATATGGGATGGTTCTAAGCAACCAATTTTTCTTCGGAAGAAAATCGGCATCAAAAATAGCAATAAACTCACCTTTTGCAGTTTTAAGCCCTTCTTTTAAAGCACCTGCCTTAAAACCAACTCTATTTTCTCTTGTGACATGTTGAATGTCTAGTCCTGTTTCTTGAAGTTTTGCTATGTGCTTTGCTGTAACACCAAAAGACTCATCTGTAGAATCGTCAAGAACTTGAATTTCTAACTTTTCTCTTGGATATTCAATTTCAGAAATATTATCAAGTAAGCGCTCCATTACATACATCTCGTTATATACAGGAAGCTGAATAGTTACATACGGAATTTCTTCAGGATTAGATAAATCAAACTTTGGAACGTTAGTTTCACACTTTTTTCTAGCACGTAAATAATTAAAGAGTAAGTTGAGCTGTGCCAAAGCATACATAAAGATAAGTATGAGGGCAATGGAATAGATTGCTATGATGATGGTTTCTAAAATCATTTTTTAAAGCTGTACTTAAAAATCCAACCCAAAATTTTTACGCCTGCAAATATAGCACCTTTTACCGTTCCTGAAACTTTTGAGACACCTATTCTATTTCTATATTTTACAGGGATTTCTGTATAACTATATTTCTTTTTTAAAGCTTTTAACTGCATTTCTACTGTCCATCCATAGGTCTTATCTTCCATTTGTAATGCAAGTAATTTATCATACTTAATAGCTCTAAAAGGACCTAAATCTGTAAACTTTGCTCCAAAGAAAAGCTTCATTAAATTGGTAGCGAGCCAATTACCAAATTCCTGTGGAATGGTCATAGAGCCAGCTTCACGTAAATGTTTAGTTCGAGCTCCAATCACAAAATCTATATCTTCTTTAATTATGGGAGTTACAATTTTTGTAAGCTCTTCTGGGTAATCACTATAATCACCATCTAAAAACACAATGATGTCTGGCGGTGTTTTTAAAGAAGCAACATATTCCATTCCTTTAAGACAAGCATATCCATAACCTCTTCGGTTTTCGGTTAAAACAGTTGCACCAGCTTTCTTTGCAATAGCTTCAGTAGTATCGGTAGAGTTATTACTCACAACAATAGTTTCATCAACAATAGTTGGTATATCACTAATTACTTTTGCTATAGACTCTTCCTCGTTAAAGGCCGGAATAATAACTTTTATCCTTTTATTCATTTGAGTGATACGTCAGGATTGTCCCTTTTAAATGCCCATACCGAAGTCCATTCACCCACTTTTTCATCGTTTTCATATTTCTCGGCACGCATTAATTTTTGTTTGTTGTATTGTAAAGCAAATCCGTTTTTTTGATTGTCTTTAAACTGATATTTTGCTTTTTTTTGGTTTGCAATATCGTAAAAAATCCACCAATTCTCTGCACTACCATTTATGTAATGTCCCTCTTTAATAAGTTTATTTTGAGTGTTGTAATAATACCAATACCCATCTTTTTTATTGTTTTTATAATTCCCTTTGGATGCAACAGCACCATTGTTATGATAAAATATCCAGAACTTAATTTTTTTGTTGCCAAGTGCCCAGCCTTCTGCCTTTAATGTACCATTTTCGTAGTATTCTTTAGCATACATTTTTTCAGGAACGGAAGTATGGGCAATGGCATTTGTCGTTAAAAATATTCCGGAGAAGAGTAGAAAAGTAACCCGTGATAGTTTCATAGGGTTTTAGACGCAACTAATACCTATTCCTAACTTTTAGGGTAAAAAACCCTGTATTTTTAAATTCAGGACTAATAAAAGAGTTTTTTATTATTTATTATTCACCAAGCTCATTAAATCTACATCATTCCCTAATAACACTTGGTTTCCATCAATACGACCTTCTAGTGGTCCATTTTCCAATTTTAAAACACCTCTTGGACAAACAGCAGAGCAAATACCACAACCCACACAGCTTGAACGTACAATATTCTCGCCTTTTTGAGCGTAGGCTCTTACATCAATACCCATTTCGCAGTAAGTAGAACAATTACCACATGAGATACATTGTCCTCCATTAGTCGTGATTCTAAATTTTGAAAATAAACGCTGTTGCATTCCAAGAATAGCAGCCATAGGACAGCCCATACGGCACCATACTCTATTCCCAAAAATTGGGTAAAAGCCTGTACCTATTACACCGCTAAAAATAGCTCCAATTAAGAATCCGTATGTAGTGCGTAAAGTTTCAGCTTCAAAAAGAAATAATTTTGTTTCAGAGAAATAATGAATCCCAACAAGACTTAAAATTACTACTAGATATCCAATGGCACCATAACGAGCATCTTTTTCAAGTTCCTGTCTTTTAAAAATCCATATGGCACAAAAAAGTAGAGTTAAAAATACTGCTACGCCAATAAGAAATACATCTTTTGTTAACCAATACTTGTCAGCATCATATCCTAAGTAGGTGCTTACAACAGCTGTAGTCATAACAACTACAAATACAAGTACACTATGTATTACCCATCTTTCAACCTTCCATGCGGTCATGCTTTTGTCACTTAAATGTCTAAAAGGGTCTCCAGCAGTTTCAGCAAGTCCGCCACAACCACAAACCCAAGAGCAATACCATCTTTTCCCATATTTATAGGTTAAAATAGGTGTAATAACAAAAATTGAAACAATCCCAAAAATTAGTAGTACCAAGCCTACTGTCCCTGAAGAAATAAAGCTGTCTACCCTATATTGTTCGAAGTTATAATAGTTAAGAGGCCATATATTTTTTAAATCATAGTAGGGAAGGTTAAAAGAATCGCTATTTAACCTCGCCATAAATTCTGGAATTAAAAAAGCAAAAGCCGTCTGAAAAAACATAACACTAATTGTTCTAATTTTTTCATAATTGTTATGTCTATATTTCCACATAAACTTTATACCAAAAGCTAAAATAGCAATGGTATAAAGTGTTCCATATACAAACCATTGGCTTGCAGGGTTACCACTTAAAAGCTTACTTAAGGGGTCAAATAATGCAATTACCCCAGTATTCTCTCCCTCGTTGTTGAGGCCTAAGTAAACTGGAAAAAAGTATAGAATAATATAAAAACCAGTTAAAGAGATACCTGCAATCCATGCCCAAAACCCTCTATTGGAAATAGATTTAAACCAAACGCCGTGGTTTTTTATTCCTTCAAGTTTTCCACTATAGCTTCCTTTTGCGTATAATACAATCCCTGCTGTGATAGCAACTAGTGAGATTATAAGCCAAAGACCTTTATTAGGAAAATCTACATTAAAGCCTGCTAGGGCAATAATTGCCAAACCAGCTAGGCCTAGTATAGTTGCTACTTTTTGTGTGCCATTTAATACATTAGATGCATCTCCTGTTAATGACATATTTCTCTGTATTGAACTCATAATGTTAGGCGTTTACTGTTTGGTTATGGTATGTAGATAAAATTTCGTTTTCAAAAGAGGCATAGAATTCTGGGTCAAAATTTGCATGTTTGAGATGTTTAATCACGTAATCTGTAGTACGTTCTTCAGTAAGCCATTTATCAAAGATTTCGTGACGCATACGAATCCCAAACGTGTTGATTCCAATAAATTTTCCAGTAGTTTCTTCAGTATTTATAGTGATGCATTTTGTATCGTCATTGTGTTTCCAATGAAAATGGACTTCTCCTTCACGAGGTTTAGAAAAAACCCATCCATAGGTTTGATATTCTATATCCAAAAATTTTGCACTATTAAACCAATGTCCTGGTTTGTATTCTAATTTATTTCCACACAGCGTTTGAGCCAACGTTTCTCCCATCATCCTACCTGTGTACCAAACGGCTTCAATTGGGCGTCTGTTTCCTATAGGCTCATTTTGCTCTGCACAATCTCCTATAGCATACACATCTTCTACATTGGTTTCTAAATATCTATTTACTTTTATTCCTCGACCCAACTCAATACCACTTTCTTTTAAAAAATCTACATTGGGCGATACTCCGGCTGTTAAACCAACTATATTACAAGGAATTTCTTCTCCTGTTTCTTCAATAATTATAGATTTTACTCTACCATTTTCATCAGCTTTAATCTCTTTTAAATTGTTTGAAAGCCGTAAATCTATATGGTGATTTTTAATGTGTCTATTAATCATTTCACTTTCTCCTTCGGGCAATACACCATTCCAAAAACTAGATTCTCTAACCAAAAAAGTAACAGGGATGGCTCTGGAAGCAAGCATTTCGGCAAGTTCAATTCCTATTAACCCTCCCCCAACAATTACTGCTCTATTACACACTTTGTTGTTAGGTGCGTTTTTTTCTAATGTCTCTAAATCTTGAAATGAATATAAACCTTGTACGCCTTCTAAATCTTGTCCTGGCCAGCCAAATTTATTAGGCTTAGAACCTGTTGCTAATACAAGTTTGTCATATTGTAAGGTATCACCTTCAGTAAAATGAAGCGTTTTCTGCTTTGTGTCCACCTTCTCAACATAACCTCTCTTAAGATTGATGTTGTTTTTATTCCAAAAATAATCCTCATACGGTTTGGTGTGTTCATATTTCATATGCCCCATGTATATATACATAAGAGCTGTGCGTGAGAAAAAATGATCTGTTTCTGCAGAAACTATGGTAATTTTTTTGTCGGAAAGCTTCCTAATATGTCTGGCAGTTGTAACTCCAGAAATACCATTTCCTATAATAACAATGTGTTCCATATTAGTGCCCAAATTTTGGGTGTTTTTTATTGGTCGAGTGTTCTGTCGGTAATCAAGTTACTAACATTACATTGATTTTTAACTATTGTTCAAAAAAATGTGAGTTCCTAAAGGAAAAATATGCTTTTATCGTTTTTCTGAAAAAATACATACCCCTTCTGTAAGTTATTTAAAATGTTTTGGACTTATGCATTGTAAAAAACGAATGAAATGAAAAAAACATTTTTACTTCTAATCTCAATTATTACATTTTCAGTAACTAATTCTAGTGCTCAAAATTTAGCTCAATTTTTTGATGAAGCCGATGCCATCTTCAGTAAATATGTTAGCAACGGAAAAGTTGATTATGCTTCTCTGTTTAAAAATGAAGCCGAATTAGCTTCAGTTTTAGACCTTGCAAAAAATAGTAAAGTATCAACTTCAAATGCAGCAACGTACCAAGCTTTTTGGATAAATGCATACAACCTTTCAGTTATAAAAGGAATAATAGATAACTATCCTATAAAATCTCCGCTGGATAAAAAAGGGTTTTTTGACAAGACTACTTATAACCTTGGAGGGACTACAATTACTTTAAATGATATTGAAAACAAGAAGCTAAGAGCTAAGTTTGATGATGCTCGTTTTCATTTTGTATTGGTTTGTGGGGCTAAGGGGTGCCCACCTCTAATTGCAAAGGCTTATAGACCAGAAACACTTAATAAGCAGCTAGAAGCGCAAACCAAAAAAGCCCTTACTAATAACGAATTTGTAAAAATTAGTAACGGAAAAGTAGCTCTTTCTGAAATTTTTAAATGGTACAAAGAAGACTTTGTAAAAAAAGGACAAAACGAAGTAGATTTTCTAAATAAATTTAGAAATGAAAAAGTATCCCCAGATGCTAAAGTCACATACTATACTTACGACTGGCGCCTAAACTCTAAATAAAAATTCGAGGCTAGCCTATTAAATTTAAGTTGGAAACTACCCTTTACTTATTGGCAAACCTCAAACTATTTAACACTCTATTTTCGAGTAAATTTTAATCAAGATTTCCCTTTTGCCAGCTTAGTTGTTACGCCCAATTACTAAGCTGGTGGGTGAAGCACAAACCAAAAAAAACAACAATGAAAAATTTAAAATTTACAGTTGTAATAGGATTACTATGTTTAATTTCTACTACAATTTGTGCACAAGATGCCAATCAAGACGAACCCGCGGGTTCGGTAATACAAACCTTAACCCCTTCAAAACTAATTGGAAAAGGGCAGTTTGATATTAAATGGTTTAATAATCTATACACACAAACCGAAAGTACCTTTACTGAAGGAACTGAACCAAGAGAAACTTTTTTTACTTCTACTATAGAAGGTTATACAGGAGTTAGTGAAAATAGAAGAGTTAATTTAGGTCTAATATTGGAGTTTAGAAGCAACGTAGTTGCAGATAGAAGTGCATTAGATGTTTTTAGTTTTGACGGAGAGTTTGGTACTGCACGAAGTGGGTTTACTTCTATTGCGCCAAGCGTAAAATTTGTTCCTTTTGCTTCAGTAAATAATTTTTCAATTCAGTCTTCATTCTTTATTCCATTGGTTGATAATGAAGTTGAAGATTTCATATTTGATGAGCAAGGCAACCAACTTACTAATGGAGTTTTTTTAGACCAAAATGGATTTATATGGCAAAACAGATTTTTTTATGATTACACTTTTCCTGGGGACAAATTTCAGTTATTTACAGAACTAAATTCTGAGTTAAACTTTGGTGATGCAGATGATAGTTTTGCAAACAATAGTATAAATCTTACACCTGGAGTTTTCTTTAGTTATTTTCCTTCTTCAAAATTTACGGTTTTAGCCTTAGCGCAGCACAGCCAGCGTATTGATTTAGGTAATGACTTTGAACAAGATTTTACTGCAATGGGAGGTGGACTAAAATATCAGTTGACAGATGAGGTTAATGTTGAGGCTTTATACACCAATTTTGTAAGAGGAAATAATACAGGGCTTGGTGAGACCTTTAATCTAGGCGTTAGGCTGGTATTTTAACAATTTAAATTGCATAATAGTAGTATTTTAGAGTTTCAAAAAAAATAGTGCTATGCGTTTTAAAATAGTTGTTAGATTTCTTTTTCTCTTTTTTTTACTACAAAGTTGTGAGGGGCAAAACAAAAAAATAAATGGAATTAGTTTTGTTGCTTCGCGAGAAGAAGCAACCCAAAAAAACATAGACCCTGTTTTAAACATAAATGCCAATTATGCTGCTGTCATGCCTTTTGGATTTATAAGAGATTTAGAGACTCCAGAAATAATTCATAATACAGATAGGCAATGGTTTGGAGAGACGAGGGCTGGAGCTAAGCAATACATAGAGTTACTTCATAAAAATAATATAGAAGTAATGGTTAAACCGCAAATTTGGATTAGAAGAGGAGAATTTACGGGATATCTAAAAATGAATACTGAAGAAGACTGGCAAGCATTACAAAAATCGTATTCCAGTTTTATTTTAGAGTATGCTTCACTTGCTGCTGAAGCTGATGTTGCTATGTTTTGTATAGGAACAGAACTAGAACAGTTTATAGTAAACAGACCAACGTATTGGAAAAACTTAATTACTGAAATTAAAAAAGTATATAAAGGAAAACTTACATATGCAGCTAACTGGGATGAATATAAAAGAGTGCCTTTTTGGGAGCAATTAGACTACATAGGAGTAGACGCTTATTTTCCAATCTCTGAAAATAAAACCCCCACTTTAGAAGAATCTCAGCAAGGCTGGAAAAAATGGAAGGCTGAATTGAAAGGTGTGTCCCAAAAAGTAGACAAACCTATTGTATTTACCGAGTATGGATACCGAAGTGTAGATTTTTCTGGGAAAGAACCATGGGTGAGTGACCACACAATGCGAGATGTAAACCTTGAAGCTCAGAAAAATTTAACGCAAGCCTTGTTTAATGAACTCTACAAAGAAGATTGGTTTAAAGGAGGCTTTATTTGGAAATGGTTTATCGCTCACGAAAGAGTAGGAGGAAACGACAATCCAATGTTTACACCTCAAAACAAACCGGTAGAGGAAGTTATTAAAAAGCAATTTTTATCAAGTCAATAAAGTACATTATAACCATCTTTTTTCTGCTATTGGCGGGGAATATTGCTTCGCAAACTATTTCGGAAATTGTAATACAGGATAACAAAAAAACAAAGACTAGCTTTATAAAAAAACTCGCCAGAGTCAAAGAAGGGCATGTTTTAGATACTACAAAATTAGAAGCAGATATCATTCGGCTTAAAAGGCTTCCAGCCTCTTCACACGCCTATTACCAAGTACATAAAAAAGATGACGGCACCTATAAAGTAGTCTATGGTTTTGAAGAAAACTTTACAATTATTCCTTCTGCAAATGTATATACTACAAACGATGATGAATTTGCTTTTAGGTTAGGTTTATACGAGTTTAATGGTCTTGGTAGGGGCTTAATTTTTGGCGGATTTTTTCAGCGAGACATTTTTAATAGTTATGCCATTAATTTTAGAGCGCCTTATCTTTTTAGTAATAAAATAGGGATTGCTTTTAACTATCAAAACCTTACTACTCAGGAGCCTGTTTTTTTAGATGAAGGCGTGGCAGATTATAAATACAATAATACTTCTTATGAAGTTTTAGGATTGTATGAGTTTAGTTTGAAACATAAAGTTGCCGCTGGGGTTAATTATTTTACTGAAACCTACAACTATATAGAAGGAGCTACCAACCCTGAAGTGCCACAAGATTTAAAAGTAAAAAAGCTGCTTTATAAAGTCTTGTATGAGTTTAATGCTGTAGATACGTACTATCAATATTTTGAAGGTTTTAAGAGTTTGTTCAACTTCCAGTATGTAACCACAAGAAGTGACGCTCTACCCGAATTTTTAATTGGGTTTAATGACTTTATTTATTACAAAAGAGTAGGAGAAAGAGGGAATTGGGCAAATAGGCTTCGTCTTGGAGTTGCGAGTAATAACGATTCTCCATTTGCGCCTTTTGCAGTAGATAATAACTTAAACATTAGAGGGGTAGGAAATACTATAGATAGAGGGACAGCCGCTATTGTATTAAACACAGAATATAGGCATACATTGTTTGAGAAAGACTGGTTTGTCTTACAAAGTAATGTGTTTGTGGATGGAGGTTCTTGGCGAAATCCTGGAGGAGACTTTGGAGATTTTGGAGATAACCAAAACCTACGTATTTACCCAGGAGTAGGTCTTAGGTTTATTCATAAACGTATTTTTAATACCGTATTTAGAATAGATTATGGATACGGGATTACTAAAGATGCTACAAATGGGTTTGTTTTTGGTATTGGGCAGTATTTCTAGTTTACCTCTCAGCTTCCATGGCCTTTTGATATTTACTTGAAAGCGATGTTTTTTGTTCTTCTGAAAATACTTTTCCAGCTAATTGAAAAAAACTGTGTTCTTCGTCTTCTAAGTGGTGGTGAACTTTATCGCTCAATTGTTTAGCAAATGTTAGCCAAGCAGAACTATCCATTTCGGTATCATCAATTTTTTCAATAAGCTCATCTATTTCGTGATGCTCCGCAATTCCATGTCTAGCGTGTTTAATCATCATATCATTATCAATGAGAGGTTTGTAAAAATGACGTTCCTCAGCAACTTCATGTCCTTTTAATTCAATTTTAAGTTTGTCCCATAATTCCTTGCGTTCTTGGGAGTCACCAGACGTTTTTAATAATTTCTCACATAGATTTCTTTGAATATCATGGTCTTCTCTAATTGCTTCAAAAATTGTTTTCATGGTTAATTTTTTTCACAAGCTACAATCAAATAAAAAAAGATACTGTTTAAAAAATCTTAAAATTTTGTCAGGAATAAACCTTGTCTACTTCTTTAGAGACTGAAGATTTTTTCTTTTTTGAAGATTTTATATGTTTACAGTAGTAGGCATATAATTCATCTGCATCTGCGCCAAACCATTTTTTTACATAGATAGTCCAAAAGTGATATTGTAAATTCCAGATACCTTTTTCTCTATATAAACGAGCCGAAGAACCTATCCATTCTTGTATCACTACAAATTGTTTGCGAGCAAATAATTCATTGATTAGGATATTATCTTCGTAAATAATATAGCTTTCGTCGTAACCGCCTATTTCTTCAAATAAGGCTTTGGTTATAAATTGGCTTTGATCTCCTCCACGACAGGCTCTCCATGAAAACTTGGTAAGCCAACTGGCCAAGCGTAACCACCAATGATTGCTGTCAAATTTCATTTTAAAACAGCCTGCAAGATTTCCCTTTTCAACTTCTTGGCGTATTAAAGCATTATAGTTTTTAGGTGGAAAACTATCTGCATGTAAAAAATACAGGATGTCTCCTTTAGCAATGGCGGCTCCAGCATTCATTTGTTTCGCGCGCCCTTTTGTTGTGTGTAATAATGTGATAGTGACTTCAGAAAAAACAGCACCTACTTTTTCTATTATTTTTTGCGTACCATCTGTACTCCCTCCATCACAAATTATGATTTCAAGGGAATCCTTTTTGTTAGAATTTTGGACTAAATGAAGTAAAAGCTTTTCAATGTTTTCAGCTTCATTTAATACAGGTATTACGATACTAAGCATATGTGGTAAACTTACGAAAACTGAGACTATACAGTTTTATTCTTTCTCATTTAAATTCCAGTTATACTCTTTAAAACTAAGAGTTGCTGTTTTATTAATTTTTGTGTCACTGTATTGATTTATGTAGCCAATAACATCTTGATTTCCATTTACAGTATAATCCTTTTTATACCAATCAAAAATGGAGGATACTTTTGGGTTATTTTGAGAGATGTCATTTTTATCACTATTAATAAATTCTCTCGCTGCTTTGTCTAATTGCTCGTTAATTTTTGCTGCCGTAAAGGCTTCCCTTAATAACTTTGGACAAGAAATTGAAGCACAGTTAATGGCGAAATGTATTCTAGGCTCATCCATCTTTCTTAGAACTCCGTTTTCAATCCCACCAAGGGATAAAGTTTTTGAGCCTATAGGAACAATGGCTTTTGTCCAGGGGCCATCTATATCTTTAATGCTTTTTACAGGATAATTATCTATTATTAAATCTACTGTATAGGCGTTATAGAGGTTAATATAGTAAGCTAAAAGCTCTTGCACACTCCATTTTTTTGTTGGAGTTAACTGTGAAAGTTTGTTAAGGTAATCATTAAGAGCAGCTTTATCATTTTTAAAGCCGTTGTAATCTACAAGCCCAGCTTCATCCACATGTTTTTTAAGTAATGCATCCCAATCACTATGGTCAACATTTACTTCACTATTTGCTGTAGTTGAGGTTAAGGGTGGAGTCACCTCTTTTACAGGCTGTCCTTGACTGCTCAATCCAGCTGCTGTAAGTAATGCACAACTTTCAAATAATACAATTAAACTTAGTAGAAGAATACTGTTTATTATGTTTTTTTTCATTTTTTAATTGTTTAATGACCAATCATAGTCTTTGTAACGCTTACGAGCATTACTATTAATCTTTATTTCTGAATATTGATTAAGATAATCAATTACACTTCCATTTTGCTTAAAATCTTTACTAAACCAATTAAATAGTTTTGAAATTTCTATAGTATTTGAAGTAATGGTGTTTCTTTTTTTATCATTGATGAAAGTAAAAGCTAACCCTTCTAATTGGTTATTTACAGTCTCTCTGGTAAAAGCTTCATTTAATAAGGGAGGACAAGAGAATGAAGCACAGTTAATACCGAAATGAATTCTAGGTTCGTCCATTTTTCGAAGAATTTGATGCTCAATTTCATCTAAGTTATACCACTTGTTTCCCAATTTCCAAAGACGTTGGTTCCACGGTTTATCAATGTCTTTTATACTTTGTAAGGGTAAATTTCTAAGTATTAAATCTACTGTCATTGCATTATAGGCATTCATCCAATAGGCCAGTTTATCTTCTTTAGTCCAAGATTCTGCAGGTATTTGTGCGCCAAGTGAAGCAATGTATTCTCTTAAGATTCCTCTTTCTTGTCTAAAACCTTCATAGTTTACATTCCCTTCTTTGGTTACATACTTTTGTAAAAGCGCATTCCATATAGAATGATTAAAGGCTTCCTTAATTACAACTGAAGTTACCTCTTCTTCTTCATCATCGGTTTTTTCTATTACATTAGTCTCATAGGTTTCTTCATAATCAATTTCGATTTCTTCTTCGACCTCAATTTCATCTTCATTTTTGGTTACAACAACAGGGGTAGTTTCAGAAATTACTTTTTCTGTTGTTCCGCAGGAAAAAAAGAATACGGTAATTATGTATGCTAGTAAAGTATACTTCATAGTTGTTGTTTCTCTATGTACGCAGCAAATTATTTTTTGGTTTTTATGGGGTAGATTTCTTGTGTTACAAAATCTTTAGGGAAATCTTCGTCTCCTGCAAACCCTAACTCTATATCACGACCATCTTTTGGAATGTGATTAGAGCCAAAAATATAATCCCACACACTTAACGTTAGTCCAAAATTAACCCCATACTTTACATGTGAAGGTAAGTTTTTTGCATGGTGCCAAATATGCATTTTAGGATTGTTAAACACATACTTTAAAATTCCGTAGTCCCAACCCAAATTTGCATGGTTTAAATGTCCAACTGTGAGAGCAAAAAAGTGCACGATAGCAACAGATTGCACCTCAAAACCACCTATAATTGCTAGTGGTATGTATAATATGGACTTGTACACAATGGGTTCCATCCAATGATAGCGTAAATGGGCAGCAAACCCCATTTCTTTTACAGAGTGGTGTACT
The DNA here is from genome assembly GCF_031846325.1 of Patiriisocius hiemis. NCBI lineage: Bacteria > Pseudomonadati > Bacteroidota > Flavobacteriia > Flavobacteriales > Flavobacteriaceae > Patiriisocius > Patiriisocius hiemis. The sequence goes on along the minus strand of NZ_JAVRHZ010000005.1, from coordinate 170,845 downwards.
TTATGAAAGTTCCATAAAAAAGGAATACGATGCAGTAACCTATGTGTATTCCATTGCACAAAGTCCGAAACTATAAAAAACACAATAAGCCCTAAACCAAAGGGTAGTGTATTTAAATCTAAAAGCTGAAAATCTTGAAGATTGATACCTGTAAAACCAAGCATATCATTAAATAGTTGTTCGGCTGTATTTGATAGGAAGATTAAGACAATGAGGTTCAATAAAAAAAAATTGAAAAACATGTAAAATGTGTCTAACCAAAAGTCTTTTCTGAATACTTTTTGACTTTTTCTCCAAGGAAATAATAGTTCTAAGCCCCAAACAACTAGCGAAACTATAATAAGCCCATAAAAGTAATTTTCCCAATGGAAACTAGACACCTCAGAAACTAAATAGTTCCAATACCCACTATAGGAGTTCTTAAATATGTCTAGATATTTTTCCAATTATATATTTTTTAATAATTCAATAAAAATGGTAATCATATATGGCTCTGCCTTACTAGCCATTTCTATAATTTCTGGAATGTCTACTGGCTTTAGATTATCTGGGTCGCATTCGTCTGTTAAGACTGATAATGCCGAAACAGGTAACTCTAAATGATTAGCCACAATAACTTCTGGAACGGTACTCATCCCAACAGCATCTGCACCAATTATTTTTAGGTATCTATATTCTGCTCTCGTTTCTAATTGAGGGCCAACCACACTTGCATAGACACCTTTATGAAGTGTTATTTTTTGTTCACGTGCTATTTCTTCAATTTTTTGATTCATGTCAACATCATAAGGAGCACTCATGTCAACAAAACGCTCGCCCATTTTTTCAACTCCCTTAAAAGCCAAAGGTGATCCTCCTTGAAGATTAATATGATCTTCAATAAGCATAATCTGTCCTTTTTTAAAAGCAAGATTAATTGCTCCAGAAGCATTACTCACCAATAGTTTTTTAATTCCTAAGGCATGCATCACTCGAACTGGAAAAGTGACATCTTCTAAAGAGTATCCTTCGTACAAATGAAAACGTCCTTGCATTAAAATTACTTTTTTGCCAGAAAGGGTCCCGTAAATTAATTTCCCTTTATGAAACTCTACGGTAGCTGTTGGAAAATTAGGAATATGGTTATAGCTCATCTCGGCTTCTATACTCACTTTTTCTATAATTTGCCCTAATCCCGTTCCTAGAATTACTCCAACTTCTGGAGCTTCAAAACCACGTTGTTTTAAAAAATCTACAGCTTCTTTAATATATTTTTTCATAATATTTTTAGTCTATTTTATTATCTAAATGTATAGGTAAAAATTGCTGAAAAGCTTCAATATCCTTAACATCTTCATAGTAGTCAATATCATTTTTCTCCTCTAGGATACTTACTTTTTCAGATTTTAAATCTTGTAATGTGTCCTTTAATACAGTTTCTGTTCCCCATGTTTTGTTATTAAAAACCGAAGGTTTTACAGTCTTCATTCCTAATAAATAGTAGCCTCCATCTTCTGCGGGTCCTACTACAAAATCATTTTGTTCTAACTGCGAAAAAGCGTTTTGTAAATCATTAGCAGTCATATCAAACATGTCGCTACCAATTATGATAGCACGCTCGTAGCCCATTTCAAAAACTTCTGTAAAAGCATTTTGCATACGTACTCCTAAGTCATCTCCTTTTTGTTGTTTTTTCCTGAAAATACTCGCATCCCAAACATCATTTTCTCTTACTTTAACCGAATAGTACACAAACTTATCTACCTGCAAAGGAGTTGTAATAGCTACTGTGTGTTGTAATAAAAACTCGTAGATGTTTAAGGCGGCTTCATCACCAACAGTTTTTGCAAGTCGTGTTTTGCATTTTCCTAATTCTGGATTACGAGTAAAAATTAATAATGCGTTTTTTGAAGTAGGGTAATGAAACACTTCTTTACTATTTTCTTTTTGGTCACTATTTTTTGAACCTAAAATTGCCATTATTTTTTCTCTTTTTTATTCATTCCTCTAATAAAAATTGCCATCGTCACTATAAAAAGGATGTTTGCCGCACCTCCTAAGTAAGGTGGAATGTTTTTTTCTGAATTTAAATTGCTATAATCTATCAAACTTATGTTGAAGAGTAATAGAACTATAAAAAGCCCTAAAAGCACTTTAAAAACTAACTTTTTATTCATCTTTAGTTGTTTTTCTTGATTGAATTTACTGAAACACCTTCTTTTAACCATTTGCTCCAAACTTTTGAGAACGTATGGATGCTATCGGTTTCTTTTCCCGAGGTATTTAAAACAGGATAGCCCTTATTTTTCCATTCAAAAATACCGCCGTAAAGATTTTTTATATTGTTGTACCCAGCTTTTTTTAGTTTTTCAGCTATCTCTTCAGAGCGAATTCCAAGCGAGCAATATACAATAATAGGGGTGTCTTTATCTGCTATTTTAGAGCTAACTTCTTCAGTAGAAAAAGTGTTAAACCCAATATATTTTGCCGAAGCAATATGACTTACCGTGAACTCTTCTTCTTCTCTGGTGTCCAAAATAATAACATCTTCATTTTTTTGAAGCATTCGTAACTCTTCAACCGAAATATATGGAACACTTCTCGTGTTATATTGGCTTAATAAATCATCTAGTGTTTTTTGTGAAAAAACACTTATTGGTAATAAGCAGAGTAGTAGTATTAAAAGTTGTTTCATTTTTTGTAAAGTTAGGAATTCTTAACGTCACAATTGTATTCCAAATCCTTGTAATCCAGATTCTACAGCTGGTAAAATTTCGGTGTTATCCCATATACCTGTTATAATAGTTCTAGCATATTCTTGTGGTAATAATCCGTTTTGCATGAGCTTGCTAGTGAGTCTATAATTATAATCTAGATTATAATGATTGTATGTAAATGTGCCATCACTATCGTCTATAATACAATACCAAACTTGAGGGCTTCCATCATTTGCAGGCATTCCTATTACTCCAGGGTTTAACCAGAGTTTGTTTCCTCTTTCATGTTTAAAAGGTAGTCCACAATGTCCAGCTATAATTACATCACTTCCCGAATTTTTAAAATGAGGAGCTTTTATATTCCACGGGGTAGATTTATATATAAACTCAGAGACATTACTATACGAACCATGTGCTACCATGACCTTTTTACCTGCATAGGTAAATGTAATGTGGTCTGGCAACTCTCCTATAAAGCTTAATGAACTTTTAGAAAGCTTGCTTTGTGCATATGGGTACCATAATTGGGAAAAACTATCACAACGGGAACCTTCTCTAAAATCACATCCACAATCTTCGGCACCTTCTCTAAGTTGTATTTCTACATTGCCTACAATGCTTTTTGCACCCCAGAGTTTAAATAGTTGTACTGTCTCTTCTGGTTGCGCACAATAGCCAACAATATCTCCTGTACAAAGGCAATTCTCTGGCGGGATGCCTTCTTTTCCTGCAACTACTTTAAGTGCTTCTAACGCTTGTAAGTTGCTATACACTCCTCCAAAGAGTAATACTTTCCCTGTTACAGAATCTATATGTTCTATTTTTTTATCCATGTGGGTATTAAGTATAAAATGGTACAACATAGCACTCCCCAGACATTTACCCAGAGTAACCCTGCGTATTTTCCAGAAGTGAGAATTAAAGAAGTAGGAAATACATCAAAGACTAGTAAAAAACCAAAAACAAGGCCGCAAATAACACTTAAATAATAACTTAAAGAATTTGCTTTTACTTTCCAGAAAACAAAAATAGGTGTTAGTCCAATAACCATAGTTCCAGAGATAGTAGTTGCACTTAGTATTTCGGCATCTAGAAATACCGGAATGGTTCCTAAAATAGCAATCCCAGCCATGGAGGCTCTACCAAATGTTAAATTGTCTCCTAGCTTTAAATCTACAGCAAGTAATTTTGAAAAAGATGAAAAGGTAGAGTCTAAAGTAGAAGCAGCAGAGGTAATCATTATAAAATTAATCACTAATAAAATAATCACTCCAAATGCTTTACCCACTTCAACAGCTGCTTGTCCTTTCATTCCTTGAGATTGTGCATATACTCCAATAATACTAAATAACACAATACATACAGCTCCCAGAATACTTGCCCATAAAAAACTCTTTCTGGTCACTTTTGGGCTACTTAAAAAACCTCTATCTGTTAAAACTGGGTCATGAAAAGGATAACTAAATGACTGAATAATCGCAGCAAAGAATAAATTTAACCCCAGCTCAAAACTCCAAACTCCAGATGTAGCGACTTCTTTAGCAGTAAAATCTTCAGTAGAAAAAATAACTCCTAAAATTACAATTAGAAGTACCGAAAACAATACCATTTGTATTACATCTGTAAAAATAGAACTGCTTAGTCCTCCTTTAATGGCGTACGCTAAGGTCAAAGTTGTAAAGACTAATATTGCAAGGTAGTAGGTATCTGTTCCCATTTCTCCAAAATAGCTTCCTATTACCATGGTGTTACTCCATACTTCATTAAAAAGTCTAATAGCAATAAGAATAGAGAATAGTGCCATGGCTCCTTTGCCAAAACGAGTAGTCAAAAATTGATGAATACTTGTAAATCCACCTTTTGTTCTTAGTTGGTAAATAATAACCCCAGCCACAGCGAAGGAAAGGTAATAGCCAGCATACGCAACACCTCCAACAATACCAAAATCAAGGCCTAAATTTGCTGCATTTGTAATGCTTTTTGCAAATATCCAAGAGATAATTAAACTCCCAGTAAGCATCAAGACATTGGGTGCCTTTTTTCGATGCGTGGCTTTAAAAAATTGGTCTTTGGATTTTGCCAATGGGGATAGGAAAAACAGTATCAAACTTGATACTATAATTAAACCCCATTGCCAAATTGTTACGTCCATACCCTATTTTTTATTCATCCCACCAAACAGGAACATTAATACTATTGCCGTCTGTAGCATTTGCAGCTTGTTGGTAATTTTCAAAGTTTAATGCTTCTTCTTCAGCAGGATAGGGCATACGAACAGGAATTAAGTCATTATTTAAACTTGCTTGTACGGGTTTAAATGCTGGAAAACCAGTACGCCTCCATTCTACCCAGCCTTCGTATCCATTAATAATATTTGCAATCCATTTTTGTGTTACAATTTGCTGGATAGGTGTTGTTCCAGCTGCATTGTATCCAGCAGGGCCAGTTAGGTAATCTGATGGCAATTCGGTTTGCCAATACTCAAAAGCAAGGGCAACTCCCATTTCATAAAGTGTTTGTCCGTCTGCGGTAATTAAACCTCTTTCAGCAGCTTCGGCAAGGTTAAATGCTGTCTCCCATGCTGTTAAAAAATTTGCGTCTAATGTTGAAGTGTCTTCTCTAAAAGCAGTTCCTGCTAAGGATAAATTTGCTAGTTCTACGGAAGTGCTCGAAGCATCAATTCCGTTTATTAATCCTTCAAATTCTCCATTTTCTGAATTTTCAAACGGACGGAAAAATTCTTCAATACGAGTATCATTTAACTCTTCAAGTATTTCTTCCATAGTTTCAGAAAGCACAAAGTTGTTGAAATCTCCAATACGTAATTGTGCTAAACGAAAGCTATTAGGGTCCGTATTTGTAAAATTAAAAATAGCATTTTCTGAATTTGAAGTAAAATAGTTTCCACTATCAAAAATTGCTTGCATTTGTTGGGCAACATCTACCTTATCACTAATACGCAGGAGCGCTTTAATCTTAATAGAATTTGCAAAAGTGACCCAAGCGTCCAGATTACCGCCAAAAAGAATATCCCCTTCTAATGGGATAACATCGTCATAGGCTTCTATGGCAGCAATTCCCTTGTCTAGGTTGTCTAGAATTCCACCTTCGGCTTGATAGATATCCTCTTGTAAATCATACTTAGGTGTTACTGTACCATCAACCCCGTTAAAAGCTTCTGAGTAGGGTACATCGCCAAAAAGATCTGTTAAACCAGCAGCGATAAATCCTTTTAAAATAAGTGACGGACCTTCATAAACTGCAAACGTTTCTGTCTCTCTTGCTTGTGAAAGAATAATCTCGTTATCTCTTAAGTTTGTGTAAAATATAGGCCATGGATTTCCACCTAATTGTGGTGATTTTAATGCATGACGGTCAAATAAATTAAAGTCTAGAGCTGTACGGTGTTGTGACAATAGATCTCCCGCTACAAACCCTTCATAACTCATTTGTTCTCCAAAGTCATAGATTACTTGTCGTAATAATAAACTAGGCTGTACGCTATTAGGAGCGTTGGGGTTTGTATTAATTTCTTCAAAGTCTTTTGTACAACTAGATGCTGTAATAAGACTAATTATTCCGAATATATATAGTATTTTTTTCATCATTTGTTGTATTAAAAGTTAAGCCCTGCTTTAAAACCAAAACTTCTACTAGTTGCATAACTCATGTCTTCTACACCACTTATAAAAGTGTTTCCTTGCACGGCAAGTTGCTCTGGGTCAAAGTGGGGATTTTCAGTAATAGCAAAAAGGTTTCTGCCAATAAGTGATAATTGTAAGTCTGCTCCTTCATCTAAACCTAAAAAGCCTGGACTGATATCAAATGAATAACCGATAGAAAACTGTCGCAACTTTAAAAAAGAAGCGTCATAAATATTGTTTTCTTCATGGTTTCTATCATAAAACTGACGGTAATAACTCTCTGCAGAAACGGCTACTGTATTTGGAGTTCCGTCTTGTGTAACACCCTGCGCAATGATACCTTCTTCGGGTCTAAAGCCAGTTTCAGCCAATTGTCCTCCAACATTACCTAAAGCTCTTGTTCTTGAGACTATCTCGCCTCCTTGTCTCCAGTCTAATAGAAAACTGAAGTTCCATTTTTTGTAAGCAAAATCATTACTCCAACCTAGCATGAAGTCGGGGTTATAGTTTCCTAGCTTTTTAAGTTCGTTGTCTGCTATAAAACGACCATTATCATCAATAATAAAATCGCCATTTTCGTTTTTTAAATAGCCTGTCCCGTAAATATCCCCTACTTCGCCACCTTCTTCTACTTGAAAAAATACCGTTTGGTTAGCACTATCGTAAATTCTACTAAAAGCTAATGTTAAGCGCCCATCACTTTGTGGTAAATCTTCTACAATAGCTTTGCTTGTGCTAAAGTTAAACGTAGAGTTCCATTGAAAATTAGCTGTTTTTACAGGCGTAATTCCGGTGATGATTTCAACTCCTTGTGTTCTTACTTTTCCACCATTCACTACCTGTTGATTATACCCTGAAGAGATAGCAATGGGTAATGAAATTATCTGATCTTGAGTTAATGCATTGTAGTAGGTAAAATCAATATTAAACCTATCTTTTAAAAACCTTAAGTCAAAACCAAACTCATAAGAGGTTACTCTTTCTGGTTTTAAGTTTGCATTTGGGATGAAGTTTTGGTCACTAAAAGTAGGTTGCCCTAAAAAGGGTGTTTGTGATACAAATGCACCCGATGTTTGGTATGCACCTGTGTCGTTTCCTACTTGTGCTACACTTGCTCTTAGTTTTGCAAAGGAGATTGCTTTTGGTAAATCTGCCACTTTTGAAAGTATAAAACTACTTGAAGCAGAAGGGTAGAAAAATGAAGTGCCATCTACCGAAAATGGTGTTGCTAAAGCACTTGACCAATCGTTACGACCTGTGATATCTAAGAACAAGAAGTCCTTGTAGCCAAGTTTTGCAATTCCGTAAAAAGAGTTAATTCTCTTTTGTGATTCAAACTGAAAAACCTCGATAGGTGAAGCTGCATTATTTAAACTAAAAATACCAGGCTGTGCAAGATTTACAGTTTGTGATTGTTTGGTAGATGCTTTCTGGTCTAATCTATTTCCCCCAATAGAAGCATCTAATGAAATGTCTCCAAAAGTATTGTTGTAATTAATTAGGAAATCGGTATTTACTTCTCTAAAAATGACATCGTGTTCTGCATACCCTCCATTTTGAAATCTATTGCTACTAAAGTTTCTTAAAAACTGTCGCTTTTCAGAAGAATAGTCCATTCCGCTTCTAAGGGTTACACTAAGGTTTTCTGTAAACTTGTGATTTATTGAAATATTCCCAAAAACTCTATCTCTGTCAAAACTATTTCGGTTTTCAAGTAAAATAAAATAAGGATTATCAAAAAAAGTATAGTTAAATGAATACTGTTGTACACCCTCTAAACCTGGTTGCCAGTAGTCACGTAAGTTATTAATATTAAGTGATCGTGGTCCCCAAGCAACAAGACTGTAGTTTACATTTTCACTACCATATCCATTAGAGGGGCGGTTATCACTACTACTATTTACATAGCTAATAGAACTTGTGATTTTAGTTTTGCTAGTTGGTTTAAAATTAAGTTTAGTAGCAACGGTTTGTCTATCTAGGTTTACTCCCGGAATAATAGATTCACTTCGTAAATCTGTAAAAGAGAGCCTATAGTCTCCATTGTTAAAACCATTAGATACAGATACATTATTAATAGTAGTTACGCCTGTTTCATAAAAATCTTTCAAATTATCAGGGTTTGAAACAAATGGAGTAGGAGTAATAGGAAGTCCAGTATATAATGATGTATCTCCCCCTCTTACAATGGTGCCATCTGGTAAAACTACAGGGCTATCAAATTGCGGAATTAAATTACCAACATCCAATCGTGGTCCCCACGAATAGGTTATATTATCGCTAATACCGCCACCAAGGCCATCAACATATTCAAACACACCGCCCTGTCCTTGTCCAAATTCGTTTTGAAAATCTGGTAGCTTAAAAGCAGTATCTAAAAAGATAGACGAGTTAATGCTAATCCCTATGCCTTTTTTATTGCTTCCGTCTTTAGTTTCTATCACAATTACTCCATTAGAAGCTCTTGTTCCATATAAAGCAGCGGCACTTGGCCCTTTAAGAACTGTAACACTTTTAATGTCATCTGGATTTACTTCCATTGCGCCATTCCCAAAATCTACTTCTTGAAATCCAGCAGCAGCTTCATTGGTGAAATTAAAAACTGTTTCGTTGTTAATAGGGACGCCATCTACAACAAAAAGAGGATTGTTGTTAGAAAAAGAGGCTTCTCCCCTAATAGTTATTTTTGAAGAAGAACCTACTCCCGTAGCTCCTTGAGAAATAGTAACTCCTGCTAATTTTCCAGAAAGGTTATCTAAGAAGTTAACCGATTTTACACTAGAAACTGCTTCTGCATCAATAGATTGTACTACGTATCCAAGTTCTTTTGTTTCACGCTTGAGCCCAAGTGCAGTAACAACTACTTCGTCTAGCCCTTCAGTAGAAATTGGAAGTTGAACAAAAATTTCTGTGTTATTCCCTACTGTATAGCGTAGTGTACTATAACCAATAGACGAAAATTGTAAAACATCAGTTGGAGCATTACTAACAATAGAGAATTTTCCGTCTTCATCTGTAATGGTAGCATCTTCACCATTGTTTAAAATTACATTAGCAAATGCAATAGGGGTGTTGTCTTCGGCACTAGAAACAGTACCTGTAATTGTTGTTTGAGAATAACCATATGCTGTAAATAGTAGCAATATGGCAATGTATAATTGCTTCATTTATTATTTATTAAAATTAAAGTTGGCTCTCAGTTTTTGAGAGATTAATTTACTTGTCTTCACAAGTAACTACTATAAATGAAGTGTATTAGGAGAACCTTTGTTGTAGTGCGTTTCTTTTGTGACAGAAGAAACTAAAATAGGAGTTGTATTATATATTCTTTTTTCTGAAGAGAATATGGCAAGTAGAATGTTTCTAATTGCTTTTGAAAAGTCTTTAAAAGAGTGAAGTATTTTTTTTGCATCTACAACTTCGTCAATATCCCGAAGTCTTTTCAAGAAAAAAACTTTAATCTTTTTTGCTGAAAGTAAGCGTGTAATACTTACTGTTAATCTTGAAGTTTGCCAAGGGAGCTTTAAAAATATTTCTGAATTAAACTGAGACTTATGTAGTCCCATTAAGTAATAACCACCGTCTAAGGATGGTCCTAAAACAATAGGATTTTTTTCTAGTGTTTTGGCAGTTTTTAGGAGTTGAGCTGTTTGTAAATGAGGGGTGTCGTTACCAACGGTAATTACATTTTCAAAACCCTTATCATATACAGATTGTATAGCGTTTACATACCGCTCACCAAAGTTTTTTCCTTGCTGCTCTTTTTCAGAAGATAAAAAATAGGGTAAACCACTCTTTTTAACCTTAGCAAGGGTTTGACGGTTAAGCTCGTCAAACAAAACTTCTGATTTGCTGAAAGACTTTCTAGCACTTTCAGTTTGTGCAGAATTTGCAAAAATTAATATGGCGGTGTTGTTATTCATCTATTCGGCAACGGCACCTTGGCAGCTACTTCCTGCTCCTGCAGTGCAACCGTAGCAATGCTGTGAAATTATAATGTTTCGGTTATTTAATAAATCTTCATTGTACTCACTAATGTGCTGTACTTTACTAGCTACTTTTAAATCTAGCATCTGGTTAAAGTCACAATCGTATAACCAACCATCCCAGCTTATAGAAATAGTATTGGTACACATTACATTTTCTACAGCGGCAGGATTATAGGCATCCACCAATTGATACATATAGTCTTCATAATTTTCACTAGCAATTAGATAGTCAAGAAAACGAGCAATAGGTAAATTGGTAATAGCAAAAAGATTGTGAAACTGTATCCCAAAATCTTCCATTAATGCTTTTTTAAAGTCCTTTTCCATCGCATCTTGGTCACCTGGCAAAAAGGCACCACTAGGATTGTAAACTAAGTCTAAGCGGAGATCACTATCTGGCATCCCGTAGCCAACAGCATTTAACTCTTGTAATGCTTTTATGGACATATCAAAAACACCTTCGCCACGTTGCTTATCTGTTTTGCCTCGAGTCCAATGCGGCATGGAGCTTACTACATGTACGTTATGTTTTTTAAAGAATTCTGGTAAGTCGTAGTATTTTTTATTGGCTCTAATGATTGTTAAGTTGCTACGAACAATAAAATCTTTAATTCCTGCTTTACTAGCTTCTTCTACAAAACGTCTAAAATTAGGGTTCATTTCTGGAGCTCCTCCAGTTAAGTCTAAAGTGTGCGCTCCTGTGTTTCTAATTACTTCTAAGCATTGTTCCATGGTCTCCCATGTCATAATCTCTTTACGATCTGGACCAGCATCTACATGACAATGTTCGCAAACCTGATTACACATATACCCAACGTTAATTTGTAGTATTTCAAGCTTTTTAGGACGTAAGGGAAACTGATTTGTTTCTTTTATTTTTTTTGCGAAAGTGGGCAACTCACCAGATTTAAAAATTCCATTAGAGAGAATTTCTAGTTGTCTATTAGATTGAGCTAAATCACTATCTCTTTTTTGTAAGCTTTGTGTTTTAAGTTTTCCCATAAATTGTGTCCGTAAACGGATACTCTTTTTGTTAATAGTTTTGCTTGAGGATAAGTAATGGTTGTTAAAACGTTATCCGTCTAGTTTATTTACTTTGTTCATCATCATGACACCATGTACTAGGGTAGCACCACTTTTTATAGCCGCTCCCACATGTATTGCCTCCATCATTTCTTCTTTGGTTACACCACGTTGTAAGCCATCTTTAGTATATGCATCTATACAATAGGGGCATTGTTCTGTGTGAGCAACGGCAAGGGCGATTAAAGATTTTTCTCTTGCGGTAAGAGCGCCTTCTTCAAAGACTTTACCATAGTAGTCAAAAAATTTGGAGCCTAGTTCTTCGCTCCATTCTGTTATATTACCAAATTTTCTAAGGTCTTTAGGGTCGTAGTATGACATAAAAGTATATATATTATAAGTACGTAAGATAGCAATGTTTGGTTTGCTACAAAACGTAAATATAGCCAAGTAGTCTTATTTTAAAAAGAAACCTTACAGAAGTTTGTTTGCGTTAATCAAAGGTATATGCTACGCCAGAGGTAAAGTCGTATTGAGAGTTTGGTATTCCAACGGCGGGTAATGCATCATAAATAAATGTATATGTAGTTTTAAACGCAAAATTTTTAAAAAGGTCTATAAGCAATGAAGACTGACTGGATATCCTAAAATCACTAAATGCATCTAGTCTGGGTTGATAATAAGTTGTGCTTACAATGCTTATTCTATCGCTAGGATAGAGGCTAAATGAAAAATAAGAGCTTCCTCTAAAATCTCGCTGTATAGGTGTAATACCATCTGCAACTTCTTCATGTTCATACATTATTAATGTACCAAGGTAGAGTTTGTATTTTTCTGAATTGGTAAGTTTAAATCGAGGTCCTATGCCAAGAAGACCTCTAAAGTCTATAAGCGTAACTTTATTGTACTGCGCTTGCCCAAAAACCTCCCAAGCAATTTTGGGATGAAACCTATAATTGTATCTTATATGCTGGATACCGCTATTTTCAAATTTATTTCCTTCTATTTTCTGAAAAGCAATATCATTTTTAAACAACACAAGGTGTTTGTTCATTTTATATTGAAGATGAATGTTGCTTGAGATTGTAAAAAAGTCGTTTGCATTTCTCTTAAGCGCAAAGTTTACACTTGCAGCACCAGACCATCCCGAGGTGTCTGTCACTTTTCGGAGGGATTCTGCATTAAGAATTTGAGAGTTTATTGTAAAGGGTAACGTTAGGAATAAAAAGAAAATTAGTTTATTCATTTTAGTTTTGATTAGTTAATTGCCATATACGATAAATATAAAACAATCTGTGTTAAATTTTTCCTTAAATGCGTTGTTTGGTAATTAAACAATACTATATTAGCCCATTAAATACAGCAGTAATTTTTTAAAATGCTGTATACGAGCAAATTAAATTAATCTCACATATCTTATACTTTTGTATGTGATGTAAAAATAAATTTTAGAACATGGATATAATAAAAGAAGCTCTTGAGTTTGAAAAAAAGCCTACAAGTTTTAAAACTACTAGTGATAGAATTGTAGCTTCTAGAAAAGTTAAAGAGTTGATTCTTGGAATCAACGAAATCTACAAAGAAAATAAAGATGCAGAGTTAATGGACTTAATGAAGCGTTTAACAGTAATAAAACAAAAAATAGAAAAACGCCTTAAAGGAAGACAGGCAGCATAAGTTAAAACCCCAAAGAATTTCTTTGGGGTTTTTCATATAATTAAAAAACCCACTCAAACTGAGTGGGTTTAAACTTTGTGGTACCTCCAGGAATCGAACCAGGGACACAAGGATTTTCAGTCCTTTGCTCTACCAACTGAGCTAAGGTACCTCGCAAAGCGGATGCAAATATAAATCTATTTTAGCTTTTGCAAAATATAATTCAATAAAAATTTGTTCTTTGTTTTTCATTTAATGGTCTAGTAACACAAGTATTGAAATGAAGTTGTATTTTTATCGTCTTTAAGCCGAAATGAATTTAATAATAGATGTTGGGAATACACGAGTAAAGGTTGCAGTATTTAAAGCAAATAAGCTTGAGTACAAAGACATTTCTGCAAAAGAAACTTTTACTAATGCACTAGTAGCAATACGTGAGCAGTATCCAAACATTAAAAAATGTATTGTTTCCTCGGTTGGAAACCTCAATAAGAAAGATCTTCTTTTTTTAAAAGAAAGCTATTCGGTTTTAGAATTAAATCATAAAACAAAAATCCCTTTTACTAATAAATATGCCACACCTAAGACATTAGGGGTAGATAGAATTGCACTTGTGGCTTCGGCTGCAGTACAATTCCCTAAAGTTAATTGTTTACTTATAGACGCAGGGAGTTGTATTACGTACGATTTTCTTTCATCAAAAAATGAGTACTATGGCGGTGCTATTGCACCTGGTATTGGCTTACGATATAAATCGTTAGAAGCATTTACTGCAAACTTACCTTTATTAGATAAAGAAACACCAGATGGAGTTATTGGAGATAGTACCAATAATGCTATACATTCTGGAGTTATTAATGGTGTTATTTTTGAAATTGAAGGCTTTATTCGTTCATATAGAGAAAAATACGACGATTTAACAGTTATTTTAACAGGTGGAGATGCTCATTTTTTGCGAGATAGCTTAAAAAATGACATCTTTGCGAACTCAAATTTTCTGTTAGAAGGTTTACACTACATTTTAGAACATAATAAAGATTGATGTTGAAACGCATATTAGTAGGATTTTTTATACTTATTTCAAGTATTTCGGTGGCACAAGAAGGAACCACATCACCTTATTCTTTTTATGGAATAGGATCGTTAAACTTTAGAGGTACTGCAGAAAATAGAACTATGGGGGGCATAAGTGTGCACTCAGATAGTATTCATTTAAATCTTCAAAACCCCGCTGGACTTTCAGAACTACGCTTAGTTAATTATTCAATAAGTGCAAGCCACGAGAGAGATACAGAAAAAACGGACAACGAAACACAAAAGCTACAAACTACTTCATTTGATTACTTAGCAATAGGAATTCCAATAGCAAAAGGTGTTGGGGCAAGCTTTGGTGTATTACCCTACACATCTGTTGGGTATAGTATTCTAGATGAAGGTGATGATAGCACTACTCAATATAACGGTGAAGGAGGCCTTAATAGGGTTTTTCTTGCACTAGGTACTAAAATATTTAAAGGTTTCAGTATTGGTGTAGATGCAGATTATAATTTTGGAAGAATTGAAAACACCTCTGTTACAACAATTGCAGATATTGAAAGGGGAACACAAGAAACCAACAGGTCTAATGTTTCTGGATTGAGTTTAAATTTTGGGGCGCAATACAGAACTATGGTTTCAGAAAACCTTGAATTTTCAGGATCAATTACCTACACACCAGAAACTAATTTTACTTCAGAAAACTCAAGGACGATAGGAACTATATTTGTTAGTAATACAGGAAATATACCAATAGATAGTAGAGATGTGGATGTAGAAGATTCAGAATTTACTTTTCCTTCTCAATTTACTGTAGGTCTTGGAATAGGGAAACCAAAAAAATGGTTTGTTGGAGCAGAATATACAGACCAAAAAACAAGTAACTTTTCTAACCAAACATTTGAAATTGAAAATGTGACCTTTAATGATGCAGCAAAATATCGTTTAGGAGGGTTTTATATTCCTAATTACAACGCTATTGGTAACTATTGGAAAAGAGTGGTATATAGAGCAGGAGTTAGGTTTGAAGAATCTGGCTTAAACATCAACGGCGAGGATATTAATGAGTTTGGCATATCTTTTGGAGTAGGAGTGCCAGTAGGGAGAATTTTCTCAAATATTAACCTAGGGTTAGAAGTTGGAAGAAGAGGAACAAAGAATGCTGGATTGGTACAAGAGAATTTCTTTAATGCATTTTTAAGTCTGTCATTGAATGATAGATGGTTTGAAAAACGATACTATGATTAACACAATAATAAACACTAATACAATGAAAAGGAAAGCAATTTTAGTACTCGCAGTACTAGCGATGACAATTGGAAACTCAGCTTTTTCTCAAATGGCTGATGATTGTACTATCACAGGTTCTTTATTTGTAGAACCAGCCAAAGCAAAAAATTATACCGAGGCAATTAAGCATTACGATAAAGTAGTGACAGAGTGCCCAAAGTACAGCTTAGCTACATACCAATATGGAGAAAAAATGTTTAAGCATTTTATTAAAAATGGTGATAAATCAATGTTGCCCAAGTTGATTAAAAACTATGAGCTTAGACTACAACATTACCCATCTAAAACAAAAGAGGGAGATGTATTAGGAGACATTGCACAAGCAATGTATGATAATGATATGGGTACTAAAGAAGAGCAGTTTGCTGCTTTTGACAAAGCTCAAAAACAAGATCCAGAAAATTTTACAAGCCCAAAAGGTGTTTATACTTACTTTAGACTTGCAATAGAATTGCAAGAGTCTGGTAAAAAAGATTTACAAGACATCTTTGAATTAAACGATATTCTTATCGATAAGATTGAAGGGAAAGAAAATGATATGGCTGCAATCCTAAAACAATTGCTAGAAAAGCAAGAAAATGGTACTGCATTAGATAAGAAGGAAGAGAAGAAGCTAAATGCTGTTGAGAAAAACCTAGAAAGCTATGGTAAAATTAAAGGAAGTATAAACTCGTTGCTAGGAAGTTTAGCAGATTGTGACAACCTTATTCCATTATACGAAAAGCAATTTGATGAAAAGAAAGGCGACATTAACTGGTTGCGTATCGCAGCAGGTAGATTAAATGGTAAGGACTGTGAAACGCCATTATTTGTTAGATTGGTTGAGCAATTAAATGTTTTAGAGCCATCTGCTAGAACATTATTGTACTTAGGAAATATTGCACAAAAAGAAGGAAATTCTTCAAAAGCAAACGAGTACTATAACCAAGCAGTAGATTTAGAAACAAACCCAAATAAAAAAGCAGATATCTATTATAGATTAGCAGAAAGTGCACGTAAAAAAGGAAGCTTTAGTACTGCTAGAAACTTTTACAACAAAATGTTAGAAGTTAAGCCATCTGCTGGGATTGCCTATTTAAAAATAGCACAAATGATTGCTAGTAGCTCAAACAGTTGTGGAAGTACACCTTTTGAGAAAAGAGCAGTAAACTGGAAAGCAGCAAACTTTGCAGATAGAGCTGCAAGAGTAGATGCTTCACTAGCAAGTAACGCAAGAGCTGCTGCAAGTAGCTATAGACAAAGAGCACCTTCAAAGTCAGATATTTTTAATCAAGGAATGGCTGGAAAAACAGTTAGCTTTAACTGTTGGGTTGGTGGTAGCGTAAGAGTCCCTAACCTATAAGGATGAAAAACCTTTTATATATAAGTAAAAGCGTGATGACTATTTTTTTAGTCATCACGCTTTTTGCTTGTGAGGGAAATAAAAAAAATATACAGCGGCTATCTATTACAGATAATGCGCCACTTGCCGAAGGCAAAAACATTAATTTAAAATATACAGACTCGGGTAGAGTAGTATATAACTTAATCACTCCAGAGCTTAAAGACTACTCTAATTTTGAATTTGGCTATCAAGAATTCCCAAAGGGAGTTGAGGTTAGATTTTGGGACGAAGAGAATAAAAAGAGTACTATAACCTCAG
Organism: Patiriisocius hiemis; assembly: GCF_031846325.1. NCBI lineage: Bacteria > Pseudomonadati > Bacteroidota > Flavobacteriia > Flavobacteriales > Flavobacteriaceae > Patiriisocius > Patiriisocius hiemis. Next base: position 153,870 of record NZ_JAVRHZ010000005.1, on the reverse strand, counting down.
ATTACGCAATTAATTTCATTAATACAGAGTTAATAGATTTGCGTGAAAATGTTGTATTGAAAATGAGCGATAGCACAGTTCTTAGAGCAGAACAACTCTATTGGGACAAACGCAACCAATGGGTGTTTACTAACAAGCCGTATCAAATAAAATTTAAAAATGGCTCCTTTAATGATGGAGCTCGTTTTGATTCTAATCAAGAATTCACTAACTTTTTGTCTCGAAATAACCAAGGAGTGCAAATAATAGAACAAGAAAACAATGGGAAGTAAAATATATCGCCTTTTTGAATATGCATACATCGTTATGGCATTATTTTCGGCTTATTTAGTATATACAAACTGGGATACCAACAGAAACAGAGCTTATCTATTTGCCTTTTTTATAGTAGTAGCTCTTTTTATGTTCTTCTTTAAAAGAAACTTCCGTAAGAAATTAGAAAACCGCAACGATAAAAAATAGTATTTTTATTATGATTAAATTAGTTAATCATAATATTGGTCAATAACTTCTTAAGATTTAGGAAAGGCTACTATTATAAATTTGTTTTATAAACAATCTTGGACTTCAGTATCATAATTATAATCATAAGTTTGCTCTTCTCAGCCTTTTTTTCTGGGATGGAAATAGCGTATGTATCCTCCAATAAGATACATATTGAGATTGAGAAAAAGCAAAACGATTTTCTAGCAAAAATACTGCAACGTATTACTAAGCGTCCTTCAAAATTTATTGCCACGATGCTGGTGGGTAATAATATTGCCTTAGTTGTCTATGGTTTCTTTATGGGAGACTTATTAATGAAGTATATAGAAATAGATGGTTTTACAGGACTAGTTATTCATACAGTAATTTCTACTTTAATAATTTTATTAACTGCAGAGTTTTTACCAAAAGTTTTCTTTCAGATTTATGCTAACAACTTAGTTAAGATTTTTGCTATCCCTGCCTACTTTTTTTATGTTCTGTTTTCATTTATTTCTGAATTTGTCATCTGGATTTCAGACCTAGTACTTAAGGTGTTTTTTAAGACCGAAGGAGATGCTGTTCAACTCAGTTTCAGTAAACTAGAGTTAGGTAATTATATAAGTGAGCAAATGGACACGGTTGAAGAAACCGAAGAAATTGATAGCGAGATACAAATATTTCAAAATGCATTAGATTTTTCCGAAGTAAAATCTAGAGAAGTCATGGTGCCTCGTACCGAAGTTGTGGCTGTTGATATTTCGATAACTCCTAAAGAATTAGGCAAGATTTTTACAGAAACGGGACTTTCAAAAATAATAGTTTATAAAGAAAATATAGACGATATCTTGGGGTATGTGCACTCTTTTGAGCTGTTTAAAAAACCAGCTAGCGTAAAAAAAGTGCTAATGCCGGTTGTATTTGTTCCAGAAACTATGTTAGCAAAAGACGTACTTAACATTCTTATAAAAAAACGAAAGAGCATAGCAGTAGTGATAGACGAATACGGAGGGACTTCGGGTATTATGACTGTAGAAGATATTATTGAAGAACTTTTTGGTGAAATTGAAGATGAACACGATTCTCCAGACTTAATAGAAGAGCAACTAGGAGAAGATGAATTTAAATTTTCGGCTAGGCACGAAGTAGATTATCTTAATGAAACCTACAAATTAGACCTTCCAGAAAGTGAAAATTATGAAACACTAGGAGGGCTTATAGTTAATAAAACTGAAGGAATTCCAAACCCTGAAGAGCTTATAGAAATAGATAACTTTATTATAAAAATACTAGAAGTTTCTAATACCAAAATAGAACTAGTATTGCTCTCATTAACTCCTAAAGACTAGATTTATACAAATAGCTTAAATTTTTTTAAATCCCTCTTTCATTAATGAAGGGAAAATGGTATTTTCGCCCACTAATAATTTTTGAAAGAAAGATGGCAGTATTAAACAATATTAGAAAGAGAAGTGTATTTCTTATAGCAATTATTGCTTTGGCATTATTTGCTTTCGTAGTTTCAGATGTAATACGAAATGGAGGCTTCTCTACAAACAAAGCACAAGAAACAGTTGCAACCATTAATGGGGAAGATGTTTCTCGTCTAGATTTTAGTAAAAAAGTAGATGCATATGAGCGTCAAGTTGGGCCTAATATTTCTTCTTCACAGGCAATGACTACAATCTGGAATCAGGAAGTAAGAAGTACTTTATTAAAGCAACAATACGAGTCTTTAGGTCTAACAGTTAGTGAAGACCAATTAATGGATAATTTTAGCACAAATCTTGCTAATAACCCAACATTTCAAGACGAGTCAGGTTTATTTAGTGAAGCTAGATTACAAGAGTATATTTCGAGTATTAAGGCAAACCCACAACAATATGAGCAATGGTTAGACTATGTAAATAGTACTAAAAGAAACATTCTTGAAACTACATACCTAAACATGGTAAAAGGAGGGTTAGTTTCTACCCTTGCTGAAGGAGAACAAGAGTACCGTTTTGAAAATGATAAAGTAAATATCGAGTATGTGTACGTTCCTTATAGTTCTGTTCCAGATGCAGATGTTGCTGTAACAGATGCTGAGATTAAGGATTACATTACAAAACACCCTAAAGAATATGAAGTTGATGCACAGGTAGATATACAATATGTTTCTTTTTCTGAAGCTCCATCACCAGATGACATTGATAACGCTAGAGAAGAAATAAACTCATTATTAACCGATTTTAATGATAACGGAGAAACTGTAAAAGGTTTTACTACGACGGAGGATGTTTCAGACTTTATTAATAAGTACTCAGATGATGATTATGCTGGAAACTGGATGTATGAAAAAGACGTTCCTGCTGCAATAAAAGATACAATTTTCAAGATGCCTGTAGGAGCTACATATGGTGCTTACAAAGTAGATAACACTTACAATGTATCAAAATTAGTTGCTGCAAGACAATTGCCAGATTCTGTAAAGTCAAGACACATCTTAATTCCAATAGGGTTTAATAAAACCGATAGTATTACAAGAACAGACGAGCAAGCTAAACAAACAGCAGATAGTGTTTTACGAGTAGTAAGAGCTAATAAATCTAAGTTTCCAGACTTAGTAAACAGTATGTCTAGTGATGATTTTAGTCATAAAGATGGAGGACGTTATGACTGGTACCCATACCAAGCGATGGTACAAGAATTTAGAGACTTCACTTTTGAGGGCAATGTGGGTGATATGGAGGTTGTGAAGACAAACTTTGGTTATCACATCATTGAGATTGAAGGTCAAAAAAATGTACAGCCTGTTGTTAAAGTTGCTACACTAGTTAAAGATATTGAAGCTTCAGAAGAGACATTAAACGAAGTTTTCTCACAAGCAGCTAATTTTGAAGTAGCGGCTAGAGAAGGTGATATTGAAGCTGTTGCTAAAGATCAAAACTTATCTCTTAAACCAGTTAATAAAATAGGTGAATTAGATGAAAACATACCAGGTATTGGCGCAAACAGAAGCATTGTTACTTGGGCTTATAATGAAGAAACTTCAATTGGAGATGTAAGCAAGTTTAAAGTAAATGATGGTTATGTAATTGCTCAATTAACACGTAGAGCTAAAAAAGGATTAATGAGTCCATCTGAAGCATCTGCAACTATATCACCTATCTTAAGAAAGCAAAAGAAGGCAGAGCAAATAAAAGCTTCAGTTTCTGGAACAACACTTCAAGAAGTTGCTACAAGCAAGGGGGTAAGCGTACAAAGTGCTACCGCTATTACAATGGCGGCACCTACTATCCCAGGAGCAGGAGCAGAGCCTAAAGTAATTGGAGCAGCATTTGGAGTAGGAACAAATGGTGAGACGGGATTAATAGAGGGTAATAATGGTGTATTTAAAGTAAGAGTGCTTTCGGTAAATGCAGCACCAGAACTTGATAACTATTCTTCTTTTGCAAATCAATTAAACAGTAAGATTGTACCTCAAATAAATAATAAAGTAAACACAGCACTTAAAAATGCTGCTGATATTGAAGACAACAGAGCTTCAATTTACTAAAAGTATTTAGAGATAAAGCTTATATATAAAGCCTTTCAGAAATGAGAGGCTTTTTTAATTTATTATCATTTCAGAGAAAGGTATAATTGTTTTATATCCTTTATTTTTAAAATAGTCTTGGTTTTTCTTATCTCCAACAACCAACACAAAATCTCCACCCCAAGCGCCCAAACTTTTTATAATGTGTGGATAGTCGCTAAATAGTTTTTCTTTAATTTTAGCTTGCTTAATAGTTTTTGAAATAAGTAACTCATGCGCTGTAATGATTTTTTCAAAAGAAGGTAAGTCGTAGCAAAGCAATAGTTTATTTGTAAGGTCTGTTACCTTCTCAATAGTCTTTGGGTCTATATTTTGTGACTTGTAGTGTGCAATTCCCTCTTTACTATCTTGCTTTTTATTAAGATACACAAAAAATAAGTTGTTAGTAAACTCCCATGGTAAGTGTGCTTTTTTAGCTCTTGGTGTGCGTTTATTATTATATAAAACAGGGTAATCGTGCTGTGCAGTTGCAATATCATAACCGCTCCCACCAAAGCTTTTTTCTAATAACTCGTAGGCATCTACCTTTGCCCATTGGGCAATATTATTAAGCAGTGTAGAAGAGGTGCCAAGCCCCCAATTTCTTGGAAAGTCTAGTTTTGTTTCAACTGTAAAGCCATGTGATTCTGAAAGAAAACGTTGATTTAGCTTTTTTGCTTCATGTAAGATTTTTTGAAGTGTTTCGGAAAAAAGATTTGTTTGGCTTGAGTATTCTAGGTTTTCTATTACAAATGCTTCTTCATACCAAACCTTATTTTCATTGGTTAAACTTTTCCAATGAATGTTCTTATCATTAGTATGAGTGATTGTAAGTGATTGGCCAAATTTTGTTGGAATAGCTAATGCTGTAGCGCCATCAAGGACTACATATTCTCCAGTTAGAAGTAATTTTCCATTACTGTAAAAAGTTTGCTTCAAGAGTTTCTAATGTTTTCTAGATAATTTACTACAGCTGTGTGAGATACTGTTGTATCCTTAAAATGTTGTACAGTCTTTCTTTTTTCTTCTTCTGTAGCACCTAATTGATTTAAAATATTCATTAAATGCATCTTCATATGTCCTTTTTGAATCCCCGTGGTAACTAAGGATCTAATGGCAGCAAAATTTTGTGCTAATCCAGCAACCGCTACTAATTGCATTAACTGTTTAGCATTAGGTTTTTGTAAAATTTCGAATGCCAATTTTACTAGCGGGTGTAATGAAGTTAGTCCTCCTACTGTCCCCAAAGCAAGTGGTATTTCTATCCAGAAATTAAAAGTCTCATCTTCAATTGTGGCATGTGTTAGGCTGCTATAATAGCCATTTTTTGCTGCGTATGCATGTACACCTGCTTCAACTGCTCTAAAATCGTTTCCTGTTGCTAAAATAACTGCGTCAATACCATTCATGATTCCTTTATTGTGGGTTACAGCTCTTCTAGTTTCAGACTTTGCAATATTAACGGCTCGAACAAATTTTTCAGCAAAGGTCTTCCCGTCTATTTTTCCTTGAGAAAGTTGTGTCACAGGACAACTAACTTTTGCTCTCACCAAGCATTCTGGAACATAGTTTGACAAAATGCTCATTACAACTTCTGGATACACTTCATATTTAAATTCACTATGCTTTCTAGCTTCTGTCTCAAAAGTTTTAGCAATTGTCTCTAAGCAACTATTTATAAAATTTGCACCCATTGCGTCTAAAGTCTCAAAGGTGCAATGGAGTTGGTAATAACCCTCAAGTGTTTGCGAAGCATCTAATAGTTCAATGTCTAACAAACCACCGCCACGCTTTTTCATGTTTTCGGCTATATTATCTACAGCATGAATAAGAAGTGGTTTTATTTCATTAAAGAAGTTTTTTAGACTTTTAGTATCGCCATAGTAATTAATATGTATTTGTCCATTTTTTTGGGTTGAAATCACTTCAGCAGAAAACCCTCCTTTGTCTAACCAAAATTTTGCTGCGTTACTAGCTGCAGCAACAACGGAACTCTCCTCTATTACCATTGGTATTGCATAAAGTGTGTTGTTGATTAAAAAATTAGGAGCAATACTAAAAGGAAGGTAATAATTTGATAGGGTATTCTCTATAAAATCATCATGCAGTTTTTGTAATTCTGAATCTGCATTCCAATATTTCTTTAGAGTATTTTTAGCTTCAGGAAGATGTGATAGATAATTGCTTAGTAGCCAATCTATTTTCTCTTCTTTGTTCTTTTTTGAAAATCCACTAACGGGTTTAGGCATAGTTATAAAGATATCTTACAAATATAAAGTTTACTGCGTTTATATTTAAATAATAATATGTGATAACCATTGCATATTCTAGGTTATAGGAGAAAAAAAACAAAAAAATAGTAGTGTATTTAACATAAAATCTGGTGCATTTTGGCGAATTTTTAGTAAACTTGGCGTAACAAAATTTTAACACTTTGAATACACTAGTTCTTAAACGCATTTTTGTGCTATTTATCCTTGGGATAACTTCACTTTCGGCACAACAAAAAGACATTACTTTAGAAGAAATTTGGGGAGGAGAATTCAGAACACAAGGTCTGGATGTATTGCGGTCTCTTGATAACGGAAAAGAATATTCTGTTTTAAATTATGACCGCTCTGCTAAAGCATCTACTATAGATGTCTATGATTATAGAAGCGGTAGTAAAGTTAAAACATTGCTCTCTAGTAAAGACTTAGATGGAATAGATTATATAATCTCTTATGAGTTTAGTGATGATGAATCTAAATTATTATTAGCAACACAGCTTAAGCAGGTATATCGTCGTTCTTCATTAGGAACATTTTATGTTTACGATTTAGAGTCTAAGTCACTTACATTAGTTTCAGAAAATAAGATACAAGAGCCTACATTTTCAAATGATGGAAGTAAAATAGCATACGGTTATGAGAATAACTTGTATGTAAAAGATTTACAATCTGGTGCCACAAAACAAATTACTACAGATGGTAAAAAGAATAGTATCATTAATGGTATTACAGATTGGGTATATGAAGAAGAATTTGCTTTTGTTCGTGCTTTTGATTGGAGTAAAAACGGAGACCGTATTGCTTACATTAGATTTGATGAAACAGAAGTCCCAGAATTTTCTATGGATATTTATGGGAAAGAATTATACCAAACACAGCAGGTGTTTAAGTATCCTAAAGCTGGAGAAGCAAATGCGAAGGTATCACTACACATTTACAACTTAGCTTCTGGTAACACAAGTAATGTAGACCTTTCTCAATACAATAGCTACTACATCCCTAGAATTGAATGGACAAAAGATAACAACGTTTTAAGCGCACAACTTACAAATAGAAAGCAAAACACAGTAGACTTAGTATTTATTGATGCTGCAGCAAATTCATCTAGACTAGTACTTCAAGAAAAAGACAAAGCGTATGTTGATATAACAGACAATCTTACTTTTTTAAATGACAATAGCTTTATTTGGACGAGTGAGAAAAGTGGTTGGAACCATATTTATCACTATGGAAAGGATGGAAAATTAATTAACCAAATTACGGGCGGAGATTGGGAAGTGACTAATTACTATGGCTTTGACCAAAATACAGGACGCATTTTTTATCAAAGTACGGAGAATGGTAGTATTAATAGAGATGTTTACTCTGTATTACGTTCAGGAAAAAACAAAGTACGTTTAAGTGATAAAACAGGAACTAATAGTGCTTCATTTAGTGCAGATTTTTCAGTTTATATCAATACCTTTCATAATACTGAAACACCCTATACCTTTACATTACATGAATCTAAAAAAGGAGAAAAGTTAAGAGACATAAAAGACAATAGTGGTTTAAAGGAAAAACTAGAAGGGTATACTATGTCACCAAAAGAGTTTTCAACTATTACTATTAATGGAAACGATTTAAATATGTACACCATTAAACCAAAGGATTTTGACCCTAACAAAAAGTACCCTTTGTTTATGTATCAATATTCTGGACCTGGTTCTCAAAATGTAGCAAATAGATGGAATGGTACTAATGATTATTGGCACCAGATGTTAGCACAAGAGGGCTATATTGTTGTTTGTGTAGATGGTCGTGGAACTGGTTTAAAAGGAAGAGACTTTAAAAAAGTAACACAATTAGAATTAGGGAAGTATGAAGTTGAAGACCAAATCGCTGCTGCTAAAAAATTAGGCAATTTACCTTATATCGATGAAGACAGAATTGGTATTTGGGGGTGGAGTTATGGAGGTTTTATGTCCTCTAACGCATTATTTCAAGGAGCAGATACTTTTTCTATGGCAATTGCTGTTGCTCCTGTGAGTAGTTGGAGGTTTTACGATACTGTTTACACAGAACGTTATATGACTACGCCACAAGAAAATCCGTCTGGTTATGATAGTAATTCACCTATCTCTCACGTAGATAAATTAAAAGGAGACTTTTTATTAGTACATGGTAGCGCAGACGATAATGTACATGCACAAAACACTATGCGTCTTGTAGAAGCATTGGTGCAAGCAAACAAAGATTTTGATTGGGCAGTATATCCTGACAAAAACCATGGGATTTATGGCGGCAATACACGCTTACATTTATACCGAAAAATGACAAAATTTGTTAAGGAATCTCTAGGAGAACCTAAAGAAACCCTACAAATGATTAAAAACTAAAACAACTTTATTAACTAATATTAGATTTTATGGAATTTAAATTTGGAGGTTCTGAAACGAACCAAAAAACAGTATTAGGACATCCATCTGGACTGTTTGTACTTTTCTTTACTGAAATGTGGGAGCGTTTTTCGTACTACGGAATGCGTGCCTTATTAGTGCTATTTCTCGTTGCATCTATACTTGATGAAGGATGGGGTTGGGAACGAGCTGATGCCTTAGTTTTATATGCTTGGTATACAGGTCTTGTTTATGTAACTCCAATTTTTGGAGGTTTAATTGCAGATAAAATAACGGGATATAGAAAAGCTGTAGTACTTGGAGCCTTATTAATGACTCTAGGTCACGCATCTATGGCACTAGAAGTAACTGCAGACATGTTTTTCTTCATAGGTCTAGGTTTGCTAATTATTGGAAATGGTTTATTTAAGCCGAATATTTCTTCTATAGTGGGTCAACTATACAAAACACAAGGAAAAGAAAAAGATGCAGGATATACTATTTTCTATATGGGTATTAACGCAGGTGCATTCTTAGGAATTTTATTATGCGGGTATATAGGAGAATCTGTTGGATGGCATTGGGGCTTTGGTCTAGCTGGTATCTTTATGTTTTTTGGAATGTTACAGTTTTACTATGCTCAAAAGATATTTGGAAATATAGGTTTATCTCCTAAGGATTCTGAAGATTTAGACGATGCAATAGAAGATTCTGTTGAGGATACCAAAGAGGCAATAGAGGATGTAATGGACGATGCTAAGAAATCTAAAGTAACTAGAGATAGATTAATAGTAATTGGAGTTTTTGCATTTTTTACAATTTTCTTCTGGTGGGCATTTGAACAAGCTGGTGGTTCTATGACAATTTTTGCCGCAGATTATACTGATAGAGTATTAGAAGGAAGTGGAGCTTTAACTTTTAAAATATTTAATACCCTACTCACCATAGTACCTATGATAATTATAACATGGGTATTAGCTATGTTATTTAAACAAACATTTGCTAAGTATGCATTATCAAATTTTTTCTTAGGAACCAGTTTTGTAATTATTTGGGCAATTGTAATTTGGATGCTTTATAGAGAGTTTTCTGTTGAAGTAGCAGAAGTAAAAGCTTCTTGGTTTGGTATTCTAAACTCCTTCTTTATTATTGCATTTGCTCCTTTATTCTCTAAAATATGGCAAAGCAAATTAAATCCGTCAGGACCTGTAAAATTTGCTATTGGACTAATACTACTTGGTCTAGGATTTGGAATTTTAGCGTATGGTTCTATGGGTATTCCATTAGGTGCAAAAACGGCAGCAGTAAGTATGATGTTTTTAGTATTTGCTTACCTGTTCCATACTTTAGGAGAACTATGTGTGTCTCCTGTTGGGCTGTCTTATGTTAGTAAATTAGCTCCTCTAAAACTTGTAGGATTAATGTTTGGAGTATGGTTTGTGGCAAACTTCATTGCAAACTTTGCTGCAGGTATAACAGGTAGTTATATTGACCCAATTGTTGAGGATTATGGGATGAGTACATTTTTCTTAATATTTACTCTAATTCCAGTAGGTGCCGGTGTAGTTATGTTGCTAATTAGTAAAAAGTTAGTATCTATGATGCACGGAATCCGTTAATTCATTTAAATAATACAATACACAACTTAAAAAAACGTTCCATTTTGTGGAACGTTTTTTGTTGCAATACAAGTGATTATGAAACATATTTTACTATTACTGTCCTTTGTTTTTTGTGTTACTATTTCTGCACAAGAAATACAATGGATGTCTATGGACGAGGCTATACAGGCACAACAAAAAAAACCTAAAAAGATATTTGTAGATATGTACACCGTTTGGTGTGGACCTTGTAAGCTGTATGATAAGAGAACCTTCAGCAATAAAGATGTTGCAGCATATATTAATAAAAACTTTTATCCCGTAAAGTTTAATGCAGAAGGCAATGAAACAGTTACTCTGAGTTCTCAGACATTTACAAATCCTAATTATCAACCCGCAAGAGCTTTTGGGAGAAACTCAAGACATCAATTTGCGAGGTACATGAATGTGTCTGCCTATCCTACTGTTTTGTTTATAGATAGCGATGGTTCATTAATTACGGCTTTAAAAGGATACAGAAGCCCTAAGCAATTAGAACCTTTTTTAAAGCTTTATGGAACAGACCTATGGAAAACTGTAAACACACAAGAAAAATTTGACCAATACTATTCAAGTTTTGAATATGAGTTTAAAACCGAATAGAAAATTTATATAATGAAGTTATTTTTTACCTTTTTACTAGTAAGTTGTGCCACCCTTGTATCTGCACAAAAAATAAACTGGATGACGATGAATGAAGCACTAACTGCACAAGCCGAAAATCCTAAGAAGATTTTTATGGATGTCTATACCACTTGGTGTGGCCCTTGTAAGTTGCTGGACAAAAATACATTTAGTGATAAAAAAGTTATTAAATTCATTAACGAAAATTACTATGCCGTTAAGTTTAATGGAGAAGGAAATGAAGAAATAACATATCAAGACTTTACCTATCGTAACCCTAGATATCAACCCGATAGAAAAGGAAGAAATACCACACACTATTTTGCAGATGCTCTGCGTTTAAGTGGCTATCCAAGTCTTGTGTTTTTTGAAGAAGACGGAAAGCTAATTCAAGCAATTCCTGGTTACAAAACACCTAAGCAATTAGAAATTTATTTAAAAATGATTGCCAATGATGATTATAAAAAGTTAACAACGGCAGAAGCTTGGCAAAAATATCAAGATAATTTTAAAAGCACGTTTTAAAAAAGAAAGAGTAGTTTTTAAGTGTTATGCTACTCAATAATGAAAGCTCCCTTTGTGCCTGTATGGTGAAAAGGGAGTTTTCTTTTATCACATGTAGCCTTCCAACGACTTATACTGCTCTTGTAATTACTCCCATCTGCAATCACTCTTGAAGGTTGCAGACTATCAAGTATTCTGTCTAAATGCATTTTTGGGCTTTCGGTTAAAATCACAATGTCAATACTTAATTTTTTAGGATATACAGCTAAGCTATCTATTACGAGTATCTTTTTGCTCTTATAAATAAAATAGTTAGGAAGTATTTCTTCTGAATAGGTTTTAATATGTTGTGCGACTCTATACGATTGAATAGGAAATTTATCTTTATAACTAGTAGTGTCAGTTTTAAATAGCCTTAATTCTGAAGCATTTTTTACACCTATAATAGTGTGTGCTGTTTTATTAAAAATCACTAACTCACTTCCAGAGGTTCTGTAAACATCCCAAATAAAAACACCAATTAAAAAGCAAAAGGAGCATAGCGAAGCTATTAATTTTTTATAAGAATATTTTTTCCAAAGCAAAAGTATACAGGCTATTAGTACATAAGAGAGTAGTAGTGTATAAATTGAAAATGAGATGTCTTTAACTATAAAAACGTCTTGCTGCGCTACCCAACGAATAAAATTATTCAAGGCTTCAATTACATAACTGTATCCAATAGCCAGCCAACCTGGTAGGGCTTCTAATGCTGCTAAAACTACTACCAAAAGCCCAAATCCCAAAGCAATACCCAAAAAGGGTAACACAACAAGATTTGTAATAAAAAATAACCCGGGGAATTGATGAAAATAATAGATGCTTAAAGGTAGCAAGCCAATTTGGGCGGCAACGGTAACAGTTAATATATCCCACCCCTTTCTTAAAATGTAATTTTTAGGTTTAAAATAGCTTGACAACTTAGGTTGAATTAAAATAATAGATAATACAGCCAAGTAGCTTAATTGAAACCCAACATGAAACAGCCATTTCGGAAAAATAAGTAGTAAAATAAAATATGAGGAAAATAATGTATTTACTGTACTAGTTGGTCTATTTAAGAGTTTTGCTAATCCAAAAAATGAAAACATTGTTACTGCTCTTGTGACCGATGGTGACATCCCAGTTAAAAGTGCAAACCCCCAAAGTAAAATAATAACTATAATTGGCTGAATATAATTGCCATGTTTTATAACTTTAATTGGACGAAGAATAAATGAAAACAGGAAATATAAAATCCCTACATGCAAACCAGATACTGCCAATATGTGTATGGCTCCAGCTGCTGCATAATCGCGGTATAAATCCCTATCAATATCTCTTTTTTGACCCAATACTAGTGCTTGGATAACACTTCGTTCATCTACTGATATTGGAGCATTATTAAGCTTTTCTATTAAATGATTTCGTATTCCGTCTGCAATACCTCTTAAGGTTTGTTGGCCATTAGATTTATATACTATTTCTTCTTTGTTAACCCTTATTTGCTCATATACGTTTAGATTTTTCATGTATTTAGCATAGTCAAATTGATGAGGGTTTAAAGGACTTTGTATTGGCTTAATTTCAGTTTTAACTAGAATTACATCATCAATTCCTAAGCGGGTTTTTATACTATCTTTTCTAATTGAAACTAGGATTTTACCTTTAGACTTATTTTCATTTATGGCAACTACTTCACCAATATATTTTGTGTTATAGATGTCCGGTTTTAAAATTTCAGTAATTTTTATTTGAAGATGAGATGCTTCAGAAGTACTGGTGTTTATATAATGATTATCAAGATGATGAGGCAATCTCAATTGATAATTTGTAATTCCGATGGAGAAAAAAATGCCATAAACAGCAACAGTAAAGAGAATGGAGGGTTGTAGTTTTTTGTTGGAAATATACCCAGTAACACAAAGAAAAAGTATAGCTATGATTACTAAAGCCCCTAGCCCTAGAATGGAAAGATTAGTAAAATAAGCTACTACAATACCAAGGGTAAGTGCAATAGAAAAGTGTAGTATTACGTGATTTAAAAACTTCATCTTTAGATATACTCGGGGTATCTAAGATGGAGAATTCGGTGTTACAATTTAATAAATTTTAGATAATACGTCTTATTTCGACGAAAGCGTTTTTCCAGTACTTTTCATCTAAAGATGAAATTATAACACCTCTAGAAGTGGTTGCATGAATAAATTGAATCCCGTTTTTAGTTTCAACAACAAGCCCTACATGGTTTATTACTTTTCGGTTTTTATTGGTTTGAAAAAAAACTAAATCCCCCTTTGTAGCTTCTCTAAGCTTAATTTGTTTCCCTTTTTTTGCCATATCTCTAGAAACTCTAGGTAACAAGACACTTTCTTCTTTAAAGGCTGTATAGACAAGACCGCTACAATCCATCCCTTTGCTTGTAGTACCGCCAAATTTATACCGAGTACCTTTATAGGATATAGCGTGATCTATCACACTTTCTAGAGTGCTCTTATTGGATGATTTTGTGATTTTTGTGGTTACAGGATATTTTTTGGCAACTACTTTTTTCTTACTTCCACAAGAAGTTAAAAGGAGCCCGAGAAAAATAAGTAGGAATGTTTTTTTCATCATCACTAAAGTAGAAATAAAATTCTTATTTTTAAATTAAGTACATTACATTCTGTGTAAGTATAAATGTTTGTTCTAAAAGCGCAGCGGTCTAAAATCTCTATTGTATTTCTTCAATAATCAATCTCGCTGTTTTATCACTCGCGCCTTTTCCACCTAGTTTTTTCTCTAATTCATAGTAGTCCAAAAACAACCTAGCTCTATTATAGTCATCAAGAATTTTGGTAAGTTCTTCTTTAAGTCTTTTGCTTGTAAAATCGGTTTGTATTAATTCGGTTACTACTTCTTTATCTAGAATAAGATTAACGAGAGAGATGTATTTTAAATTAATTACTCGTTTGGCTATTTCGTAAGAGATTCTGCTACCTTTATAACAAACCACTTGTGGTACTTTAAACAAAGCGGTCTCTAAAGTGGCTGTTCCAGAAGTTACCAAAGCAGCATTAGAAATACTTAATAAATCATAGGTTTTATTTGCAATTAGGCGTATGTTCTTGTTCTGTAAAAAGGGCTGGTAAAAAGAGTCTTCTTGACTTGGTGCGCCTGCAATTACAAATTGATATTCTTTAAAATCGTTAGTGATAGATAGCATCACACTTAACATCTTCTTTATTTCCTGCTTCCTACTTCCTGGAAGTAGAGCAATAATAGGACGATCATCAAGATTGTGTTCTTTTTTAAATGTAAGGGGGTTTACTTGAGGTCTATTTGCAATAGCATCAATAAGTGGATGACCTACAAAATGAACAGGGAAATTGTGCTTTTCTTCATAGAATTCTTTTTCAAAAGGAAGTATCACATAGAGTTGGTCAACATCTCTTTTTATGTCTTTAATACGTCCTTCTTTCCAAGCCCAAATTTGCGGAGAGATATAATAGTGATTTTTATACTTTTTCTTCCTTGCCCATTTTGCAATACGAAGATTAAACCCAGGGTAGTCAATATAAATTATAACATCTGGATTAAAAGCTTCAATGTCTTTTTTACAAAAAGAGATATTTTTAAGGATGGTAAAGAGGTTAAATACTACTTCAATAAAGCCCATAAAAGCTAAATCTCTGTAATGTTTCACAAGTGTGCCACCTGCTTCTTCCATTAAATCACCTCCCCAGCATCTAAATGTAGCCTTGTCATCTTGCTTGCGCAAACTGTTAATGAGATTAGCGCCATGCAAATCTCCAGAAGCTTCTCCAGCAATGATGTAGTATTTCATATCAGAAAAAATAAATTAAATAGGTGGTTATTGCTGCTAAAAATGTAGCTAATAATACTCCGCGAGCTCTATACTCTCTATTTATCCTTAAAAACCCAAAAAAAGCTGCCAAGTTAGGAAGCGCTCCAAGGCTTATAATCATCCATAAATTACTAGACTCAAGATACATTCTAAAGGTATTTTCAAATCCTGTATTTTTTATAGTTGAAATAATAAATACTGTAAGTACTATTCCTACAACATTGCAGATCAAGCCAACTAAAAAACCTTTGCCAATTTCTTTTTTCATTTTAAAAATCCCAAGAATTTATAGTACGTATGGCATGATGTGCTGTTAAATCAAACTGAACAGGCACAACAGAAACATATCCATTTTTTAACGCCCACTCATCTGTATCCTCGCCTTTATCTTCATTTATAAACTCTCCCGTAAGCCAGTAATAATCTTTTCCAAGAGGGTTAGTACGCTTATCAAATGTTTCTACCCAATGAGCATCTGCCTGCCTGCAAACTTTAACGCCCTTGATTTCATTTTCTTTTAGCTTAGGAAAGTTAACATTTAAAACCACACCTTTAGGAAGCCCTTTTTCAAGACACTCTAACGCCATTTTTTTAATAAATTTTTTGCAAGGGGTAAAGTCTGCTTCTAAAGAATAGTCTAACAAAGAAAATCCTATAGAAGGAATCCCAATAGTTCCAGCCTCTACTGCAGCACTCATTGTACCGCTATAAATTACATTAATAGATGAGTTGCTACCGTGATTAATACCACTTACGCATAAATCTGGCTTGCGTTTTAAAATTTCGTTTACTGCAAGTTTTACACAATCTACAGGTGTTCCACTACAGCTATATTCTTTTTGGGGCTCATTTTCATGTACTTTCACGGTATTGCAATACAATGTGTCATTAATAGTAATTGCATGACCCATGGCGCTCTGAGGCGTATCTGGAGCTACAACACATACGTCTCCAATAGTATTCATTACTTCAATTAAAGTTCTAATACCGGGCGCTGTAATTCCGTCGTCATTAGTAACTAGAATTAATGGTTTTTTCTTACTCATTTATTTGTAACATTTACACAAAAATACAGTTATTTACTTAGGAAATAGGTACAGTAACCCTCAACAAATTACCTTATTTTGTATTTTGCAATTCTAGATTTTGCTCAAAGCCTGTCGTTTAACAAAAAATTAGTACCTAAAAGTCCAGTTGGCATGGTTTTTTATATAATTTAGAAGACTGAAAAAAAATAAGAAGAGATATGCGTATTATGATAAAGAATTTAAAATTTTTATTTCTTGCTGTTTTTATAGCAGCAGCCTCTTGTAGTTTCACTACAAAAGAATTTAACGACCCCGATAAAGATAAAACACTTATAGATTTAATATCCTATGTTATTAAAAAGGGGCATTACAACCCTGCAGACATGGACGATACTTTTTCTGAAGGGGTTTATACAGATTTTATTGATGCATTAGATCCATTAAAGCGTTACTTTTTAGCTTCAGATATAGAAGAGTTTAGTCAATACAAAACTCAAATTGACGACCAGCTTAAAAACAAAGAACTTACTTTTTTTAATCTAGTATATAGTCGTTTTTCAGAAAGACAAGAAGAAATTAAAGTACTATATCAAAATGTATTAGAAACTCCATTTAATTTTTCTGAAAACGAAAGTATTAATGTGGATTATGATGCTATAGATTACGTTAAGAGCAAAAAAGAATTAAAAGAGCGATGGAGACAGCAATTAAAGTTTTCTACTATTTCTTCATTATATGACATAACCGAAGATGAAAAAACAAAAGCTGAAACCGAAAGTGACTACAAAAAGAAATCAGAAAAAGAGCTAGAAGAGAAAGCAAGGGAGCAAATTAGAAACTCATTAAAAGAGTATTTTGACCTTACTGAAGACTTAGAGCGCAAAGACTACTTCGCAATATATTTAACAACTATAGTAGAAGAGTTTGACCCACATACCAACTATTTTGCACCGCCAGACAGAGACCGTTTTGATTTACGTATGTCAGGAAAACTAGAAGGAATTGGAGCAAGGCTTCAAAAAAAGAATGATTACATCAACATTGTCGAAGTAATTAGTGGTGGTCCAGCTTGGAGAGGCGAACACGTAGAAGTAGGTGATGCGATATTAAAAGTAAAGCAAGAAGACGAGGAAGAAGCCGTAAGCGTTGTTGGTATGCGAATAGATGATGCAGTTAAGCTTATTAAAGGACCTAAAGGAACTAAAGTAACCTTAACGATAAAAAGAGTAGATGGGTCTATAGAAGACGAAACCATTACTCGCGATGTCGTTGAACTAGAGGAAACCTATGCTAAGTCTGCTGTAATTGGAAAAGAAGGCAAGAACTTTGGATTAATTAATCTCCCACAGTTCTATTTTGATATGGATAACTATAAAGAAAGAAATGCAGCAAGTGACATCCGTAAAGAAATTGAGCGTTTAAAGGAAGAAGGAATGGAAGGGCTAGTGCTAGACCTAAGAGATAATGGAGGTGGGTCTTTAAAAGCAGCTATAGATTTAGGAGGTCTTTTTGTTAAAAACGGACCAATGGTACAAGTTGCCACAACAGGAAATAAAAGTGAGGTACTTAAAGATACTAATAATGATGTTGTTTGGGATGGCCCTCTTGTAATCTTAGTAAATGAGCTTTCTGCTTCTGCATCAGAGATTTTAGCTGCTGCAATGCAAGACTATAAGCGTGCTATTATAATTGGTAGTAAGCAAACCTATGGAAAAGGTACCGTACAAAACTTAGTAGACCTTAACCAATGGATGCGTCAAAATAATATGGGCGATATGGGTGCTTTAAAACTAACAACACAAAAGTTTTATCGTATTAACGGTGGCTCAACACAATTAGAAGGTGTTAAAAGTGATGTGGTAATGCCAGACCGTTACAGTTTTATCGACGTAGGTGAGCGTGATTATGATAATCCTTTACCGTATGATAAAATTGCACCTGCTAATTACAAAGTATGGGATGGCTATACAGATTTCGAAGAAACTATTGAAAAAAGTAGAGAACGTATTGCAAAAAGTGAGCAATTAGCATTAATTGAAGAAAATGCTAGATATATTAAGTCACGTAGAGATGACCTTGAAGTAGACTTAAATTTTGAAGGATATAAAGCTGAAATTGAAAAACGTAAAAAAGAGTCTGAAAAGTTTGAGGCGATTAGCAAATATGACAACAAGATGGACTTCCGTTCTTTACCAAATGAAATCGAAATGATGCGACAAGACACAACGCTTCGAGAAAAACGTAAAAGATGGCATAAAAATTTAGCAAAAGATGTTTATGTTGAAGAAGCTATTAATGTACTACAGGACTTAAAACTTAATAATATAAGAACTGGGAAAGTAGCAGATATTAAAAATTAACTCTCCTATTTCAGTCATAAGGTATGCTTAGTTTTATGTATTTTTAACATGTGAAAAAAGCAACCTCATTAACTAAAATTGCGCTCCAAAAGTTTAAAAAAAACTTTTGGGGCGTTTTTAGTTTAGTTTTTTTAACGCTCTGTGTACTTGTAGCTATTTTTGCTTATGCGATTGCTCCAGATAATTCTAGAAATGCAAACCAGATGCACTTGTCTATCCATTCAAAATCACCTGGTTTTACAACCCAAATTCTTACAATTCCTTCAACTGTAAACGAAGAAGAGGGTATTATTACTTTTTTCTTCGGAAAACCAACAACTGCCTCTGAAGTTCCTATTTCGAGCTATACACTTTTAGATAACGGAATAAGTATAAAGGAATACACCCCAGATGATACATTAGGACTCGAAAAAGAATACAAGCTTTCTAATTTCCCAAAGGCAAATACAGTAGAAGAAATTCCGCAGCACTATCTTTCAGATAAAAAATTTCTATTAGGTACAGATAAATATGGACGTGATTTGCTAAGTAGAATGCTTATAGGAATCCGTATTTCACTTGCCATAGGTTTTGTAGCCGTATTAATTTCCCTGCTTATAGGGATCGCAATGGGAGCCTTGGCTGGCTACTATGGAGGTAAGGTAGACTCCATCATTATGTGGATAATTAATGTGACGTGGTCTATCCCAACATTATTACTTGTAATTGCAATCACACTTGCACTTGGAAAAGGTTTTTGGCAAGTTTTTATTGCAGTAGGACTTACTATGTGGGTGGAAGTTGCTAGAATAGTTAGAGGACAAGTTATGGGCGTAAAACAAATGCAATATGTAACTGCAGCACGAGCTTTAGGATTTAAAGATTTTAGGATTATTACAAAACATATACTTCCAAATATAATGGCACCTGTTATTATTATTAGTGCTGCTAACTTCGCAAGTGCTATTTTAATTGAAAGCGGATTGAGCTTTTTAGGTATTGGAGCACAACCACCTATGCCAAGCTGGGGGGGTATTATAAAAGATCACTACGCTTATATAATTCTTGGAAAACCCTATCTAGCTATTATTCCTGGGTTGGCAATTATGAGTTTAGTAACTGCATTTATGTTAATTGGAAATGCATTGCGAGATGCGTTAGATGTGAAATCGTAAATTATGAGAAAATACATATATCCCATTTTTACTATAGTTGTGATTGTAGGTCTGTATTATGCAGAGCAATATGTAAATAGGGAAACTGAAGCCTATCCAGACACGTCTAATGAAAGAATGAAGACAAGTTCTGAGGAGTTTGCTGGTGACTGGCTGCCAACCTCAACAACAGGAACCATTGTAAAACACAGATACTTTACACTTTCTTATGATGAAGAACATGAACAAGCTGAGTGGGTAGCATATCCCTTACTAAAATCACATTTATCTTCAAACGATTTTAAAAGACCTTATTTTGTTGAAGATAGAAGCGTAAAAACAAAATCTGCAGATTGGCGTAGTTATAAAAACTCTGGATATGATAGAGGTCATTTATGTCCAGCGGGAGATAGACGTTTCTCTAAAGAGGCGTATCATGAAACTTTTTTGACTAGTAATATAAGTCCTCAAAACAATGATTTTAACGCAGGAGTATGGAATAAGCTAGAACAACAAGCTCGTTATTGGGCTAAAAAATATAATGGCGTGTATGTAGTAACAGGGCCAATTTTACGACAAGGACTTCCCACAATTGGGATAGAAAGAGTAAGTGTGCCAGATGCCTTTTATAAGATAATTGTAGATAATTCTCAAAAGAAACCCAAAGCACTTGCATTCATAATCCCAAATAAAGAAACAACCCATTCTTTTTATGATTACGTAACCACAATTGATGAAGTAGAAAAACGTACAGGAATAGACTTCTTTTCTGAAATGAATAATGAAACAGAAAGAGAATTAGAAGCTAGCTATAATTTAAAGGATTGGGGGAGAAATAAGTAAAAAGGCTTATTTATCTTCATCTTCGTCTAGGTATAATAATAATTAGAAGCATCGAGCCTTACAAAAATAAATAGTAATATGGTAAAACCCCATAAGCCAGAGCCTCCATAACTAAAAAAGGGTAAGGGGATACCAACAGTAGGGAGTAATCCAGTTACCATTCCAATATTTACAAAAACATGTAGAAACAAAATAGCTGCAACGCTATAACCATATACTCTGGAAAATTGATTTTTCTGACGCTCGGATAATACTAAAACCCTAATAATTAACCCTATAAAAAGAGCAACTACGATAAGACTCCCTATAAACCCCCATTCTTCACCTACGGTACTAAAAATATAATCGGTGTGCTGTTCTGGCACAAAATTTCCTTTGGTTTGTGTGCCTTGTGTCCATCCCTTTCCAGTCCATCCACCACTTCCAATGGCTATTTCACTTTGATTGGTATTATAGCCAATCCCTTTGGTGTCTGTTTCTTTACCAAGTACAATATTAAATCTATCTCTATGCCTTTGTTCAAAGACATTTTCAAAAATATAATTTACAGAAAATGAAAAACCAATAGCTACTATAGCAATTAAACTATACTTAAAAATAGAAGGTCTTTTTTTTCTATTTTTTAAAAATAAAAGTATTGCGATTGCCAGAATTCCAAAGGCCATCCAATACACCCCAAAAAGTAATGTACTCACAAATAATGCAGCTGCAAAAAAGCCAATTAACAAATATAAAAAATGGAGCCCCTCTCTATATAAAGGGAATAATAATGCTCCATATACTAATGCACTTCCAGGGTCAGGTTGCGGGACAATAAGTAATGCTGGTATTAGTATAATTACAAATGCTCTTAATTGGTGTTTAAACTCAGACATGTTAGCCTGTATGTCACTACAATACTTTGCAAGAGCCAATGCTGTTGCAGCTTTTGCAAATTCACTAGGCTGTAAACTAAAACTTCCAAACCCATACCAAGATGTAGCTCCAGAAATTGTTTTCCCAAAGGGAAATAAAAACAATAATGATAATAGGGCTACGAGGTAAATAATACTGGAAAAGCGTTCGTAAAATTTATCTTCTATGGCAAGAATAAAAATAATTAGAGGCAAAGTTAACCCTATAAACACCAACTGCTTTGTGTACACTTGACTAAAATCAAAAAAAGAAGTTGTTTCTTCTGGTAAAGAAGCAGAATAAATATTAACCCAACCAATACATACAAGAGCTAGAAATAGAAGTATAGTTACCCAATCAAAACGAGCTGACTTTTTTAACTCTGCCATTTTACTTAATTGATTCTGATGAGGGTTCGGTTTCTAACAAAAACTTAGCACTTATTTGCTTTCCGTCGTTAATAGGAAAAGGAGTGCCAAGTAATGGTTTTTCATACTCATTTTCAAGGCTCCCGTTAAGTACATAATTTTCAAGATCCTTTCGAGTAATTTCTCCCTTTATGTGTTTTTCAATTAATAAGCTAGCTATTTTTCCGGCCCATCTTGACCCCCAATATCCGTTTTCAACAAAAACAGCAATAGCAATCTTTGGATTGTCTTTTGGGGCAAATGCTATAAAAGTAGAGTGATCTGTAAGTTGTGCTCTTTTACCATCTATTTTAGTATAGTTTTCTGCTGTACCTGTTTTACCACAAATTTCAATATCGGGTACTTGCAAACTATTACCAGTTCCACCTGGAATAGTATAAACACCATACAAACCATCAATAACAGGGTCAAAATGCTCTGGGTCTATAGTCGTTTTTATTTTTTTGGTGTAAATAGAAGGTATCGTATCCACTCCATCAATATTCTTAATAATATGGGGTTTGTAATACCAACCTCTATTGGCTATTGCTGCAGTAAAATTCGCCATTTGCATTGGGGTTAATGCTAATTCTCCTTGTCCAATAGCATTAGATATAGTGGCTGTAGCATACCATTTTCGGTCCGGGTATCCATATATAGCATTATATGTTTTAGCACTTGGTATTTTACCAGGACGACCACTAGGTAAGTCATAGCCCATAAAATCTCCTAAGCCAAAACTTGTAAGATGTTTTTTCCAATTATTAATACCTTCTTGAGGAGAAGGGTACTTTTCAATAGCTCTTCTATACACCGTACAGAAATAGGCGTTGCATGAGTTTGCAATTCCTCCTACCATAGCTAAGGGACTACGATGGTGGTGACATCCCATTTTTCTGCCACGAGAACCGTAATAATAGCCACCTCTACAAGAAACTTTTTCATCTATATCTATAACATCTTCTTGTAAACCAATAAGAGCAGTCAAGGCTTTAAATGGAGAGCCAGGAGGGTATTCACCTTGTAATCCGCGGTCAAATAATGGCTTTGCTATACTATCGTAATACAATCTGGTGTAATTTTTTGAGCGCTCTCTACCAACTAATAATTTTGGGTCGTAATAAGGAGCTGTAACAAGTGCCAAAATTTCTCCAGTTGCTGGGTCAATGGCAACAATTCCGCCTCTTTTGTTTACAAAGAGTTCTTCACCATATTTTTGAAGTTCGGCATCAATAGTTAAGGTAATATCTTTACCTCGTTTAGGAAGTGTATCAAAAATACCTTCCTTATAGGGACCTAAAATTCTATTAAATCTATCTTTTTGAAACCTCTTAATACCCTTTCTACCTCGTAAAATATCTTCATACTGCTGTTCAATACCTTGTGCGCCAATTAACTCTCCCATTTGGTACTCTGGGTTCTTTTTAATAATACGCTCATCTACTTCGCGTATGTATCCCAGTACATTTGCCGAATGACTTACTTGATAATCTCTTAAGGTTCTCTTCTGGATATAAAACCCCGTGTACTTATACATTTTTTCAGACAGATAAGCATATTCTTCTTTTGTGAGCTGAGGTAATAAAACCGAAGGGAGTCTAGGAGACCATATTTTTGCTTTTTCTAGTTTCGTTTCAAATTGCTCTTTTGTTATTTTTAAAAGAGAACAAAACTCTAAGGTATCGAGTTCTTTTACTTCTCTAGGAATAACCATGACATCATAAGAAGGCTGATTAGAAACCAATAATTTTCCATTTCTGTCAAAAATATGACCCCGTTGTGGATAATCATACTCAACTTTAATGGCATTGTTTTCTGAAAGCTTTTCGAAAGAATCATCCAGAATTTGTAAATAGAAAAGCCTTCCAGCAAAAACACAACCGGTTACTAAAACTAAAATAAGTAGTAAAAATTTTCTCATTAGTGATACTCAACTAAAGCGATTATTTATTTAGAATCACTTCGTCCAAAAAGCATTAAAATACATGTAATTAATAGTATACTAAATATACTTGAAAATAACGTAGATTTTAGGATTAAGATTATATTTTGAATGCTAAAAATTTCTAAAGAAAATAAAATAAAATGATGTATTAATACTAACAACGTAATGTACCGTAATCGCTCATTTAAGGGAGTTTTATAGAGTTTTATATTGTTGTGCTCATAGCTTACTCCAAACGAAAATCTAAGTGCTAGAGGGCGTAAAAAAGCAATAGTTACAGAAGCTGCAGCATGAATACCACCAGAGTCGCAAAACATATCTATTGTGAGTCCGAGTAAAAAACTTAAAAAAAGAAGTAAACTTTTATTGCCTGCAAAAGGGAATAGTAAAATAAAAATAATGTAGATATATGGGTTTATATACCCTAAAAAATTTATATGGTTTAAGATGAGTACTTGAAGTACTACAAAAACTATAAAACGAAATGTATTTGTTACTACAAAGTTATTCTGAAACATCGCTATGGCTTTCTAGTGCTTTAATTACTTCAGCATCTTTATTTGTTACAATATACACATGCTTTAAACTAGTCATATCATTAAACAGATCTACTGAAATTAGATAGCTGTCTTGGTCAGTTAAAGTGAAATCTTTAACAGAGCCAATTAATATATTTTCTGGAAAAATAGTGGACTTACCACTAGTTACTATAGTGTCTCCAATTGCAATTTTAGCAATGCGAGGTATCTCCTCTAACTGAACAATATTAGGATTTTTGGTGTCCCATTTTAAGGAGCCAAAATGTCCAGAGTTTTTAAGTTTTGCATTTATTTCACTCTTAGTATTTAAAATAGACTGTACAGTAGCATAATTTTTTGAAACATCGTTAATAATGCCAATTACTCCTTTTGAAGTTATCACTCCTTGGTCTACTTTTACTGTAGTGTTGGGCTGTTTTTTTATAGTAATTTCATTTTTAGTTTTACTGTAATTATTATTTATTACAGATGCGTTTACATACTCAAATTGAAAATTACTTGAATTATTATCCTTTTCTGAGGAAGATGAGACGTCTCTTAGTTGGTTTATTTCTTTTCGTAAACGAGTGTTTTCTTCTATTAGAATAGCGTTGTTCTCTTTTAAGTTGAAATATTCTGTAACGGAAGTTTTAAAGCTATATAAACCTCCACTTATAAAGTTTGAAGAACTTACAAATTTACTTTTGTGATACGAATGGGATTGTACTGTAAGTACTATTGAAATTGTAAACAGAAGCGCAAACAACAGAAAGTTCTTGTTTTTTATGAAGAAAAATATAATCTGTCGCACGTTTTAAGCTCCTCTATTTAATCAATACACTTTTGTATTTGTTAATATTCTTTAGTGTAATTCCAGTACCACGTACTACAGCACGAAGTGGGTCTTCTGCTATATAAACTGGAAGGTCTGTTTTTTGTGATAAACGCTTGTCTAGACCTCGTAGCATAGAACCCCCACCTGCTAAGTAAATTCCAGTATTATAAATATCTGCCGCAAGTTCTGGAGGTGTTTGTGATAAAGTTTCCATAACAGCATCTTCTATTCTTAAAATAGATTTATCTAGTGCTTTTGCAATTTCTCTATAAGAAGTCTGTACTTGCTTAGGTTTTCCAGTTAATAAATCTCTACCTTGTACAGCCATTTCTTCTGGAGGTAGTTCTAGATCTTCAGTAGCAGCTCCAATCTGTATTTTTATTTTTTCGGCAGTACGCTCACCTACATATAAATTATGTTGGGTACGCATGTAGTAAATAATATCGTTTGTAAAGACATCTCCAGCAATCTTAACCGATTTGTCACATACAATCCCACCTAATGCTATCACGGCAATTTCAGTAGTACCACCACCTATATCTACAACCATATTTCCTTTAGGTTGCATGATATCTACTCCAATACCTATTGCCGCTGCCATTGGCTCATGGATGAGGTATACTTCTTTTCCGTTTACACGCTCTGCACTTTCTTTAACCGCACGCATCTCAACTTCTGTAATACCGCTAGGAATACAAATTACCATTCGTAGGGAAGGGGCAATCCATTTCTTCTTTAAAGCT
Organism: Patiriisocius hiemis; assembly: GCF_031846325.1. Taxonomy (NCBI): domain Bacteria; kingdom Pseudomonadati; phylum Bacteroidota; class Flavobacteriia; order Flavobacteriales; family Flavobacteriaceae; genus Patiriisocius; species Patiriisocius hiemis. The sequence continues at coordinate 127,862 of NZ_JAVRHZ010000005.1, read as the reverse complement.
GGAATGTCTTTTATAAACATGTTAATCATGTTCTCACTAGCAGCAAAATCTGCAATTACACCATCTTTAAGAGGTCTAATTGTCTTAATATTTTCATGTGTTTTTCCTTGCATCATCGCGGCTTCGCGACCTACAGCAATAATTTTTCCAGTAGTTCTATCTCTGGCAACAATGGAAGGTGCATCTACAACTACTTTATCATTGTGAATAATAAGTGTATTTGCAGTCCCTAAATCTATGGCTATTTCTTCGGTTAAGAAATCAAAAAATCCCATACGGTATCTTGGTAATATTATGATTAAACGTGTTGTGCATCAGCACTTTCGCAAAGGTACTAAATTTTAATGCTTAAAATGCCGTGTGCCTGTAAATACCATTGCTATTTCGTTAGCATTGCAATAATCTACGCTTAACTGGTCTTTTATAGAGCCTCCGGGTTGTATTACAGCTTTTATCCCTGCTTTATCTGCAATTTCTACACAGTCAGGAAAGGGAAAAAACGCATCACTTGCCATTACTGCTCCGTCAAGATTAAAATTAAAGCCATTTGCTTTATCTATTGCTTGCCTTAATGCATCAACTCTTGATGTTTGTCCTGTACCACTTGCACATAATTGCTTGTTTTTTGCTAGTACAATAGTATTAGACTTGGTATGCTTACATATTTTTGAAGCAAACATTAAATCTTCTAACTCTTTTGCACTAGGTTTATTGTTAGTAGCGTTTGTTAAATCTTGTTCAGCGTCTGTTTTATGATCTTTATCTTGAACTAAAACACCATTTAAGCAAGTTCTTACTGTCATTTCTGGAAGTTTCGTTTCTTTCTGTACAAGTAAGATTCGGTTTTTCTTTCCTTTTAAAATTTCAATTGCTTTTTCTGAAAAAGATGGGGCAATCACTACCTCGCAAAATAGTGTGTGAATTTCATTGGCAGTAGCTTCATCAATTTCAGTATTACTAATTAAGATTCCACCAAAAGCCGAAACAGGATCGCCAGCCAATGCATCTTTATAAGCAGCAAGTATTGTGTCACGCTGTGCAATTCCGCAGGCATTGTTGTGTTTTAAAATAGCAAAGGTTGGTGCTTCTCCCTTAAATTCATTCATCAAATTTACGGCAGCATCTACGTCCAGTAAATTGTTATAGCTTAGCTCTTTTCCATGAAGTTTATTAAACATTGCATCAAAATCTCCAAAAAAGAATCCTCTTTGGTGTGGGTTTTCACCATATCGCAACACTTTACCATTGGTTTCGCTAATCTTTAAAGAAGCAATCTCATGGTCTACATTAAAGTAGTTAAAGATTGCGGTATCATAATGCGATGAAACATTAAAAGATCTAGCAGCAAATTGTTTTCTGTCTGCTAATGATGTTTCTCCATCTTTATCTGAAAGTAACGTAAGTAAATCTCCATAATCATCTACCGATGATACACAAACCGTGTCTTTGAAGTTCTTAGCTGCAGCTCTAATTAAGGAGATACCACCAATGTCAATTTTTTCAATAATATCTTGCTCGCTAGCACCAGACGCTACTGTTTTTTCAAAAGGATATAAATCTACAATCACTAAATCTAGCTGTGGGATATTAAACTGTCCCATTTCCTTTACATCACTATCGTTGTCTTGTCGGTTTAAGATACCGCCAAAAACCTTAGGGTGTAATGTTTTTACACGTCCCCCTAAAATAGAGGGGTAGTCTGTTACATCCTCGACTGGGATTACCTTAATTCCAAGGTCATTAATAAATTTTTGAGTGCCTCCGGTAGAATAAATCGTAACCCCTAGTTCGTCCAATTTTTGAACGATAGGTGCTAACCCTTCTTTGTGAAATACCGAAATTAATGCAGATGTTACTTTTTTATTGCCGCTCATAGTAGATTATTGGTGCTGCCAAAGGGTATAATATCCAAAGGCTTGCCTCGAAATTAAAATTAAGTTACTTAGTAAATATCTCGTGGGATTGTCCCGAGGTAGTTTACTAAGGCGCAAAAATAAGGATTTGTGCTAGAAATTTGTAACAGAATATATAAGAAAGCGTCTTACTTTTTATAACTTTATGAACAATACTGTTATAAACTATAAATTAACCATTCTGTAAAAGGTAAACCAAAGGCATGCTAATCTACCTAAGAGTATTAAAAGAAAGTTTTAATTTTGCTATTAATGCTTTAAAAAACAATAAGTTACGCACCTTTTTGTCACTTGTGGGTGTAACTATTGGTATCTTCTCTATTATTGCAGTTTTAGCAGCTGTAGACTCACTTAAAAAAGAGATTGAAGGAAGTATAAGCTCGCTAGATAATAGTACAATTATAGTAATGCGTTTTTCTTTTGGCCCTACAGAGATACCTCGTTGGAAATGGCAACAGTTTCCAGATGTAACCTATGACGAGTATCAGTACATTAAAAGAAATGTTCCTAATGTTGAGGCAGCTTCTTTTGCACTTAATGTTCCTTCAGAAACAATTAAATACGAAGATAAGACAATTTCTAATGCCGAAATTGGAGCTATTACACATGAGTATTATGACATTGAAGCTTTACAAATTGCCGAAGGTCGTTTCTTTAACGAGTCTGAATCTATTAGTGGCTCTAATGTATTAGTAATTGGAGATCAAATTGCACAAACACTATTTGGTTCTGCTCAAGCAGCTATTGGAAAAAAAGCTAGAATTTACGGACAAAAATTTACTGTAATTGGTGTCCTTAAAAAAGAAGGCTCTGGCTTGTTTGGCAACTCTAAAGATGAAGCAATGCTGCTCCCTGTTAATGTTGTGCGAAAAATCTATGGAGATAATAACCGCTCTACCTTTCCTCAAATTATTGTAAAGCCAGAGAAAGATGTAGATAATGCAGAATTTATTGCGTTACTAAAACAAAAACTTAGGTTGTCAAGAGGGCTTAAACCAGATGAGGTAGACACCTTTTTTGTAAATCAATTACAAGGATTTGCAGATTTTATAGATGATATAACTGGACAGATGAATATTATTGGTTTAGTTATTAGTGGGTTTTCATTGCTAGTTGGGGGCTTTGGTATTGCTAATATTATGTTTGTTAGTGTAAAAGAACGTACTAACCTTATTGGTATTCAGAAATCTTTAGGAGCAAAAAACAAGTTTATCTTGCTTCAGTTTTTATTTGAAGCTGTTATCCTAGCAGTAATTGGAGGATTAATTGGTCTTGTTCTAGTTTTCTTTGTTTCTTTATTAGCATCTCAATTTACTGGAGACTTCGAGTTTGTTCTGTCTCTTAAAAACATGTTTATTGGTACTGCAATCTCCGCAGTTATTGGACTTATTTCAGGAATATTGCCAGCTATTTCTGCTTCAAAATTAGACCCTGTAGAGGCTATTAGGACAGGGATGTAAGCATCAAAATGCAAATCTTAAAAAGAAAATATTTGGAGTTTAGAATTTTGTTTTTTGAAATTTATACTTGTTATAGAATCTCTGCAACTTGCTTGTTTACCCATTCTAAAAATGTTTCATCTTCTTTAGTAAATGGGTCAATGGTATGTGAGTCAATATCTATTTGCCCGATGTTTTTACCATCTTTAAAAAGTGGAATAACAATTTCGGCCTTTACGTAAATACTACAAGCGATATAGTTGTCTTGCGCTTTTACATCTTCTACTACAAAATTCTGGTTGCTTACAGCTACTTGCCCACAAATACCTTTTCCAAATGGGATAACGGTATGGTCTGTAGGTTCCCCCGCAAATGCCTTTAAGTGTAGTGTTTTTTCAGTTTCATTTGCAAAATAAAAACCCACCCAATCATAATAAGAAATGCTGTTTTGTAGCACTTCACAAACCTGTGTCATCTTATCTTCAGTATCAATAGTAGTTGAAGAAAGGATGTTAGTTATTTTTGGTTTTAGACTCTGTAAAGACATGAATTATTTTTTTTGACAAAAGTATTTCAAAATGAGAATATGCGATGGATTTAAAATCCTTTATTTTTGTTAAAACTATGCCGCTCTTTATTTGACTTCTTTACTTAAAAAATATAAACCAGTTATTCGCTTTGTATTGCTCTTTCTTGGAGTTTATATCTTGCTAAGCTTGCTGTATGGATTGTATTTAGATGTATCTAAAGACGCTGCTTATAAACCAGACTTTATAACCAACCTTGTTGCAAAGCAGAGTAGCAATTTAATTTCAAATTTTGGATACGACGCCCAAGTGAGTCCCAACAAAATTGAGCCTACCATGCGCTTAACAGTCAATGATAAATACTTGGCTAAGATTGTAGAAGGCTGTAATGCTATTAGTATTATTATTCTATTTATCGCTTTTATAATTGCTTTTGCTGAAGGATTTAGAAAAACATTCTTCTTTCTGCTTGCAGGAGTGACACTTATTTATAGCATTAATATTTTACGGATTGTAATCTTAGCAATTTCGTTATATGAATATCCACAACATGAAGAAATCTTACATGGAGTTATCTTTCCTGCATTAATCTACGGGATGGTCTTTTTGCTTTGGATGGTATGGGTTAGAACGCTTAAAAAAGAAGCACGAGATGAGTAAAGCATTAAAAATACTTCTCATTTTGGTCCTTTTTGGAGTACTGGCTTGCATACGTATGTTTGAGAGTATACTATTTTATGATCCATTAATAGCTTTTTTTAAAACAGACCACAGTACGCAGGGACTGCCAGAAGTAAATACTTTTAGACTGTTAACCAATGTAGCATTTCGATTTATGTTAAATACCGGAATATCGCTTTTAATTCTTTGGGTGGCCTTTAGGAAGGTTGGTACTCTCAAAGTTTCAGCATTTTTATATGGCGTTTCCTTTGTGATCCTATTATTGTTTTTTTGGTATTTGTTAGGCACTTCAGAAGCGGGAAATAATATGCTGCTTTTTTATGTGAGACGCTTTTTAATTCAACCACTATTTTTACTTATTTTATTACCAGCATTTTATTTTCAGAAAGAAAAATAACAACAAAATGGGTATCTTTGTACTTTAAAATTTCAGAAAAGATGAAAGCAAACCACTTAGTAATTACAGCAATTTTAACCCTTGTATTTGTAGGATGTAAAAACGAAAAAAAGGAGACGGAAGTTGTAACGGTTGAAACTAGTAAGGAAACATTTAATCATGAAGGCGAAGATATTGCTGTTACCTTTGAAGATGAAAAATTAAACACCGTTTTTAAAGAATATGTAGCTGTAAAAAATGCACTAATAAATACAGATGCTGCAAAAACCTCTGCAAATGCATCTAACTTAATGACAGCATTTGCCAATATTGGTGTTGAAGATGTAGCACTTAAAGCAGCACAAAATATTGTAGAAAGTGATAATGTTGAAGAACAAAGAGCTTCCTTTGTGGTAGTAACTGCTGAGGTTGAAAAAATGCTTAATAATGGGACTATTACTTCTGGAAACTATTTTAAGCAATATTGCCCGATGGCATTCAATAACAATGGTGGCTACTGGTTGAGTGAAAGTGATAAAATTGCCAATCCTTATTTTGGTGATAAAATGTATCGTTGTGGCCGTATTGACGCTAAAATAGAGTAGTTTAACAAATTATTAGTAGCTTTAAAGTGATTATTAGATAATTTTGCAATAATGAAAAGAATAATTTCCATACTACTTGCATTTTTGCTACTAGGAAGCACTAGTGGGCTTACCTATGCACAGCATTATTGTGGAAGTTATAAAATGCTAGAAGAGATTACCATTGGCGAGAAATACCTTTCTTGTGGAATGGTCGTGGAAGCTGATGGCTGTGAAGATGATAAAAAAGAAGAGCATAGCTGTTGTGATAATAACTACATAGCTATTTCTACTGATGATGCATTTGCTAAGGCTTCATTCGATATAGATTTTAATGTTCAATTTCTAGCAACATTTGTAGAAGTATTTGTGTTGCAGAAGCAAATTGATACTACACAACAAGAGGATTGTTATAAGGACTATAGTCCACCCCCCATCATAGAAGACCTCCCCATATTGTATGAGACTTTTTTAATTTGATTTTTTTCTGAAAATAGATGGCAATCGTCAAATTGGCGGTATAATAAATTCAGAATAAGAACAAATTAATTCATACAAATTCAATGACACATACATATAAAGTTTACGGAATGACCTGTAATGGGTGTAAAGCTTCCGTAGAAGAAAAATTAAACACAATTAAAGGTGTGACAAATGTTTCGGTAGATTTAGCTTCGGAAGAAGCGACTATTACCATGCAAGATCACATTAACATCGAAATACTAAGGGAAGCATTACCAGAGAAGTATAAAGTTTCTGAGAAAACTTCAGTTTTAAATGATACAAACGAGAAAACAAAACTTCAGCAATTACAACCACTCTTTATCATTTTTAGCTTTATTGTAGCAATAACTATTGCGATAAACTTCAATACTTGGAATCTAGAAAATGCAATGCTCGACTTTATGGGCTTGTTTTTCTTTTTCTTTAGTTTATTCAAGTTTTTTGACCTTAAAGGATTTGCAAATTCGTTTTCAATGTACGACCCATTAGCAAAGCAAATACCCGTTTACGGAATGTTTTATCCTTTTTTAGAACTAATAGTAGGCTTTTTGTTTTTAATACGTTTTGAGGTCTCAATACTTTTAATAGTAACCATTATACTTTTAGGAATAACCACCATTGGTGTGACCAAGAGTTTGCTTTCAAAAAATAATATTAAATGTGCTTGTTTGGGAACAACTTTAAATCTACCAATGACCGAAGCTACTTTTATTGAAAATGCCATCATGATTATTATGGCAGTTGTTTTACTTCTTAAAAACTATGCTATATGAGACAGTTATTAATTGTATTACTATTACTGCCCTTAGTCTCTTTTTCTCAAGAAAAAGTAGAGGGTATTGTACTAGAAGTGGTAGATGGAAAAGAAGTGCCATTAAGTGGAGCCAATGTTTTTTGGTTAGACTCTCAAGTAGGAGCTGTAACAGATTTTAAGGGATTATTTTCTATACCTTATACTTCAGAATACGATAAATTAGTAATTAGCTATGTAGGGTATAAAACAGATACCATTACAGTCTCAAGTCCAAGAAACATTAGACACAGGTTAGAATCTAAAGGCACCTTGGATGAAGTTGTTATTAACACAGAAAAAGAGGCAACATCTATTTCATTTATTTCTTCACAGAATATAATGAATGTAAGTAGTGCAGAGCTATTAAAAGCCGCATGCTGTAACCTCTCTGAAAGTTTTGAAACCAACCCTTCTATAGATGTAAATTTTTCAGACGCAACAACAGGAGCAAAGCAAATACGAATGTTAGGCTTGACAAACCCTTACATTTTAATTACCACCGAAAATATCCCAGCCATTCGAGGTGCGGCACAAACCTATGGACTTAGTTTTATCCCAGGAACTTGGGTAGAGAGTATACAAATAACTAAAGGAGCGGGAAGTGTTGTAAATGGTTTTGAAAGTATCGCTGGGCAAATAAATACCGAACTTGTAAAGCCTACAACAGACAAAAAAGTATTTGTTAATGCCTATGGTGCGGCAAATGGACGACTTGAGCTTAACACGCATCTTAACACCAAGGTTTCAGACAAATGGTCAACAGGCTTGTATTTGCATGGTAACTACAGGGGAGAAAAAAATGATAGAAACGAAGATGGATTTCTTGATACTCCTCTGGCAGAGCAAATAAATATTATGAATCGTTGGCAATATACAGATACTGAAAAAGGCTTTGTAAGTTTTATAAACCTTAATTACCTTAATGATAGTAAGCAAATAGGGCAAACTAATTTTAATCCAGAATTAGACAAGTTTACCACTAATGCTTGGGGCGGAGAGATAGATACAGAGCGATACAGTATTGCAACAAAATTTGGGTATGTGTTTCCAGAAATTCCATATCAAAGTATGGGGCTGCAAGTTGCATATAGTAGCCATGAACAAGAATCTTATTTTGGACTACGACGTTATGATATATCACATAAAAGTTTGTACGCTAATGCTTTGTTTAATTCTATTATAAGTGATTCTAGACACACCTTTAAAACAGGGTTAAGTGCTACTTATGATGATTATGAAGAGTTAGTGGAAACAACTAACTATGCCCGAACAGAACGTTCTGTGGGTGCTTTTTATGAGTATAGTTATGATAATCTTTCTAATCTAACATTAACGGCAGGACTGCGAGTTGATTTCCATAATTTATTAGGAACATTTATTACACCTAGAGCGCATGCGCGTTATTCACTTTGGGAAAAAGGAGTGTTGCGTGCCTCTATTGGAAGAGGGAAAAGAAGTGCTAATATTTTTGCTGAAAACCAAGGCTTTTTCTCAAGTTCACGTAGCATATTTGTTCAAGATGATGGAGAAATTTACGGTCTAAACCCTGAAATAGCCTGGAACTATGGAGTGTCATTCTTGCAAGGTTTCAAATTGTTCGAGAGAAAAGGAGATATCGCTTTAGATTTTTATAGAACCGATTTTGAAAACCAAGTAGTGGTAGATTATGAAGACCCAAACCAAATAAGGTTTTATAATCTCGACGGAGAAAGCTTTGCAAATAGCTTTCAAGTAGAGCTCAATTATGAATTACTAAAAAATCTTGATGTTAGAACAGCTTATAAGTATTACGATGTACAAACCGATTATGCTAGCGGAAGGCTTCAAAAACCATTAACACCAAACCATAGAGTATTTGCTAATATAGCCTATGAGACAAACTTAAATGAAACAAAAGGATCACAATGGAAGTTTGATTTAACATATAATTGGTTAGGAGAGCAGCGTTTTGCCTCTACTGAAACTAACCCAGAGGCATTTAGGCTTTCTGAGTTTTCACCTTCATTTGGAACCCTTACTACACAAGTAACAAAAGTTTTTAGTTCTGCTTTTGAAGTATATGCGGGGGCAGAAAACTTTACCAATGTTAGGCAAGAAAACCCTATACTTGATGCAGAAAACCCATTTGGTTCAAATTTTGATAGTACTTTTGTATACGGACCAATATTTGGTAGTAACTATTATATGGGATTACGATATAAATTAAATTAATAATACAGTCAAATCGAGCATACTTAAGGTGTATAATCCTTTAGTATGCTCAACCAGACATAAAACAATAATCATTATGAAAAAACTAATTGTAATATTCACTTTACTAGCAACAACAGTAACGTTTGCTCAAGATAAAAATGCCAAAGCTACACTAGAGGTAGATGGAATTTGCGGAATGTGTAAAAAAAGAATTGAAACAGCAACTATTAAAACTAAAGGTGTGAAGTTTGCCGATTGGGATATTGTCTCAAAGCAATTGAGTATTATTTATGATGAAAGAAAAACAAATCTTGAAATCATTAACAAAAATATTGCCGCTGTAGGACACGACACAAAAGAAGTAAAAGCAACTGATGAAGCATACAATAGTGTGCATCCTTGCTGTTTATATCGAGACCCAGATGTGATAGGAGAGCATAAAAAAGAAAACTAGTTAATTTGCAGATTTTCAATCTTACTAATAAATAAAAGACTCCCGTTATTAACGGGAGTCTTTTTTCACTTTATAGTGAATTTATTGCCTGTCGCGCTGCGACCTACATCATACCTGGCATTCCGCCACCACCCATTGGAGGCATTGGAGGTGTATCTTCTTTAATATCTACTAAGGCACACTCCGTAGTTAAAATCATTCCGGCAACAGAAGCAGCATTTTCAAGTGCAATACGTGTTACCTTCTTTGGATCGATAATACCAGCTTTTAACATATCTACATAGGTTTCCGTTTTGGCATCAAACCCTTCATTCTTTTTACCTTCTAGTACTTTGTTAATTACTACACTACCTTCACCTCCTGCATTTTCAACGATAGTGCGTAGTGGAGCTTCTATAGCTTTAGAAACAATCTGAATTCCAGTTGCCTCATCCATTGTATCTGTAGCCAATTTTGATAGTACTTTTTGTGCTCTTACAAAGGCAACACCACCACCGGCAACAATACCTTCTTCTACAGCAGCACGAGTAGCATGCAATGCATCATCTACACGATCTTTCTTTTCTTTCATTTCAACTTCAGAAGCAGCACCTACATATAATACAGCTACACCACCTGCTAACTTAGCTAGACGTTCTTGTAACTTTTCTTTATCGTAGTCACTTGTAGTAGTTTCAATTTGAGATTTAATTTGATTTACTCTCGCTTTTATATCACTACTTTTTCCAGCACCATTTACAATTGTTGTGTTGTCCTTATCTATGGTAACATTTTCTGCAGTACCAAGCATCTCTAAAGTAGCATTCTCTAGCGTAAAGCCTCTTTCTTCAGAAATTACAGTACCTCCAGTTAAGATTGCTATGTCCTCTAACATTGCTTTACGTCTATCACCAAACCCAGGAGCTTTAACCGCTGCAATTTTTAGTGATCCACGTAGTTTATTTACAACCAAAGTAGCTAATGCTTCTCCGTCAACATCTTCAGCAATAATAAGTAATGATTTCCCTTGTTGTGCTACTGGTTCTAAAACCGGCATTAGATCTTTCATTGAAGAGATTTTCTTGTCACATAACAAGATCATTGGGCTCTCCATTTCTGTTTGCATTTTTTCGCTATCAGTTACAAAATATGGCGATAGATACCCTCTGTCAAACTGCATTCCTTCTACAACATCAACATATGTGTCAGTTCCTTTTGCTTCCTCAACAGTAATCACTCCTTCTTTACCAACTTTTCCAAAAGCTTTTGCAATTAGTTTTCCAATAGTTTCATCGTTATTAGCAGAGATAGAAGCTACCTGCTCAATTTTTTCTGAAGAGTTACCTACTTTCGCAGATTGCTTTTCAAGGTCTTTTACAATTGCATCAACCGCAGTATCTATCCCTCTTTTTAAATCCATTGGATTTGCTCCTGCTGCTACATTTTTTAAACCTTCTTTTACAATTGCTTGTGCAAGAACAGTAGCTGTTGTAGTACCATCACCAGCAAGGTCATTTGTTTTACTTGCTACTTCTTTAACCATTTGAGCACCCATGTTCTCAAGTGCATCTTCAAGTTCGATTTCTTTTGCTACAGAAACACCGTCTTTTGTTACTTGAGGTGCTCCAAAACTTTTACTAATAATAACATTTCTACCCTTTGGGCCTAACGTTACTTTTACTGCATTTGCTAATGCATCTACACCACGCTTGATTGCGTCACGTGCTTCTACATCAAATTTTATATCTTTTGCCATAATAAGTTTTCTTTGAAAATTAAGTTCCAAATTTCAAAATCTAAATTCCGAGAAAGGGACTTAGATTGTTATTGGAGTTTGTTATTTGTTTTTTGAGATTTTCGAGTAATTTTAAAGTACGTAGTACTTAAATAATTGCAAGTATGTCGTCCTCACGCATAATGAGGTAATCGTTACCTTCTAGTTTTAACTCGCTACCAGAGTATTTTCCGTAAAGAACAGTATCACCAACTTTTACAGTCATGTCGTGATCTTTTTTTCCTTTTCCTACGGCAACTACTTTGCCCTGTTGTGGTTTCTCTTTTGCAGAGTCTGGAATATATATCCCAGATGCAGTTTTAGTTTCAGCAGCTTGAGGTTCTACTAAAACTCTATCTGAAAGTGGTTGAATTTTTAATGCCATTTTCAATATGTTTTTTAGTTGTTAAACTTTAGTTTAAATGTTTGTTCCCAATAAGGCATAAATAATGCCAATACAATTTTTATGACACTTTGTTAAACAAAAAATGCCAGCTTGTCATAAGCTGGCATTTAAAGTAAGTTTTATTAAAAATTATTCTGGTGTATCCGTTCCAGTTGGGTTTACTGGTACCTCTTGTTGAGGTACGTCTGTACCTTCAAAGAAATCTTCACCTGTTCCTGTACCCCCCATAATTGGAATGTTTGATAATAGTATTAATGCGATAAGTAGGATAGATAACGTCCAAGTACTTTTATCTAAGAAGTCTGAAGTTTTCTTTACTCCTCCTAGTTGCTGTGTTCCACCGCCTCCAAAAGAAGACGATAATCCTCCACCTTTTGGGTTTTGTACCATAATAACTACAACAAGTAAAAATGCTACTATTATAATTAATCCTATAAATATTGAAAATGCACTCATGTTATTCTTTGTTTGTCAATTTTTTAATTGCCCGAATTTGGTCTGCAAAGAAACCACTTTTTTCGGGATTTTTCAAAATTAAAATTTTATATGCTTGTATTGCTTTTTTATAATTTTTTTGCTGCATGTAAACCTTTGCTAAAGTCTCTGTCATCAAGGACTCCGGAGCTTGTGTAAAAGGTTTTGCTAGGTTTTTGTTTTTCTTCCCAGTATCTGTTGGTTCTAGTTTTGGGGTGTCTTGTATAAACTTTTCAATCAATTTAAACTTTTCTTCCCTTGTTTTAGAGGCATCTTCTTGAGGAGTGTCGTTGGTTTCTTCTTGTCTTTCAATTGGTACTGCCTTACTTAGTTTTAACCATTCTCCAAAAGAATAGGTGTCTTTTTTTGTAAACTTAAGGGGTTTATCAAGCTCTAACTCTTCTTCTGGAGTTTTGCTTTTTTGTTCTTTTTTATCAGAAATAGCCAACTCTTTGATAGATTCTTTTTTCCGAAGGAATAAGTCTGGATTTAGTATTGCATCTGCTTTTTCTCGTTCTGCCTTTAATTGTTCATCTATAGCCAAACTTGTTTGAGCCGAAATATCTTCATGCGAGACTTCAATAGCTAAAACTGAAGGGTCGTGCTGTAAAATTAACTGCGAAATTTTATGTTGTGAAAAGGTTTTTGAAGTAATGTATTCAAAAAGAATATTTCTATCTGTAGTGTGTGCTGCAGTAAGCTTTAAGGCATCATTATACAAGTAACTCTCAGATTCTTTTAAGCCTTTTAGATATAATGCATGAGCGCTTTGAAAATAAGGATAACGAGCTAGCACAGCAGTAAGTTCCTCTAGCTCTGGTTGTGAGATAGAGTTTGGATTGCCTAAAAGATATGTATATTGTTGTGTTGTCAAAAAAATTACCAGTTAGCGAGCGATTTGTTGAATATATCTTGTGTAATACGCTCATAAATTACTGCAATGGCATCATCTAGTTGCGAACCTGTTAATTGAGTCCCTCCTGTATAATCAAAATAGAAAGAGAAGCGTTGTTCAAAATCTTTCTCAGGCTCTAACGTATTAAAAAAACGAACATTTATACCTATTGTAAGTCTATTTTGTGCTGCGGTACTTTGTGAGGTTGCAGTAATAGGAGCAATGTAATATTCTACAATCTCTCCTTCATAAACCAAATCACCATTATTGTTTACAAGGTCTAGGCTTGTTTGGTTTAATATTAAATCTTGTAGCTCTTGTGTAAAGTCTCTATCAATTCCAGGCTCTACAATAGGAGCGTTATTTTTAAAAAAATTGACTTGGTATGTTGTTGCATTACCAACATCAGCTCCGGTAAATGAGTACACACCACATCCAGCTATAATTGCTGAAACGAAGACTAATAAAAATATATTTTTGAGTTTTTTCATATAAACTTTGAAAGATAAAACTTTCAATTATAAATTGTATTGTTTAATCTTTCTGTATAATGTTCTTTCTGAAATGCCTAGCTCTTCAGCAGCATCTTTACGTTTGCCACCGTATTTTTCTAAAGATTTTTTAATGAGTTCTAGCTCTTTTTGCTGTAACGATAAATTTTCTTCTTCTTCAATTTCTTCAGCAAAATCGTATTTGTCTTCTTTTTCTGATGGATTGTCTGGAATACTTAAGACTTCAACTGGAGTAGAAGTATTGTTCTCGTCTTCTACTATAGATGCTAGTTGTTCTTCGTGATCGTGGTCTTCAGAATATATTTTGTCTATTAATGTTGAGTTTTCTTCTTTTACTTTAGATGCGTTACCAGACTTCATTAACTCCATAGTTAATTTTTTAAGGTCGTTAACATCACGTTGCATATCAAACAATACCTTGTATAATATTTCGCGCTCGCTACTAAAATCGCCTTCGCTTTTTTTGTTATTAATTACTGCAGGCAGGGTGCTACCAACATCAGGTAAATAATGACGTAAGGTCTGATAACTAATGGCTCTATCTTGTTCTAAAACTGAAATTTGCTCGGCTACATTTCTAAGCTGTCTAATGTTTCCGCCCCATCTGTACTGCAATAATAAATTTACTGCATTGTCATCTAACCGAATGGTTGGCATCTTATATTTTTGAGCAAAATCTGATGCAAATTTCCTGAAAAGTAAGTGTATATCTTCGCTTCGTTCTCGTAAAGGAGGAAGGTTAATTTCTACGGTACTTAAACGATAGTATAAATCTTCTCTAAATTTTTCTTTCTCGATTGCCTCTACCATTTTTACATTGGTAGCTGCTACAATTCTTACATCTGTTTTTTGAATTTTTGAAGACCCAACTTTTAAAAACTCCCCGTTTTCAAGAACACGTAATAAACGCACTTGAGTAGGGAGGGGTAGTTCTCCCACTTCGTCTAAAAAAATAGTACCGCCATCTGCAACTTCAAAATAGCCACTACGAGTGGAGGTAGCTCCTGTAAAGGCTCCTTTTTCATGTCCAAAGAGTTCACTATCTATGGTTCCCTCTGGGATAGCTCCACAGTTTACCGCAATGTATTTTCCGTGTTTTCTATGCGAAAGAGAGTGAATAATTTTAGGGATACTTTCCTTACCCACACCACTCTCACCAGTAACCAATACCGAAATGTCTGTAGGAGCAACTTGTATTGCTTTTTCTACAGCACGATTAAGTTTAGGGTCGTTCCCTATAATTCCAAATCGTTGTTTTGTTGCTTGTACGCTTTCCATGTTAATTCCCTTTAAAAGGATTTTAAATTGCCTCTCCAATTAGAGTAGCAGTAGTACAATTAGTTATTTTAACTTTTACAAAGTCACCAGGCTTGTAATGCATCTTCGGAAAAACAGCAACAATATTATGTTGTGTTCTTCCGCTCCATTCCTCTTTGTTTTTTTTAGACTCACGTTCTATCAACACTTCTACTTCTTTACCTAAAAACGCTTTTGTTCTATACGCGCTATGTTTTTGTTGTAAATCAACTATTTCAGTCAATCTTCTTTTTTTGGTTTCTTCAGGCACATCATCTTCCATTTTTCTGGATGCCATTGTTCCAGGGCGTTCTGAGTACTTATACATATAACCAAAATTATACTTAATGCGTTCCATTAAATCTAGCGTGTCTTTATGGTCTTGTTCTGTTTCTGTTGGGAAACCAGTAATCATGTCCTGTGAGATAGCACAGTCTGGTATAATTTCCCAGATTTTTTTTACTAAAGCTACATACTCTTCACGGGTGTGCTGGCGATTCATTTCTTTCAACATACGGTCGCTTCCACTTTGTACTGGAAGATGAATATGATTACAAATATTTTGATACTTTGCCATGGTATGTATCACATCTTCACTAATATCTTGTGGGTTACTAGTGGAGAAACGAATGCGCATATTAGGTTGTGCTTTGGCTGTCATTTCTAGTAGCTGTGCAAAGTCTGTAGCTGTTGCTTGTTGCATAGCAGAAGCTTTTTTAAAGTCTTTTTTGAGTCCGCCACCATACCATAAATAACTATCTACATTTTGCCCCAATAAAGTAATCTCTTTGTACCCTTGATTTGCAAGTGTGTTTACCTCTTCAATAATACTCTTTGGGTCTCTACTACGTTCTCGGCCTCTTGTAAAAGGCACAACACAAAACGTACACATATTGTCACAACCTCTAGTAATACTTACAAAAGCGGTAATTCCATTTCCTCCTAATCTTACGGGTGCAATATCTCCATAAGTTTCATCTTTTGATAAGACTACATTTACAGCATCACGACCTTCATCAACTTCTTTAAGAAGGTTTGGTAAATCCTTGTAGGCGTCAGGGCCTACAACCATATCTACAATTTTCTCTTCTTCAAGTAGTTTGCTTTTTAAACGCTCTGCCATACAGCCTAAGACACCAACCTTCATTTTTGGATTGATTCTTTTTACTGCATTATATTTTTCTAGACGTTTTCTTACGGTTTGTTCTGCCTTATCACGTATAGAACAGGTATTTACCAATACTAAATCTGCATCTTCAAGAGTATTGGTGGTATTAAAGCCTTCTTTTGTTAAAATAGAAGCTACGATTTCGCTATCGCTAAAATTCATAGCACACCCATAACTTTCAATAAAAAGCTTTTTTGTGTTACCTTCCTTAGCATCAAGAACTAAGGTTTCTCCTTGTTTTGTTTCGTCTATTACTTTTTCTTCCATGTGTTGTAGCCTTGCTACGTCAATTAATATGCCTTCAATAAAATTAAGCATACAAAGGTACAATTTAATTGCCTTTGTGACAAAGTGACAGTATCTTTTTTGTTATATTTACCACTTATTAACTAACCTTACTAAGAGTTATGCAAAATGATATTTTTCAGAAAATAGAAAACGCTAAAACACCAGATTTTAGTGATATCTTATCTCAAAGTTTCGATTTATTCAAAAAGTATTTTAAAGAAGGATTAATACATGGCCTTATTTCAGTAGCGGTTGCATTGCCACTAATTTTATTAGTTTACATACCAATAATTCCAATTTATGTTGAAGCGCTTCAAAATGCTGGAGACCCCTACTATACTCCTTCATTTGTAGAAGAGTTTGGATTCTTTTATATGATAGTTTGGTTTATTTTAGTTTTTGTTTTGTCCTTTGCTATACAGCTATTAAATATGTCAGTATTAGGTAGATTTCTGAAGTTTTTAAAAAAGGAAGATCTAGGTACTAATGAAGATGAAGGAGGGTATTTTACAATACTTAAAGAACATTGGAAAAAAATGCTAGTACTTACTTTAGCTTCTATGGGTATTGCACTTGGAGCAACGCTATTATGTTATTTGCCAATATTTTATGTAATAGTTCCTCTACATTGGCTGTTTCCAATCTTTATTTTTAATGAGAAACTATCGGTTTCAGAAATTATAAAAGCAGCATTTAAAATAGGAAATAAATACTGGTTACATTTTGTTGGTATAGGTATCGTTGTTTCTCTTGTAGCTTCGGTGGGAATGATTGCGTGTTATATAGGTATTATGGCTACTATGCCTTTTACATATGTGGCAACTTATGTAGGATATAAAGAGGTTATAGGTTTTGACGAAACTCCTGAAACCGTCAATTAAATTATGCTCTTTAAAGTACCCAATAACTGTTAATTCAAGCTTAAAAAGACTGCCTTAGATTTTCGTATAAAAAAAATCATATACTTTTGTACCCCAAAATAAAATCTACATGGCAAAGAATTTAGTGATTGTTGAGTCCCCTGCGAAAGCAAAAACCATAGAGAAGTTTTTAGGTAAAGACTTTAAAGTAACTTCTAGTTTTGGACATATTGCAGACCTTCCTTCTAAGGAACTAGGAGTGGACGTGGATGGTGACTTTACACCTAAATACATTGTGTCTCCGGATAAGAAAAGCATTGTAAAGGATTTAAAAAAATTATCTAAAGCTGCAGAAACGGTTTGGTTAGCAAGTGATGAAGATAGAGAAGGAGAAGCTATTGCTTGGCACCTTGCCGAAGAACTAGACCTTAAAGATGAAAATACAAAACGAATTGTATTTCATGAGATTACTAAGAATGCTATTCTTAAGGCTATTGAAAACCCAAGAAAAATAGACTACAACCTCGTAAATGCACAACAAGCTCGTCGTGTACTTGACAGGTTAGTTGGGTATGAATTGTCTCCAGTTTTATGGAGAAAAGTAAAAGGTGGACTTTCGGCTGGGCGTGTGCAAAGTGTAGCCGTTCGCTTAATTGTAGAACGTGAACGCGCAATAGAAAATTTTACTGCTGAAGCTTCTTATAGAATAGATGCAGAGTTTATAACGAAAGACGGAAGCAAGTTTAAAGCCAAGCTCCCTAAAAATTTTAGTACTGAAAAAGAAGCAAGAACATTTCTTGAAAATAACATTGGGGCTACCTATAAAATTTCAGATTTAACCAAAAAGCCTGCAAAAAAGTCGCCTGCAGCTCCTTTTACAACCTCTACTTTGCAACAGGAAGCATCGCGTAAACTGTACTTTTCAGTAGGAAAAACAATGACCATTGCGCAACGTTTATATGAAGCCGGTTTAATTACATACATGAGAACAGATAGTGTTAATCTATCTGAAGATGCTAAAAAAGCAGCAAAGCAGGAAATTGAAAAATCCTATGGAGAATCTTATAGTAATCTAAGAAATTACAAGGGGAAATCTAAAGGAGCTCAAGAAGCACACGAAGCAATACGACCTACCGATATGTCTCGCCATAGTGTGAACATAGATAGTGACCAAGCTAGATTGTATGATTTAATTTGGAAACGTACCATTGCATCTCAAATGAGTGATGCACAATTAGAACGAACTAATGTTAAAATTGCAGTAAATGGTAATAACCCAGTTAGCGAAGTGTTTTCTGCAAATGGCGAAATGATAAAGTTTGAAGGATTCTTAAAAGTTTATCTAGAAGGTACAGATACTGAAGATGAAGAACAAGACGGAATGCTTCCGCAGCTTACAAAAGGTGAAGACTTAAATAAAGAATATATCACCGCTACACAACGATTTACTAGACCACCATATAGGTTTACTGAAGCATCCTTAGTAAAACAGCTTGAAGAACTTGGAATAGGAAGACCATCAACTTATGCACCTACAATTTCAACAATAATTAATAGAAATTATGTAGAAAAAGGAACCATTGAAGGTGTAGAGCGTAAGTACCTACAAATGGTGCTTGAAGAAGCGCAGGTAAAAGATAAAAACCTAACAGAAACTGTAGGAAGTGATAAAGGGAAGTTAGTTCCAACAGATATAGGGATGATTGTAAATGACTTTTTGGTTGAGCATTTTGGAAATATCCTAGATTACAATTTTACTGCTAAAGTTGAAGAAGATTTTGATGATATAGCAGAAGGCAAAGAAGAGTGGACGCAGATGATGAGAGATTTCTACAAGAAGTTTCATCCGCATGTAGAAGATGTACAAGAAAATGCTGAAAGGGAAAGTGGAGAGCGTATATTAGGAGAAGATCCAGAAACCGGAAAAACTGTTTTGGTTAGACTTGGAAAATTTGGTCCTATGGCTCAGATTGGTGCCCCAGATGATGAAGAAAAGAGATTTGCTAGCCTTCGTCCAGACCAACAATTGCATTTAGTTACGTTTGAGGAGGTAATGGACTTGTTTAAACTTCCTAAAACATTAGGGATTTATGATGGAGAAGAAGTAGAAGTAAATAATGGAAGGTATGGACCTTATGTTCGTTTTGGTAAGAAGTTCATTTCATTACCTAAAGGGATGGACCCATTAGATGTAGATATGCCAATGGCAAAAGAAATGATTGAAGAAAAGAAAAAGGCAGATGCACCTATTTACGTGTATGAAGATTTACCTGTTCAAAAGGGAAAGGGTAGATTTGGTCCCTTCATCAAGTGGAACAACATGTTTATTAACGTGAATAAAAAGTATGACTTTGATAATCTTTCAGAAGAAGATATTATTGAGTTAATAGAAGACAAAAAGCAAAAGGAAATTGATAAACTAATAAATGAGTGGCCAGAAGAAGGAATTAGATTAGAAAAAGCACGTTGGGGTCGTTTCAACTTAATAAAAGGAAAAACAAAAGTAGAATTGCCTAAAACTACAAAGGCAGACAAAATTACACTTGAACAAGCAAAAGAATTGTTAGAGAAAAAAGCACCTAAAAAGAAAACTAGAAAGAAAAAAACTACTGCAAAGAAGAAGTAAAAGCAGTAGTAAAAGAGTTTTTTTATATACTAACCCCCTAATCCCTAAATTACAATTTTGATAGAATTTCTTTCCCCAGTTTCAAAAAGTGTTATTGCGCATCGAGAAGTGTTGCCTGCTGGTGTAATAGGAAAACAAGTTAAAATTCATAAAGTAGAAGGAGAATTACCAGAATTAAACAATGTAAAATTTGCCCTTTTTGGTATTAAAGAAAATAGGCGTGCTGTAAATTTTATAGGTATGGAGCCTTGCTTTGATGGCATCCGAAAATCATTTTACAGTTTATACCCTGGAAACTGGTCAGGTGAAATAGTTGATTTAGGAGACATAGAAAAAGGCGATACAGTAGAGGATACTTACTTTGCTGCTAAAACAGTAATCGCTGCCATTATAAAAAAAGGTATTATTCCAATAGTGTTTGGTGATAGTCAAGATTTATTATACACACATTATAGAGCGTATGATAAGTTAAAAAAAATGATTAACCTTGTTAATATAGATACCCGTTTTGATCTTGGTGATGCAGACCAGCCTATAACTAGCAAATCATATGTAGGCAAAATAATTGTAGACAAGCCATATAACCTTTTTAACTATAGTACCCTTGGGTATCAATCTTTTTTTAATGCGCCACAAGAGATATCCTTGATGGATAAATTGTATTTTGATGCCTACAGACTAGGAGAGGTTATTGGTGATATTACTGTTACTGAACCTATTCTAAGAGACGCAGATCTTGTTGCTTTAGACATAACTGCAATAAAAAGCTCGGAAATAAGTTATAAGAATAACGAAAGCCCAAATGGATTTGATGGTAGAGAGATATGTGCGATAGCTCGTTATGCAGGCATAAGTAATAGAGTAAGCTCTTTTGGAATTTATGAATTGAATGATTATGCAGACGAAAGTAGCGCCACTATGCTAGTTGCTCAAATAGTATGGTATTTTGTAGAAGGTGTAAATTTTAGAGTAGAAGATGATACCTTTGACGACGAAACACAATTTACTACTTATAGTGTACCTGTAGATGAAGAGGTGCTGGTATTTAAAAAAAGTAATAAAACAGGTAGATGGTGGATAGAATTGCCATTTATTTCAAATGTTAATAATAAATTAAAAAGTAATACGTTATTACCTTGCACTTATGGCGATTATTTGGGTGCAACAAATCAGGAAATTCCTGAAAGGTGGTATAAAGCCCGCCGCAAGAATGAAGTATAATCAAACAAACTAAACACTAAGAGATACAAGGTATTTTTAAAGAAAATAGTTGCTTTTTTAAAAATTTATAAATAGGTTTACGCCCTTGAATCTCGGAAATTTAACCTAATTACCTATGAAGAAGCTTATTGCATTAGCTGCGATTGTTGCCTTTTTGTTCAGTTGTAACTCTGGAGACAGAGGAGAACTTGTTGGAGCAAAAGGAAAAAAATGGTACCCTGAGAAACCTTATGGAATGACACTAGTTCCTGGAGGTTCTTTTATTATGGGTAAGTCTGATGACGACTTTGTTGCCGTTAATGACGCCCCTACCAAGACTGTAACAGTACGTTCGTTCTACATGGATGAGACTGAAATTACCAATGCAGAATATCGTCAATTTGTAGAGTGGGTACGTGACTCTACGGTTCGTTTAAAGCTTGCTATCCTTGCTGACGAAGTAGGAGCCACTCCTGGTGACGAAGGTATTGGTGAATTTGCATTTGTAGACCAAGAGAATGAAGAAATGACAGCTTGGGAACAATATAACTACGATAATTACTATGGTATGGGAGAAGACTTCTATGCTGGTAGAAAAATTAATAGTGATATTGATTTAATTTGGGATACTTCAGAATTCCCAGATGAATACTACTCAGAAGTAATGGATACAATGTATATCCCTGCTGAAGAAGCATACAACGGGCAACGTACAATTGATGTAAGCAAATTGAACTTCCAGTACACTTATATGGATATTCAAGCAGCGGCTAGAGCAAAAGCACAAGGAAAAAGAAGAAAAGATTTCATCATAAAAGAAGAAGTAAACATTTATCCAGATACAACGGTATGGATTAAAGACTTTAATTACTCCTACAATGAGCCAATGCATAACGACTATTTTTGGCACGAGGCTTACGGAGACTATCCAGTAGTAGGTGTAACTTGGAAACAAGCAAAAGCTTTTTGT
This sequence comes from Patiriisocius hiemis, assembly GCF_031846325.1. NCBI lineage: Bacteria > Pseudomonadati > Bacteroidota > Flavobacteriia > Flavobacteriales > Flavobacteriaceae > Patiriisocius > Patiriisocius hiemis. The sequence continues at coordinate 105,950 of NZ_JAVRHZ010000005.1, read as the reverse complement.
GCATGGAGAACCTTATATAAAAACGCATACCAAAAGTCTAGAAGAAGACAGCATGTTAATCAGTTTAGATTACCAGGTGAAGCAGAGTGGGAATATGCCGCTCGTGGAGGTCTTGAGTCTGCAACCTATCCTTGGGGTGGACCATATGCAAAAAACGATAGAGGATGTTTCTTAGCAAACTTTAAGCCTTTACGTGGAGATTATGCAGCAGATCAGGCTTTATATACAGTAGAAGCAGATGCGTATGAGCCTAACGATTTCAATTTATATAATATGTCTGGTAATGTAAGCGAGTGGGTAGCCTCTTCTTACGACCCAGGTTCTTATGAATACTCTTCAACAATGAACCCTAACGTTAATGACAAAGAAAACATGCGTAAAGTAGTACGTGGTGGTTCTTGGAAAGACGTTGCATATTTCTTACAAGTAAGTACTCGTGACTATGAGTACGCAGATTCTGCTCGAAGCTATATTGGTTTTAGAACAGTACAAGACTATATGGGAACAGACGTGGTACTAAACGAAAAGTTTGGTGACGCACGCTAATCCCTTTTAAAATATTTAAAATAACCTAAATTTAACTTAACTCAAATTATTGTATTATGGCACAGTCAAAATCATCCAAAAAACTGTTTAATATGGCCTACGGGCTTGGAGCTTCTATTGTAATATTAGGAGCATTATTTAAAATCTTACACTGGGAAATAGGACCACTTAATGGTGGTATATTATTAGCAGTAGGTCTAATTACCGAAGCAATTATCTTTGCTATTTCTGCTTTTGAACCAGTAGACGATGATCTTGATTGGTCATTAGTGTATCCAGAATTAGCTGGAGGACAAACAAAAGGAAAGAAAGCTGAGCAACCTAAAGATGCTGAAGGACTTTTATCTAAAAAGTTAGATGAAATGTTAAAAGATGCACGTATTGACTCAGAATTAATGAATAGTCTTAGCGACAGTATCCGTTCTTTTGAAGGTGCTGCAAAAGGAATGGCTCCAACAGCAGATGCTATGAACTCTACTAAAAAGTATAGTGAAGAAATGGCACTAGCTGCTGCACAAATGGAATCATTAAATAGCTTATATAAAGTTCAAGTAGAATCTACAAGCCGTCAAACTGAAGTGAACGAGCGTGTAGCAGAAAACGCTGAGCAATTAAAAGCGCAAATGGAACACTTAGCAACTAACCTATCTTCATTAAATGGAGTGTATGGTGGAATGTTGTCTGCAATGGGCGGTAAATAACCGTAGTCTTAACCTAATTATTAATTTAAAAAGAAAATAATATGGCAGGAGGACAAAGCCCCAGACAAAAGATGATTAACCTAATGTACTTGGTTTTCATCGCAATGCTAGCCCTTAATATGTCCAAAGAGGTATTATCTGCATTTGGATTATTAAACGAAAAAATAAGTGACGCAAATACAGCAGCAGCGCAAAGAAATGTTGCGTTTATGGATGGTTTAGCTACTAAAGCTAATGACGAGCCAGAACAATATTCTGCTGTAAAAGCAAAAGCTGATGAGATTTCTACTATAACTTCAGAGTTTGATTCTTATATTCAAGGATTAAAAGCTGGTGCTGTAGCTGGAATAGAAGACCCTAATGATTATGAGGTAATGGATAAAGCAGATTACTTTAATAATTTGTTTTTTACTGGAGAAAATCTAAAAGAAGAAGGTCAAAATTTTATTAATCAAATGAATAATTACCGTACTAGTATGGTAGAAATTCTTTCTGACACAGCTGTTGCAAAAAAGGTAGCTGGTGCACAAGATATCATTAAAAGTATTAATGAAAACTTTGATACTGGTAAAGTTAAAAAAGATGAAGGAACAACACAAGATTGGTTAAACTATCACTATGAGGGATTCCCATTAATTGCTTCTTTAACTAAGATGACTTCTTTACAAAATGATGTAAAGACAAATCAAAGTGAAATTTTACAGAAAATGCTTTCTGGACAACAAGCTGCAGCACTTTCATTTAGTAACTACTCAACTTTAATGGAAACTACAAAATCAGCTTACTATTCTGGTGAGACTTTTGATGGTTCTATTGTGCTAGGTAGAACAGATGCTAGTACAGTTCCGCAAGAAGTAAATCTTACATTAGATGGTAGACCACTATCTGAAGATCAATACTCTATACAAGGTGGTAAAATAGTATTAAGTATTGGTGCAGGTAGCCCTGGTGACCATAAGATTGAAGGTAATTTAGTGTATGGTGAAGGTGGAGAAAGAGTAGAAGTTCCAGTAAATACTGGTTTTGCAACTATATCTAAGCCTAACGCTGCTGTAATTGCAGCAGATAAGATGAATGTTGTATATCGTGGTGTAGATAACCCTATGACGGTTTCTATCCCTGGTATCCCAGATAATAAAGTTAGTGCTTCTGGTACAGGTCTTTCTAAAGTTAGTGGTAGTAAATATGTTATGCGTCCACAAGGTGGAAATAATGTAACTATTACAGCTAGTGGTACGTTACCAGATGGACAACGAGTAAGCTCTAATGCAGAGTTCCGTATTAAAGGAATTCCTGCTCCTGTAGGTACTGTACGTGGTGAAGATGGTATTGTACGTATGCAACGTCAAGGTCTTGAAATTTCAACAATTGGAGCCTTGCTTAAAGATTTTGATTTTGATCTTAACCTTAATGTAACAGGATTTAGTTTTAAAGTATCTGGACAACCAACAGTTATTGTTAGTGGTACACGTTTAAATGGAGCTGCAAAATCTGCGCTAGGAAGAGCTAGACGTGGTGATGCAGTACAAATTTTCGATATTAATACTAAAATATCTGGAAGTAGCGTTAAGTTACCTAAGACAGCTCCGGTTGTTATCGAGTTAACAAACTAAGAAGATAAAAGTTTAAAAAATATGAATTTTAAAAATGTTGTTTTATGTAGTGTGTTTCTTTTGTTAGGAGCGTTTACTGTACAAGCACAGTTAAATGTTCTTAATGCCAAGACTCCAGATGAGATTGGTAAAAAGACCGAAGCACAAATTGAATATGATAACGATGGCCCGTTAGAGTATGGATATGTAGATGACCGTGACGTATTATGGTCTAAGACAACTTGGGAGATTATAGATCTTGATGAGCGTGTAAACTTCCCATTATACTATCCTATAGACACTAACAACATTGGTGCAGATAGACGTTCTTTATACGATGTTTTGGTAAAAAATATCAAAAATGGAAAAATAGAACATATTTATGCAGATTCATATTTTACTGAAAAAAGAACTTTAGATGATATTAGAGCTTCTTTACAATATACAGATACTACGGAGGTTGGTATTAACCAATTTAACGCAGAAGGTAGAGTAGATGAGCAATACATCCGTAAATTTGACTTAGACGCTGGCGATGTAGAAGAGTGGAGAGTTCGTGGAATCTGGTATTTAGATAAAAGACAAGGTGATTTACGTTACCGTCTTTTGGGAATTTGCCCAGTAGCTAATGAAGCTCGTTCTAAAGCATTTCCAGATGATAATATAGATAGTAAGGTAGAGCTTTTTTGGGTGTGGTTCCCAGCTGCTAGAGGTGTGTTACACGAGTGGAAAGCCTTCAACCGTGAAAATACATCACAACCTATCTCATATGACCATTTATTAAACTCTAGGCGCTTTGATGGTGTTGTGTATAAAGAAGATAACGTACAAGGAGATAGAGCCGTTAATGAGTATATTAACGACAATGCCTTAATGCAGTTGTTAGAGTCACAACGTATAAAAGAGCAAATTAGAAATATGGAAATTGATCTTTGGAATTACTAAGACAAGACCCATTTAAATAAATATAAAAATCCCTATTGGTTAACAGTAGGGATTTTTGTTTCTACCTACCGTATCTTTGCAATGTGAAAAAAGTAGATTACATTATAGTTGGCTTAGGAATTGCTGGGTTAAGTTTATGTGAAGCGCTTCTAAAAGCAAATAAAAGCTTTGTAGTAATCGATAAAGGAGCTAACGCAGCAACTTTAGTTTCCGGTGGTGTATTTAATCCAGTTGTCTTAAAACGCTTCACTCCAGCTTGGAGAGGAGCTATATTGCTTGATACTGCTATTCCTTTTTATAGATCACTTTCAAAAAAGTTACAAGTTGAAATAATAGAGAATACTCCAGTCTACCGTATTTTTAATAGTATTGAAGAGCAAAATAACTGGATAATCGCAAGCGATAAGAAAGAGTTAGCTTCTTATCTTTCTACTAAGCTTCTTAAAAATGGAAATAACGCTATTAATGCACCATTTGGTTTTGGTGAAGTAATACATTCTGGAAAAATTAATACCGCACTCTTATTTAAATCCTACAGAAGCTATTTAAATAAAAAAGATGCGCTACTTACTGAAATTTTTCAATATCAAGAACTTATTCATAATGCCTCTAATGTTGTCTACAAAAATATTGAGGCAAGACAGCTTATATTTTCGGAAGGTGCAGCAGCAATCCATAATCCTTACTTTTCAAAAGAGTATTTAATACCCAATAAAGGCGAGTATCTAATTATTAGAGCGCCAAAGTTGCAATGGAAAAGTATTTTAAAGGGTAGCATGTTTGTTATTCCGCTAGGTGATGATTGTTACAAGGTGGGAGCTACTTATGAGCGTGGAGTAAGTACTTTTGAAAAGACAGAAGCGGCTAAAGAGAAAATCCTTACCAGTTTATCAAAAATGATTTCTTGCCCCTTTGAGGTAATAGATCAAATTACAGGAATACGCCCTACTACAAAAGATAGAAAGCCATTGGTTGGGAAACATAATGAATTTAAAAACTATTATTTTTTAAATGGTTTGGGTACGCGCGGTATTATGGGAGCACCTTGGTTGGCTTCCACTCTTGTGGATTATATAGAAAACGAAGCAGATTTGCCTTCAGAAATTGATATTTCAAGAATGAATTAATCCAGTTTTGAAAGATGCGTTTAGTACTCTAATCATAGACTATAAACCATCATGCCAGTAAGGAGTATGGTATAAAACCAATCACAAGCAAAATTTTTGAAACTTGATACTTGGATTTTGGTACTTAGATTTTGTAATTTATACTTTGTCTTTATCAAACTTAAAAAAGAAATTAATCCAAATATTTCTAGAAAGTCTAACAATTACAGGGAGAAATATAAGCAAAACACCAGTTATAAAGAAAAAGGTATGGAGTCTTCCTAAGCCAATAAAAAAATAAGAAATAATAAAAGCTGCAACCGCAAAAGCAACCCCAACAGCGTAACTTACATACATGGCTCCATAAAAAAATGAAGGTTCAATTTTAAATTTTGTATTACAATGCGAACAGGTTTCATGCATTTTTAATGTTTCAGAAACTCTGTATGCATTCTTAGATTGATACATTTTTCCTGTATGACATACTGGGCAAGTGCCTGTGAAAATACTGTAGAGTTTAGTGCCTTTCATATTTGTTTCCTGCGAAAGCAGAGATATCTTTTAATGATTAAAATTATTTAGTTAAGCAAATAACTATATCAAAGCGTAGCTTTGAGTTTCCTTTTCAGTACAATGATGCAGACAAATTCTGAGACTCAGGAGTTTCGAAAAAACTCGGAACGACGCAGAGTTTGTCAAATGGTTTTAATCCCGCTAATTAAGGATGGAAAATTCCTCTGAAAAGATGTCTTTTCTTTTGATTCGGTTTCTTTGGACAAGCAAAGAAAATGAATGGATAAAATTAATTAAAAGACCATTACTTTTAATAACATCAATCTAAATTATACCTCAAAAGTAATTTGCTTTCAGAAGAAAATAAGGATATTTGCATTGTATTTTAACATCTTTCTATAAACTTTTATAATAGGCATGCTTAACATTCATAACCTTTCGGTTTCATTTCAAGGAGAATACTTATTTGAAGGGATTACGTTTCAATTAACACCTGGAAATCGTGTAGGTTTAGTAGGTAAAAATGGTGCTGGAAAATCTACTATGCTTAGAATTATTTCTGGTGAACAGGAGTATGACGAAGGGCAAATTGCAATGGATAAGGAAGTGTCCATTGGGTTCTTAAAACAGGATATTGATTTTACAAAAGGAAGAACTGTTCTTGAAGAATCGTATGAAGCATTTACGCTTATTAAAGAACTAGAAAAACAACTTGAAGATATTAACACACAACTCGCTGAGAGAACTGACTACGAAAGTGAAAGTTATAATCAATTAATGATTGATTTAAACGAAGTGCAGCAACAATATGAGATTCATGGAGGCTATAATTATCAAGGAGAGACAGAACGAATTTTACAAGGTTTAGGGTTTCAACGAGAAGACTTTAATAAAGTAACCGAAACCTTCTCTGGTGGATGGCGTATGCGAATAGAGTTGGCAAAATTATTACTTCAAAATAACGACATACTATTACTCGATGAGCCCACCAACCACTTAGATATTGAAAGTATTTTATGGTTAGAAGAGTTTTTAAAAGGCTACCCTGGCGCAGTAGTGTTGGTATCTCACGATAAGATGTTTCTAGACAATGTAACTAACAGGACAATTGAAATTTCGCTAGGAAAAATCTATGATTACCCCAAGCCATACTCAAAGTATTTGGTATTAAGAAAAGAGCTGAGAGAACAACAGTTAGCAGCACAAAAAAACCAACAAAAGCAAATAGACCAAACAGAGCGTTTAATTGAAAAATTTAGAGCTAAGGCTAGCAAAGCAACTATGGCGCAATCGCTTATCAAGAAGTTGGATAAGATGGATAAAATTGAAGTTGACGAAGATGATACTAGTGTGATGACGCTTCGGTTTCCAGTTTCTGTTACTCCAGGTAAAGTTGTAATTACTGCTGAGGATGCTTCAAAAAGCTATGGTGAAAAAGAAGTTTTAAACCAAGTAGATTTACTAATTGAAAGGGATAGCAAAACAGCTTTTGTAGGTCAAAACGGACAAGGAAAATCTACCTTAGCAAAAATGATTGTTGGAGAAGTTGATTTTGAAGGAAGTATTGAGCTAGGTCATAATGTACAGATTGGATACTTTGCTCAAAATCAGGCAGACTATCTAGATGGTTCCAAAACAGTAGAGGATACCATGCTAGATGCAGCTGACGAAAAAACCCGTCCTAGAGTACGCGATATTTTAGGTGCTTTTTTATTTAGAGGAGAAGAGGTTGATAAATACGTTAGAGTGCTTTCAGGAGGAGAGCGTAATAGACTGGCGTTAGCAAAATTACTATTGCAGCCATTTAATGTTTTGGTAATGGATGAGCCTACCAATCACCTTGATATTAAATCTAAAAATGTATTAAAAGAAGCATTAAATAATTTTTCAGGGACGCTAATACTGGTTTCACATGACAGGGATTTTTTACAAGGGCTAACAAATAAAGTTTACGAGTTTAAAGACCGAAAAATAAAAGAATACCTTGGAGATATAGATTATTTCTTGGAACAACGCAACCTTCAAAATTTACGTGAAGCTGAAAAGAAAACAATAGACGAAAAGAAAGTTAAAGAAGAAAAACCTTCTGGGAAAGAATCTTACGAAGCTCAAAAAAGACAGAAATCACTCCAAAATAAATTGAGCAAAACAGAAGCAGCTATTAATAAACTAGAAAAAGAAATTAAAGAAATAGATGTTGAGCTTCAGATTAATTATGAAGAAACAATTGCTCAACCCAACTTTTTTGATAGTTATCAGCAAAAGAAAGATACGCTCCAAAAACTCATGAAAGAATGGGAGGTTACTTTTGAAAAATTACAGTAATATTAGTTTATTGTTTCTAAGTTTTAATTTAGGACTTCTTTAACTCCTTCGCATTCATAATGTAAATAGCTTTGTGCTTTACTTTAATTAGCAAAACGCCTATGCGGAAAATTATACTTTACATATTAGCAGCTGTTTTAATTGTAGCTGCTTTTTTTGGCTCTCAACTTATTGCAGATAGTAAACAAAAGATAAAGCCTAAGGCGCAGAAAGTAATTAAAACAGTTTTTGTAGATACCGTAAAAAATACATCTGTCCCAATTGTAATCCCTGCAAATGGAAATCTAATAGCCAAGCGACGCATCGAGTTGTTTTCTGAAGTACAAGGTGTCTTTAGGCAAGGAAGTAAACTTTTTAAACCTGGACAAGAATATAGAAAAGGGCAAACATTAATAGCCATTGATGCATCAGAATATTATGCGTCAGTTCAATCTGCAAAAAGTAATTTTTACAATTCTATTACTTCTATAATGCCAGATTTAAGGTTAGATTACCCTGAGGCATTCCCAAAATGGCAATCCTATCTCAATAACTTAAATATTGACAAGTCATTACCTGCATTACCAGAGATGACTTCAGAAAAAGAAAAGTATTTTATTAATAACAGAGGGATTGTAACCTCTTACTACAATATAAAAAATCTAGAACAACGCCTAGGAAAATATAGAATTACAGCTCCTTTTTCAGGAATACTTACAGAGGCGTTAGTAACCGAAGGAACTCTTATTTCTGGAGGACAAAAATTAGGAGAATTTATTGATGGTAGTGTGTATGAGATGGAGGTTTCGATTGGTAAAGAATATAGTGACTTACTTAAAATAGGTGAAAAAGTTGCACTTCAAAATCTTGAAAAAACAAAAAATTATACAGGTACTGTTACGCGAGTAAATGGTAAAATAGATCAAGCCACTCAATCTGTAAAAGTGTTTATTGAAGTTAAAGATGACACCTTAAAAGAAGGGATGTATCTAGAAGCCAATGTAACTGCAAAAAATGAAGACAATGCAATTGCTATAGATAGAAGTCTGTTGCAAAACGGAAATGAAATTTTTGTTGTTAAAGATAGCCTTCTAAGCACCATTAAGGTAACTCCTGTTTATTTTTCAGATACTCAAGCTGTGATAAAAGATGTGCCAGAAGGAGAGATTATAGTGTCAAAACCAATAACTGGTGGATATGCTGGAATGTTGGTTAAAGTTTATAGCGAAGAGAAAGTAAACCAAGAAACAGAAGCGTCTAAAAGCGAGTAATCACAATGCGTAAATTAATAGCTTACTTTATTAAATATCATGTTGCAGTAAATGTAGTGGTTATTGCTTTCTTTCTTTTAGGAATTATAGGTGCACTTTCTTTAAAGTCTTCTTTTTTTCCACTTGTAGATTCTAAAAACATAAATATTAGTATTACTTACCCTGGAGCCTCGCCTCAAGAAGTAGAAGAAGGAATTGTTTTAAAGGTTGAAGACAATTTAAAAGGGCTGGATGGAGTAGAAAGAGTAACATCAACTTCTAGAGAAAATAGCGGTACTATTAATGTTGAAATTGAAAAAGGAAAAGATATTGACTTTATGCTGCTTGAAGTTAAAAATGCAGTAGATAGAGTTCCAACGTTTCCCTCTGGCATGGAGCCACTTGTAGTGGCAAAACAGGAGGCTATACGACAAACTATTTCTTTTTCAATAAGTGGAGATAATGTTCCACTAACTACCTTAAAGCAAATAAGTAGAGAGGTTGAAAACGATTTAAGAGGTATTGAAGGTATTTCTCAAGTAGCTATAAGTGGGTATCCAGATGAAGAAATAGAAATAGCTATAAATGAAGACCAATTATTGGCTTATAATTTAAGTTTTGCTCAAGTTTCACAAGCTGTAAACAACAGTAGTTTATTAACAACCGGAGGAACTATTAAAACAGATGCTGAAGAGTATTTAATTAGAGCAAATAATAGGTCGTATTATGCTCAGGAGCTAGGAAATACTCCCCTAATAACATTAGCTTCAGGACAGACAATTTATTTAAAAGACGTTGCCGATGTTCGTGATCGTTTTTCTGAAACTCCCAACGCGAGTTATTTTAATGGAAACGTTTCAGTAAATGTAACCATCACAAGTACAAATACTGAAGACTTAATCTCTTCAGCAGAAAGCGCAAAAGAATACATTAAAACCTTTAATCAAAAATACACAGCTGTCCAATTAGATATTGTAAGTGACTCTTCAACTACCTTAGTTCAAAGAACTAAACTCCTTACCGAAAATGCTGTAATTGGGATGCTATTAGTTTTAATATTTTTGTCCCTGTTCCTAAATACTCGATTAGCATTTTGGGTGGCTTTTGGACTGCCAGTCGCTTTTTTAGGAATGTTTATGCTAGCACCCTATTTTAATGTAACCATTAATGTGTTATCGTTGTTCGGGATGATTATTGTAATTGGTATTCTGGTAGATGATGGGATTGTAATTGCAGAAAATATTTATCAGCATTATGAAAAAGGAAAAACGCCAGTACAAGCGGCTATAGATGGAACTATGGAGGTAATTCCTCCTATTTTATCGGCTATTATAACAACTATCTTAGCATTTTCTATCTTTTTATTTCTCGATGGTCGTATTGGAGACTTTTTTGGGGAAGTGTCTGTTATTGTAATTTTAACGCTTGCTGTTTCGCTTATAGAGGCATTAATTATTTTACCAGCCCACTTAGCACATTCAAAAGCTCTTAGGGCACAGGGAAAAACTCCAAAAACAACTATTGGTAAGTTATTTTCTAAGCTTAGGTACATTAATACTTTCGGTGATAAGATAATGCGTTGGTTAAGAGATAATTTATATAGTCCAGTTTTAAGGTTCGCTCTAAAAAATAAAATCTTCACTTTTTCATTATTTATAGTTTTTGTTTTACTAACGCTTGGAAGTTTTCAGGGCGGAATTATTAGAGGAGCTTTTTTTCCACAGATAGCTAGTGATCGAGTTTCTATTAATTTGAATATGCCAAATGGAACTAATGAAAGAACTACAGACAGTATAATATCACTTATTGAAGAAAAAGCCTGGGAAGTAAATGATGAACTCACGCAAAAATATGAGGCTGTCTTAGATACAATGCTTTTTGAAAATATTATTAAGAATATTGGCCCCGGGTCTGCAACAGCTTCTTTATCAATTAACTTACTGCCTGGAGAAGATAGACCAAACGAAATAAGTTCCAACCTAGTTGGAAATATGATAAAAGAAAAGGTAGGTCCTGTTTATGGAGCAGAAAGTTTAGTTTACGGAGGCGGAGGAAATTTTGGAGGGAGTCCGGTTGCAGTATCACTTTTGGGTAACAATATCTCTGAATTAAAAGCTGTAAAACAAGAATTAAAAGAGTATTTGGAGAGTAACCAATTGCTTAAGGATGTTGCAGATAACGACCCAGCTGGAATAAAGGAAGTTAGATTAGAGCTTAAGGACAATGCCTATGCGCTAGGGCTTAACTTGCAAACTATAATGTCTCAAGTTCGTGCAGGATTTTTTGGAGCTCAAGCGCAACGTTTTCAGCGAGGTGAAGATGAAATAAGGGTTTGGGTTAGGTACGACAGGGAAAATCGTTCTTCGCTTAAGAATCTAGACGATATGCGTATTACCACACCTTCTGGACAACGTGTTCCTTTAAGTGAAATAGCAGCTTATAGTATTGAGCGAGGAGATGTTGCAATAAATCACTTAGATGGAAGGAGAGAAATACAAATTACAGCAGATATTAAAAATGTTGAGACTACTAGTGCAACAGATATGATGGCTACCATACAAAATGATGTAATGCCAGATATACTCTCAAAGTACCCTTCCGTTACACCTTCTTATGAAGGGCAAAATAGAGAAGCCAATAAATTAACAAACTCTCTTGGTCCAGTAGGAGGTATCGTGTTGTTGCTTATATATGTTACAATAGCTTTTACTTTTAGAAGCTATAGCCAACCTTTGCTTTTAATTTTATTAGTCCCATTTTCATTACCTGCGGTTGCTTGGGGGCATTGGGTTCATGGTTTTCCAGTAAACATATTATCTATGCTAGGGATTATTGCTCTCATTGGTATTATGGTTAATGATGGATTGGTTTTAATAGGTAAGTTTAATAGTAATTTACGAGAGGGAATGAACTTTGATGATGCAATTTATGAGGCAGGTAGATCACGTTTTAGAGCTATTTTCTTAACTTCTCTAACTACTATTGCAGGACTTGCTCCACTAATTTTTGAAGAAAGTAGACAGGCACAATTTTTAATACCTATGGCAATTTCTATTGCCTATGGAATTGGATTTGCAACAGTCTTAACTTTGGTATTACTACCATTATTTTTAAGTTTTAGTAATACTATAAAGGTTTGGGTTAAATGGCTTGCAACAGGTGGAAAAATTGAAAAGGAAGAGGTTGAAAGGGCTATAAAAGAACAAAAAGAAGAGAAAGCACATGGCCAAGAACCTTCGTTAGAACCTGTGCTTTCTGTTCAAAAAAATTCATATAAATAGATTATGAGTTACATAAGATTTAAAAGCTTTCTATGTTTAGTGTCCCTGTTAGGAATGCTTCAGCAATCTATTGCGCAAAATGTACTTTCAAAATCTGAAGCTATTTCAGAAATGCTTCAAAATAATTTCGGGATTCAATTAGCACAAAATGAATTGGAAATTGCATCAAATAACAAGAGTATTTTAAATTCTGGGTATTTGCCAACAGTTGTAGGAACAGCAAGTGCACAATACGACAATGCTAGTGACCGTAGATCCTTTCCGGGGTCTTTAGATGAAGATGGAAATCCAAGACCAGATGTTGTTATCGAAGATGCAGAAACACAAAGATATAACGCAGGCATTAATGTAAATTATGTACTTTTTGATGGTTTAGGTAGGTACTATGATTATAAACAATTAAAAGAACAATATAATCTAACCGAATTACAAGTAAGAGAAACTATTGAAAACACAATGCTACAACTTTTTTCTGTGTATTATGAAGTAGCTAGGCAGACTGAAAATGTAGTAGTGTTAGAACAAGCATTACGAGTGTCCAAAGAACGTGTTACTAGAGCACAATACCAATTTGAATATGGGCAAAATTCAAAACTAGAAGTTCTTCAAGCTGAAGTTGATGTAGTAACAGATAGTGTTAATGTATTAAATGCAAAACAACAATTAGCTAATGCAAAGAGAGACTTAAATGTAGTTTTAAATAGAGATTTAAACGCTAGTTTTAAAGTGGATACACTTGTAAGCTTTACTAACAAATTACAGTTAGAAGGCTATGTGGCAAATAGTAAAGAAAATAACGTTACTTTATTGCAAAGTGAAAGCCAGATGAAGGTTAGCGATTATGCAATAAAATCTGCTAAGTCATTGTTGTTACCTACAATTGGGTTAACTGGTAGCTATGGGTGGAATAGGATTAATAGTCCTGCTTCTGCATTTTTTCCTGGTTCTATTTCTCAAGGCGAGAATTTAACCCTTGGAGCAAATCTCACTTGGAACCTCTTTGATGGAGGAGGGAGTATTGTTGGTTTAAAAAATGCTAAAATATTATATGACTCTCAAGAACTGCAACGTAAACAATTTGAGTTAGAAGTAAATCGCGATATTGCTAATGCAAAGGGGACATACGAGAATTTGTTAGAGATATATAACATACAAGAGCAAAATGTAGTTACTAATAAAAATAATTTAGAACGTTCCCAAGAACGATTAAAGCTTGGTCAAATAAGCTCCATCGAGTTTAGACAAGCTCAAATAAACTTAATAAATGCAGAGACAAGTAAAAACTTAGCAAAGTATGATGCCAAGCTTGCTGAGCTTGAATTACTGCGTCTCACAGGCCAATTATTAAATACAGATTTTTAGTGGAAGAACATTTTTTTCAATGTCCATACTGTTGGGAACAGATTTCAATGTTATTTGATTTATCTATAAGCCATCAAACGTACATAGAAGATTGCGAAGTTTGTTGCAATCCAATCGAAATTATTGTATATTCTAAAAAAAACAGTATTAAGTTAATTATTGTAAATAAAATTTGATAATAAGTATCTTTATTGTAATTTTTGTGTTAAAATAATAATAATATGTTAGCCTCTTTTAGTTTTTCGGATAATACAATAGGCTTTTTAATTGATGGCGTTTTGGATGAAAAAACCAATCGAAATCTTAAAAAGCAAGTCTTTGAGAGGTTTAAAGGACATAATAAAGTAAATCTTTACATGGAAGATGCTTCTATTGTTGACTATAGAATACGTTCTGTGATATCAAATTGCGCTTTCAAAATTAGAAATTCAAAAAAAATTAATAAGATTGCAATTGTGAGTGATAAAAACTGGATTCACCTTTGTTGTTTTCTAGATAATTTATTTTTAAGCACTTCTGTAAGAAGTTTTAAAATAAAAGATAGATTACAAGCAATTTCTTGGATTGCTGAAACAGATTCTAAATAAATTTCTTAAACTTTACTATTGTAAACTCTAAAAAGGTTCGTATCTTTGCGGTCTATATCGCGGGATAGAGCAGTAGGTAGCTCGTCGGGCTCATAACCCGAAGGTCACTGGTTCGAGTCCAGTTCCCGCTACTACGCTTAAATGCTTTAAAATAAACGGTTTGGTTTCGACTAAACCGTTTTTTTTATGTCTATTATTTATGATTTTGTTACCTTAGAGAATCAAATTGAACACGATTTAGAACACACTTTGGAACACAAAAAGCAATTTTCCACTCCTAAAATCTATTCTGCAAAAGGCGATTTATCAAAACGCTGGTATGTTTATTTTTCTTTTCGCAACCCTGCAACGGGTAAGTTGCAACGAATGAAAAATATATACGGTATTGCCAATAAGTTTGATACTAGAGAAGATAGAATGACTGTTTTAACGTGCTATCGTATAAACTTAATACGATTACTTAAAAAAGGCTATAGCCCTTTTGAAGATAATAGTGAATTACACACCAACCTATCCAGTTGCAACGAGCAACGTCGTAGGTTGCAATCCATCCAAAAAGGAAATGAAGAAGAAATACCCTATAGTTCCTACTTTGACGGAACTGAAACACCCAAAGACCATGCAGGACTAGACACCAATCTAGCCAGTTGCAACGAGCAACCCGATAGGTTGCAACCAGAATCTAATGTAGATGATGAATCCTCAATAGAAGAAATACCTACTTCAATCAAAAATTCAACAGTCGTTGCAACGGATATATCAAGTACCGTTGCAACGGTAAAAGCAACTAGTGCAACCTCTGAAAACCCAGAAATAGTAGGAGGTGAAGATAAATCACAAATAAATACACCTAAAAAAACACCCCCGATTGCAACGGCTCAACCAACTTCCGTTGCAACGGGGAATACTACACCTAAACTTAAAGAAGAAATGGCATTTGCACTATCACTTAAAAAGCAAGTGATAAGCCCTAGAACACTAAGAGACTATACCTCTAGCGCAAATACTTTTATTGAATGGCTTAAAATACATAAGAGCGAGTTGCAACAGGCTTCAGATATTAATAGAATGACCTGCATTGCTTATCTTAATAGTATAGCAAGCAGAAGTAGTGCAAGAAACAGAAACAACCACAAAGTAAACCTAAGTAGCCTTTTTGAAGTACTAAAAGAAAATGAAGTAGTCACAGAAAACTACTTTAAGAAAATATCCAAACTAAAATCAATACCCAAACGCAATAGAAGATATACCCTAGAAGAACAAGAACGCATATTTAAGTATCTAGAAACAAAAGACCCTGTACTTCTACTATACATAAAATGTATTTCCTATGCCTTTTTACGTCCTATTGAAGTTTGTAGGCTGAAAGTAAAAGATATAGACCTAAACAATAAAACACTACACTTCCAAGCCAAGAACAAAGCACATAAAATTAAAATGATACCACAACTCCTGTTGGACGATTTAGGAGATATAAGCCACCTAAAAAAAGAAAACGTACTATTTACCCCTGAAGGACTAGGAAAAGAGTGGGTTGCAACGGTAGAAAGCAGAAGAGACTATTTCTCAAAACGCTTTAAGAAAGTAGTAAAAGACACCTTTGACTTTGATGAGAACTATGGACTCTATAGTTTTAGACATACCTATGTCACCAAGTTGTATAGACAACTCATAAAAGAACACGCTCCCTATGCTGCAAAGAGTAAACTCATGCTAATTACAGGACATACCACTATGACCGCTTTAGAGAAATACCTCAGACAGATAGACGCCGAACTACCAGAAGATTATTCAGATATGTTATGAAAGATTTAGAAACCATACATTGGGAATTAGTACATGCCGTTGCAACCGATATGTTCTTTTATATTATAGCCGACAATACAGAGGTTGTAAGCTATTTGTTTGATATTCCTATGGAATCTTACCTAAACAAGGTTATTTACTTTAAAGAAGGTCTAGAAATAGCTATAGTAGATGAAAAAGAAACATTTCAAAAGGTGATTAACAAAAAGAATCATTTAGAAAGTAACCTTTTGAAGTTAACTTCAATTAGAGATGAATTAAAAGAAGAGAACTTTAAAATAGTATTAGATAGACACATGCAATGGGCAAATATGTCCTGCTTTTATTCCAATTTGCTCTTAGATAATGTGGATAAGTTGATGACAGAAAACGTAGAGCTTTTAGTAAGAATGTTTGAGATACAACGAAATGCTTTTGTTAAGTATTCAACAACAATTAAAGATATATTTAAATATCAAGAATTAAAACCATTTGATGTTTTTGATGTACCTAGCTTTTCAGAAGGCTATTCTTTTTTAGAAGCAATTGCAGAAAATAAACCTTTGGTTGCAACCGAAACTCAACCAGCCGTTGCAACGGGTAATACTAATACAGAAAAAGAGCAATTAATTACAGATAAAGAAGCAGAGCGTTTCCTATTAAAAACAGTATTCCATATAAAACAGTAATTAAGTTTACCAATTCCGCAACCGTACGGTTGCAACCGCATTGCAATGGTACAATAGATAGGTGTGAAGTCAATAATAGCAATAGAAAGACGTACTACAGAAGTTAATTAAACAGTAAGAAAGTGTAACCGTTGCAACGGTACGGTTGCAACGGACAAAACGAAAACTAAAAAAGGAGTGATAATTAATAATTTTGCAGTTGCAACTGTCTAGAAGGAAAAATATTTATACTATACAGGCTTATGTTTTTTATACGTTGTTGTGCATAGTTATTTTTCCAGTTTTCTTTCGAACTTTTCAAGGCTAATTTCTTTTCGCCACCACGAGTATTTTCCGTACGCGATTTGCTTTTCGTAATCGACTTCGAGATAATCCGTCCAACACGCAAAAAAATCGTAATCATTTGCTTTTCCAGTTTGAGAGTCATTCTCAATGATGCTCGGTGCAATCAGATAATATTTTCCAACTTCGAAATTCGAGATGTATGGTCGGCATAGAATTCCGTTATCGCCCCAAATTTTTATTCGTTTTTTTGATTCCGATCCTTTATATTTTTTCACAATTTCTACTGTCATTGAATATGGCATTTTACCATCGTAACCGTAAATCTCATCTTCTAAAAAGTCGGTGTATTCGATTACCTTAATCAAAGCAACAAAGTTTTGATTATCCGATATCGCACTAAACGAGCAATCGCCTGTACATTCGCAACTACAAGCGAAAGATTTAATAGAAATCAGTAAGACAAATATTATTAATATCGTTTTTTTCATAATTATGCACAACGGTTTTGTATATGGCTCGTAGCGTGCAAATTAGAAAATTATTTTCGGATTAAACACAAGCCAGATTTTTAAATTTTACTATTTATCTTTTTTATTGGAAATCGTCAAATTTAAAAATTTGACGACTTTCCAAATATGCCTTAACTTCGTTTAAGCAACTAATTAGCTATGAGCTATATACGGTGTTAGGCAACGTTTTTATTTATCTATTTCTTTTAATTCAAATGTTTCAGCACCATCCTCAACTAGACAATGTTTTTCATTCAAAAGTTGAAAATTGTTTTCTCCGTCTTCTCCGACTTTTTTGGTCAGTTTACATTGTAAAACTTTAGTTAGTTTTAATTTGCTCATTGCTCTTGGGTGAATCGCAACACATAATCCATAACCTTTTGATTGGACACTTGGATAAACAACTCCGTCATAATTAGAGGTTTTTGTGAAAATCTCCGTGAATTTTGATGAAATTAAATATTCGTGATTATTACCACCTGAAACATATTTGGAAAATTCCGCTGATAAAAACTTAAGACATTTAATTGTGTTCTCCCTAACATCTTTTGGTATTTCTTTCAAAAATTCCACATATTGATTTCTCAAACTATTCAAATAAGGATGTTCATACTCAATCGTTGGGTCAATAATCGTTGCCAACGAGATACCTTCAATAACTTCCCAATTTCCATACGTCAAACGGCTCCAACCTTCGATTACATCAGAGTTTCTCATTAAACTAGAAATCTCTGAAGTGCCAACAATTCTAGGATACTTCATTTCTTCCTTGTCAAAATCTTTTTCTGAAATTACAGCACCATAAAACATAGTATTTTTTGGTGTACTCGCTCTCAAATAGTTCGAATTAAATTCTGCAGGTTTAAATGAAATGCGTGAAACCTTATTAAATTCAGGTTCTTCTTTTGTATTGTTTACTGCTCGCTCTATTTCCTTTGAGTATTGACCTTCTGGTGTTTTGTGATAATCGGTAAGCATAATTCCTAAAGGACCTAAACTTGTCAGCAATTTGTCTAATTCCGCAATTGGATATTCACTTAAATCAAGTTCTTTTAGTTGGTCAATAGCGTGCATTTTCGGTTTTGGTTTTAAATGTTGCCTAACGGTTTTGTGTATGATTAGTTGCGTGTTTTAAGCACGGAATTTAGTAAATAAAAACTATATTTGAAGTCTGCGAAAACTTTCGTAAATAGTTAATAAATAAGCAATTAATTATACACGTTGTTGTGTTTTCGTACTTTTTTCGTTCAGTTTGTAGCGTTGGCAAAGACATACTCTTTTGCAATTTTTGGCTTGTGTGTTGGCTGAAGCGAATTGCAAATGTGTATGGCTTTTAGCGTTGGCTTACACACATAATTTTATCAGTTTACAGTCCATTAATTTTGCAGGATTATTTGGATTTTTTATTTGCTTATCCTCAATACTAAATCCTTTTTCAGTTATTCCTTCAAGTTTACTTTTACTTTCATTCGGAAAGTTATTATATTTCTCTAATGGAATTATGCAAACTAATTCAAAGTCTTTGTCTGTTGGTTCGTGTAAATAATTGAACACTTTTCTTGGGTTTTCAATTTGCCACATTCCTCTAATTCTCAAGTTGGTTATTCCTAATGGGTCAACTTGATTAACTCTGCCTAATTCTTTTGTATCAGCAAAAACAACGTCAGGAATAGTTTTTATTCCATCTGAAATGGTTGTTTTTATTCTTTGATAAGTTTCGTGTTTTGCTGCATAAGAACTTCCATAAACCATCCATAAAGACTTAATGTTTGTGTCAGATGTGTGTCCAACGCAATAAATTAAATCTTTTACTGTCCATTTTTCACAATCTCTACATTCACTTGTTATCATCGGACTTGTATGCCTTAAATCAGTTTTAGGATAACTACTGTTTAAAGCCAAACTACTGTTTGCACTTTGAGTTTTCTTAACCTCAATTGCATCTCCACCTTTTATCATAATATCTGGCGGATTGTTTTGAGAACCCAACCAAGAAAACTCTTGATTATAAGTTTTTAATCGACTTTGCTCGTCATCAGAATCAAATGTGTCAGCAAAAGCATCTTTAATATAGTTTTCAAGAGCTTCTCCCATACTATTCGCTCTATTTCTACCTGAATAAAATTCGCGGATAGCAAAATTTTTATGATTAACAATATTGTAAATCGCTTCTAAAATATTTGTCATACTGCAATTGCTTCTTTTAGTTTTTGAGTCTTTTTGACTGCTTTATTCGTTTTATCGTTAGCTTTAATTTGTTCCATAATGCTATTTGCTAAAAACTTTGCTAAATTGACAGGGACAGCATTTCCAATCATTTTGTAACCTGCTGCAACTTTTTTATAATGGAAAATAAAGTCGTTCGGAAAAGTCTGAATTCTTGCACATTCTCTTACACTTAATCTTCTGTATAAATGTTCTTTTCCTGGAACAAAAATTCTTTTATTCTTTTCTATAAACTTCATTTTTGGGGCTTGTGGATGAATAGGTGCGTGTCTTCCACCTGCTTGAATTGTATAAGATTGCTCATCCCAACTTCTTACTCTATTTCTTGACATAAAGATTGTTGAAAAACTTCCAATCATATATTCGTGATTTGGAACTGCACAATTATCTCCATTGGTATTGTTGTATTCTAAAGCTGGTAAAACACCTTCTTGTAAATCAGATATAACATCTTCAAGCGGTATTTTTGGGAAAGTTTCAGTTGGGAATTGATATTTAAAATTCAAGTCTTTTCTAATTCCGATAAAAAAAACTCTTTTTCGGTCTTGGGGAACATTATAATCAGATGCGTTAAGCATTTGAAAAGAAAGTTCATATCCTATTCCTGCATTTCTAAAAAGTTCTTTAATTCCTTCTAAAGCTTCTGTGTGTTTAGAAATCAACATTCCACTAACATTTTCTGCTAAAAAGAATTTTGGTTGTTTAGCTTCTAATATTCTTATGAAGTCATAAAATAATTGACCTCTTTTATCTTTAATTCCTCTTGCTGCTCCAGCTTCACTCCAACTTTGGCAAGGAGGACCTCCAATTATTCCATCGCATTCTGGAACTTCATCAGCTGGTATATTTACAATACTTCTTTTGTCAAGTATCGTGTTTGGATGATTTTTCTCATAAGTTTCCCAAATTTCTTTGTCATATTCGTTTGCCCAAATAACATTAAAACCAGCTTGCTGAAAGCCTAAATCAAGTCCGCCAGCTCCTGCGAAGAAAGATACTATTTTCATATTTTATTGTGTTTGAAGTGATTTATTAAGTGTTCTGCGATATTCTGCTTTTTCCTCTGCAACTTGTAAAAGCTGTTTTGTGCAATTTGTCTCGTAAATATGCTTTCCAATTTGGTCAGTCACATATTCATTCCGCAATTCTGTAAGATTCAGTTTGAAGATTTTCGCAAGTTTTGGTAAGCGTTTTTCGTCAAAATCTCGCTTTCCATTTTCGATTTTACTCAAATTTGCAGAGTCTAAATTTAGTTTAGCTGCAAGTTGAGTTAAAGTCAATTCGTTTTCGTTTCGTAAAAGTCGGATGTATTCTCCAAATGTGGTTTTCATAAGACTTGTCATTTTTTGACAAATCTAAATATTTTAATTGGAATATTCAATTCGAGCGTTGGGAAATTTTAGCTCTTTTGGTTTTTCTAGCGTTGGAATTGAGCTTTGGCAAAAACCGAAAGTGCTAAAATTGCGGCTGGTCAGTATGAAACACAACGTGTTTGTATATGGTTTGTTGCGTGGTTTAGCACGTAATTTAGCAAATAAAAACCGAATAGAAAATCCGCGAGGATTTTCGTAAGTAGGCTAGAACTAGCAATAAATTATATACGGTGTTACCTGCTGGCATTTCTCAAATCAGTATTCTAAAGCTAAAGTACAAATCTTTATATTCCATAAAATCCTCGTAACCAATTCCAAAAGAAATTCTATTTACTGGAAATTCGCTATTAAAATTAATAGCCTTGAAAATTTCAGTTTTGTAATTAATTTGATTTTTAAATACTGATGTTTCAAATGTCGTGCTTATTTTTAGTTTTGAAAACCATTTAGAAGCATAAAAATGACCTCCGACTATATTATTATTCCTAGTCAAATAATCTAATCCAACTCCTAGACCAAAGTTCTTTTTAAGATTTAATCCATATTTAATTTGATGATTTTCAAATTTATTTCTTTTGTCATCTATATTGACATTTCTATTCTGATAATTATATGCTATAAAATCTGAAAGATTAGATTTTTTATGAAATATATTCCATTTGGCTATTCGAAAATTTAGATGATGAAATCCGTTGTTATCGAAGTTGTACTGTAACGAGCTACTTCCGTTAATTTTTGTTTTACCTATGTATGTCGCAGAATAAGAAGTGTAAAAACCTAAAGGTAATTTTGTAGCTCCAGTATATCCTAATTCTAAAGAATTTGATATGTAACACATATTTATCATTCCTCCAGAATTGTAACAACCTTTTTTTGGTAGTGTTTCTTTAAATTCTTTGTAGACCTCTTTGAGCTTTAAAGTATCGGACAGTTTTTTTACTAAGCCTAAAACTATAATTGCCTCAGGAATTGAATCTTGTGAAGATGGTGTCCAATAGTTTTTGTACCAGTAATTTTTTTTATCCGAATGCTCTATAATATATGTGATTCCATCCATTCCTTGACTCCATTTTTCTATATCCTTATCGGACGGAAGTTCTAAGATTTTGGAATTTTGTATAATATTATAGACGCTTAGTGATTGTTTTAATGTCAGTAGAATTTTATTCGTAAATGTTTTGGTTTTACTTCTGTTAGCTTTTTTGGTATGATAAATATAATTTACAATTGCTCCATTTATAACAGAACTATCTTTTGATATTTCAATTACCTGTCCGTGATTCCAAAATCTAAAATTGAAGTCATTTTCTGATTTTTCAAAATCTTTTAAGTCCAATGTCTTATGAAATTCGACATTCCTTTTGTACCAATAAGCAGTATCTCCTTTTATTTCTTTGGTTTGAGAAAATATAGTCTGAACCAACAATAAAAGCGGGATGATGATGATTTGCAGTTTGTTCATTTGCTTGCAGGTAACGGTCTTGCATATGGCTAGGCGGGTGCCGCGCGGCTGATTCGGAAGGGCGATCCCGCTTCAGCGGGATGCTGGCAGCAGAGCTTGTCTCTGCGTGCGAATCAGCTAGGGCAGTGGCGCCGCCAATACGTTTCTATCCGTTTTATTTGTTTTTGATAAAGTTAGGGAATTTAATTTGAGCCGAGAGTGACCGCTTTGCTATATGCATTGTTGGCAATAGTTTATTATTTAATTTTAACTTTTAAATAATTGATAAAAGCAGAACATGATACTAACATAAATTTTGCATCTTCCATAGTTACCTCAATATCGTCTTCGAGAAGTGAATGTCTTATACCTCCTGAATCACTTGTGTAACCATATAACGAAGAAAAGGCCTGTTTTAATGCCCCGTGAATTTTATACGTTGATTCTATAATGCTTAAAGCTTTTCCAAGTGTTGTTTTCTTATCTCCCGTTATAATAATACACAAAGACTCTACAGCGGAAATAGATTCTTTTACTGAATTTCTATAATCTGGATTTTCTCTATGGGAAAGAAACTCCAAAGCAGAACTTAAATGTTTTTTTACAGGCTCCCATTGCGAATTGTTAATGGCTTCTTCTATTGCCGAAATTTCCTCAGCCGAAGTAATCTGAATAATTTTATCTTCAACAATTCTATAACCAGCCATTTCTTGTTCCAATGCTGAATTTAAATGGACGGTCAAGCCATAGTTAGTTATTGCTTCATCGAGTGCTGCCATAAATTCTATAAAATCATATTTTTCATACCATTTGGCACTAAAAAAATATTGACTTATATAATTCATGGTTCCAGCGGTATAGACATATCCGTTATCAAAAGATTCAATTTTATCTGAGCGATTGCCAAAATATTCTGTCCATATCATTAATAATACTTTTCCCTTATATGAATCGGAGGAATGATCTGAGTAAGTGCTAAGGTGGTTGAAAAAATCTCGTAATAAGGTATTCCAAAGGCGATTAGATAATTTTTCATCGATAGACTCAATTTGTATTGATTCTCGAACATCTGTTTTTCCAATTCTTTGTGAAAATTTCATTTAAATAAATTATTGCCAACGGCCCTGGCTATGGCAAGTGCGGGATTTCGAAGCCGCTTTCTTGTCCGCCTACCGTGATTCCATTTAGTTGTAATATCTTCATTTTTAAGCAGTCAGCCCGCATTTGCTATAGCCGATGTTGTGCGGTCGTGCTTTTTATTTTTTCTGGTTCATATTTTCGTTCACAATATTTTGACGACCTGAAACAATGAGTTCGTCCATTGTATATGGGTCAAAATCATCTGACATCACAAAAAACTTTGCTGTGATTGTATTGTCTTGTCCATAATCCTTGTCAATGTTAAAAGTCTGACCTGGTCGCGAAGTGCTTAGTTTATCTGCAATAATTTGTTGTAAATTTTTCAAATCCTGAATAGTTCCGGCAATGTAGTCTTCTGTTATTACAGGTTTGTCCCAAGTCATTATTTTAAGATAACTATAAGGTCCAAAATGGCCGTGTTCCGAAATAATTTCGTTTTGAGGGTTATTCGTGTACTTTTCTAGCAGACTCACAAAGTTTTGAAATCCTTTCTTGCTACCATAAAATCTCCATTGATTAACATCTATTCTGTCGTCACGGTCGTAATAGAAGCCAAGGTTTCGCCATTCATCAACCATCATTTTGTCAAGGTCTATTTTTTGATTGCTCATATTTGACTTCTTCTAATTTCTGTCGGTCGTTTTTGCATGCCGCACAACGGTTTTGTATATGGCTCGTAACGTGCAAATTATGAAAATATTTTCGGATTGAGCACGAGCCGAATTTTTTAATTTTTCTTATTACCTTTTTTCTCAATAAGCCAAATTAAAAAATTTGGCGGACTGGCAAATATGCATTAACTTCGTCAAAGCAACTGACTAGCTATGAGTTATATACGTTGTTGTAGCCAGTTTTTCTCGATACTGCTGTTCAATTACTCTTCCAAATTCCGCTTTATTGGTTCTTAATAATTCCATCCCTTTTCCATTTACGATAGTCGGATTCAAATCTCTTAAATGATTGTCGCTCCAAATGCCTAGTTCAATGATTATTGGTATCATTGCCAATCCTTTCTCGGTTAAAAGATAGATATTAGATTTCTTATTGTTCGGAAGTCTGGTTTTGATAATAATTCCAAACTCCTCAAGTTGTTTCAATTTCGCAGTCAATATATTGGTAGCAATTCCTTCATCACTTTCTGTAAAGTCTTTAAAAGTTTGCTTGTTTTCTATAAGCATCTGTTTCACGATAACCAACATCCATTTATCGCCTATAATATCTAAAGCCGAAGTAAAAGGGCAATTGCATCTAAATTTTGTTTCCATTCTCTTTTATTCCTTTTATCGGCTACAAAGGTAACAAATTATATTTTTTACTTGCAAAATGAAATTAATTTAATTAATTACTTGCTTTTTAAAAGTAATGTTATATTTTTGCTTGCGAATTACAAGTAATAAATATTAATAAAAAATGAAATCAATGAAAAAGGTACTCACCGTATTTGTGTTAGCAGGTATTCTTGCTTCCTGCAACACATCTAAAACAAATGCAACAAGCGAGAGTAATCAATCACAAGAAAAAACAATGAACAACAAAGAAATCGTAGGCAATTTCTTGGGTGCTGTAGCCAAACAAGATGCAGAGAAAATGCGAAAATTTGCCAATGCAGATTATATACAGCACAATCCATTCGTTCCAACAGGACTTGAACCATTTATAGGTCTATTGCCAGTTTTAAAAGAAAACGGAACATACGCTGAAAACGTTCGACTATTTCAAGACGGTAACTATGTATTTATGCATAACATTTGGCATAATGCAAAACCATTTGGTGCAGATGAAATGGTAGCATTTGATATTATACGTGTTGATGAAAACGGAAAAGTAGCAGAGCATTGGGATGCAATGACTGTTTTGGGTAAAGAAACGGCGAGTGGAAGAACACAAACTGATGGTCCAACAACCGTTGAAGATTTAGATAAAACAGAAGCAAATAAAGCCTTGGCAGTTTCCCTTATTGAAGATGTTTTGATGGGTAAAAATCCCAGCAAGATAACTGAATACATAAGTGCAGAACAATACGATCAACACAACCCACAAATTAAAGATGGATTAAACGGAATTGTGGAAGCCGTTGAATATCTAACCTCTCAAAATAATATGTTTAAATATACCAAAATCCACAAAGTATTAGGTGAAGGCAACTTCGTGCTCACAGTAAGCGAAGGTGAATGGAATGGTGGTAAAAAACACGCATTTTACGACTTGTTCAGAATGAAAGATGGTAAAATCGTAGAACATTGGGATGTGATTCAAGAAATACCAACCGAAGGATTGGCTCATAATAACGGAATGTTTGGTTTTAAAAATTAATAGAAATGAAAAATATAATTATCACAGGAAGTAGTAGTGGTTTTGGACTAAAAGCCGCTAAAGATTTTGCCGATAAAGGCGACAAGGTATTCGCAACAATGCGAAATCCAAACGGAAAAAACCTTAAGGTTAAAACAGAATTGGAAGAATATTCATCTAACATAAAAGTGGTAGATATGGATGTAACCAATGATATGTCTGTTACAAATGCAATGAATACAATCTTTTCGGAAGCAGAAAATATTGATATTCTAATTAATAATGCAGGTATTATGTACATCGGCATTACGGAAGCCTATAGCGTTGAGCAAGCAAAATTTCAAATGGAAACCAATTATTTTGGTGCAATCAGAACCATTCAAGCAGTTTTGCCAAGTATGCGTAAAGCTGGCAAAGGTTTAATAATAAACACATCTTCGTTAGTTGGCCGTATGTCTCCACCGTTCTTTGGAACTTACACCGCTACAAAGCACGCTTTGGAAGGATATTCGCAAGCATTACGTTATGAAGTTTCTTCGTTTGGCGTTGATGTCGTTATGGTAGAACCTGGACCTTTTGGAACAGGATTGTTGGCTTCTGGTCAGGCTCCTGCACATTCTGAAGTTCTTGATACTTACGGTGAATTGGCAGGTGTACCAGCTGCAATGGGCGAAAATTTTGCTCAAATGTTGCAAAGTGAAGATGCTCCAGACCCACAATGGGTAGTGGATGCTTATCTGAAATTAGCCGAAACGCCTTTTGGCAGTCGTCCAACTCGAACGGTCGTTGGAATTACTTGGGGCGTTGATGAAATTAACAAATTGACACAACCTATTCAAGATAGAGTTCTTAAAGAAATGCAGTTAGAAAATGTACTTGGTGGCGTTTCAGCATAACCAATCCACTTTCAAATAATCAAATATAATCACAAAGGTTTCGGCACTTGTGATTTTTTTATTTCAGCCTTGTTTGTAATTAAAATGCTGGATTTTTGTCAAATTGGCTACAACGTGTTTGTATATGAAAAGTAAAGGGTTGATTTTCAATGCTTTTCGGACGTTGTTGCTGTTAAATATTTGCTCTCACTTTAGGCAGAGAACTGTTGCCTTTATTTTTTATATACGGTGTTGTACACAGTACTTTTATTTTCCACTTCGCTTGTCAGTCCGATTTAGTTTTCTAATTTAGTCAGAAAATATTTAATTATGACTGATAAAGAAATATTAGAAAAAGAAGTGACTAAATTTAAAGAGCTTTTTAATTCCGTTCTACAAGACTTTTCAGAGTATTTAGATGAACTTTCGTCAGAGGACTATAAAGAATCCGAAGTCAAAAATGAGATAGAACTTAAAAAAGTCAGATTGGTTAAATATATAGATAAAAATTTTCCTTCACAAGAGTCTAAAATTGTCAATGGTGTTGTTATTCAACATCCTAACAATGTTGTAAATTTCAATCTTAATCAAACATATTCTCAAATGAGTAATGAATTTGAAAATTTACATAAGACTTACGTTGATGGTCTTTAGGGTTATAATTTTTTACCATATATTCGACCCCTTTTAACATTTTCAAGTGATATTCCACTATCTCTATTTCAGACATATTTCCTTTTCTAATAGCTTGTGCAATATGCATTTCAAAATTTCCTAATAATAGTGGTGTAATATTTTTATCAATTTCCTCGTTTGTCAGTTGTTTCACGTTCTGTTTTGGTATTGTGTACAACGTGATGTATATGGTTTGTTGCGTGTTTTAAGCACCTAATTTAGCAAATACAAACCGAATAGAAAATCCGAGAGGATTTTCGTAAGTAGGCTAGAACTAGCAATAAATTATATACGGTGTTAGCCTTTGTTTTTTTCATAATTTATTCTTTTTTTAGCCAAATGGTGAACCAATTACGTGAAGGACAATATCAGAAATAAAATGCACTAACATTGCCATAACCAGACCATAACGCCAAAATATCCAACCAAATGTTGTTCCTGTAATTACATTTCCTAATATTATAGTTCCGATTACGATTGGTGTCTGGTCGAAATAATTACTTGACATTGGAATATGTATAAGTCCAAATAAAAAAGCAGTTATTATATTCCCAGTCCATACTATTCCATTGAAAGCAGTTTTTGCTTTAATAATGTATTTAATTGCAGTTACTATTAAAGACATAATTCCTAAACGGAATATTATCTCTTCAGTAATTCCAGCTGAAAAAGAAGCGAATAGGCTAGGTATTGCTGAAGGATGTTTGGCTTTTGGAACTCCCATTGGAATTATTAATTCCTGAATTTTAAGTAATACTAAAATTACTATTCCTAAAATAATGCCACATAGAATGCTTGTAGTTATTATTTTTTTATTAAAAACCTGAGAAAATGTTTTTCCAGATAATTTTTCTACAATTAAAGGTGCTCCAAGGTTTGCTTTAGAAGATATCCATAATCCAATCCAAATAAGGATAGAACCCAAAATTAAAGCCGTAATTCCATTTGAAACTATTGATTGAAGCATTGAAGAGTTCTCCAACTCATTAGCTTTAGAAGTTAATTCTTTAACAGCTCTAGAATGAGGTATATTAACAATAGCTGCTACAACAAACATAACTAATAAGCACCAAAAGGTTTTCCATCGGAATTTTGTCTGATTCTCTTGATTACGTATTATAGGTTTTGGTAAAGATAAGTTCATTTATTGTTCACAGTATTTTTTAATAAAGGCTAACGTGTTTGTATAAGATTAGTTGCGTGTTTTAAGCACCTAATTTAGCAAATACAAACCGAATAGAAAATCCGCGAGGATTTTCGTAAGTAAGCTTGCACTAGCAATTAATTTTATACGGTGTTAGCAACTGGGCTTTATTTTGTTTTTTTCTTTTTAATTCCGTCGAATATTCCTGTATTCAGCCCAATGAAAATTTTATTTTCAACTAACTCCATTTCTTTTTCAGACAAATTTGTTTTATTCAAGAACAAATCTCTGAAGTTTCTTTCTGCTCGAGCTTGCATATGGCGAATTCGTGGTGGTATTTCTTCTCCTTTAGTAAAAATTATTAAATGGCAGTCTTCTGCTTTTAGTCTTTTACCAACTAATTCCCACCATTTATTATCTGTATCTCCAATCGATGAGCCAAAAATGCAAATTAAGTTTGCAGAATTAATTTTGGCTGTAAATTGTCGGTCAATATTATTTCTATTTGCTTTATTACATTCACTTTTTATCAGAGACTCTAAAATATCACGGTCTTTATGAAAATCTTGATTTGAAACTTGTGAAATATCATTCACCCCAAGTACCATATCATTGTCCAAATAACCGTGAATATGCTTTATTTGTCCAAGTTTAATGGAAGCATTACCATTGTGATTTGCAAGTAAAACATTTTGTGTTTTCTCTCCGAATATTTTCTCAATTACTGTAGTGTAGTTAAAAGTAAAGATATTTAAATCCCATTGATGATTTGCCCATTTCCGTTTTTTAGCAACAAGAACTTCCTTGTCGGCAGGTAAGAAAAGATTTTCCGGATAGCTTAAATATTGAAAAAATTTTGGTTGGTCGAATGTGTAATTTTCCAACTTCTGTTCCTCAAGTCGTAAATATTTAGAAAGTTCTTCTCCTATGTCTAGAGTAATATCATCAAATTCCTCAATTTTTTTTAAATGTTGAGTGTAATCGCCGAGAGCCAATTCTAAATCTGCCCAACTATCATAAGTTTTAGAAATATGTTCTTTAAGTTTCTGAACATTTGGGTTTTTAGATTCAACTGTTTCATAATACTTGTAAAAGTCATTGTAACTTGTTTTCAAATCTAAATTTAGGTCAAATCCGTTTCCAATGATGTAAAGTATTTGCATTCAGTTCTGGTTTTAATTGGTTTCTTTCGCCTTGTTGCTAACGTGTTTGTATATGGTTTGTTGCGTGGTTTAGCACGTAATTTAGCAAATAAAAACCGAATAGAAAATCCGCGAGGATTTTCGTAAGTAGGCTAGAACCAGCAATAAATTATATACGGTGTTGCCAACAGTACTTATTTCCACTTTTCTATTAATTCTATTACACCTTTTTTAATTCCGCTATAAAATTCTCCGTTTTTAAATTCAGGTATTATTTTTTCGTCAATTACTTTTTTACAAACTTCGTCAGTCAAAATCAATTCAGTTCCAGTTCCAGTTGCAATTCCGATTTGTCTGCAAGGATTACACACAACTATTGTCAATCCGTTATTTTTTTCAGCCGTTCCAACTCCCCAAGTTTGTCCTAAATCCGTTGCGAATTTTTGGATATCGTTATATGGTTTTATGCTGTCAACTGTAACCACAACAATTTGTCTTGTCGTTTCAATATCGTAATCATAAAGTATTTTCGATAATTCAGTTCGTTGTGATTCCGTGAAAATTTTTCCGTAATCATTTATAATTCCAATTGGTTTTGGAATAGAACTTTTTTCTGTGTTCGAAAAATCAATTTCAGTTGTCGTTTTTTTAGTTTCCGTTTCTTGAGCAATTCCTTTGCAGGAAAGAAAATTTAAAGTTAAGAAAAGGATTAATATTTTAGTTCCGATTTTCATTTTCGTATTGTTGGCAACGTGTTATATGATTATATTTATTAACGTTATCCCGTAACTATGTCAGGATAACGTGAGTTTTTTGTTAACGTTATCCTGTAAAGATAACTTTGTTACTATACTATCCAACGGACTTTTAATTTCTTGTAAATCTTTTTTCGTAACATGAGTATATATCATAGTAGTCTCTGGTCTACTATGACCTAGTAATTCTTGTATGTATCTAATATCAATTCCATTTTCTAGCATATGTGTTGCATAACTATGCCTTAGTGTGTGAGGAGTTACTCTTTTTGTAATATTTGCTAGTTTACAACTCTGTTTTAAAAATGCTCTAACTGAGGATGCACTATATTTTCCACCTTTTGGATTTTCTATAAAATATTTCTTAGGACTATAGGAATTGTAGTAATTTTTAATTAGTGGAAAAATAGATTTGGCTATCGTTACATATCTATCCTTTCTTCCTTTAGAATTTCTAATATGCAATTGCAATCTTTTAAAGTCAAAATCTTTTAATTCTA
This sequence comes from Patiriisocius hiemis, assembly GCF_031846325.1. Lineage (NCBI taxonomy): Bacteria > Pseudomonadati > Bacteroidota > Flavobacteriia > Flavobacteriales > Flavobacteriaceae > Patiriisocius > Patiriisocius hiemis. The sequence goes on along the minus strand of NZ_JAVRHZ010000005.1, from coordinate 74,932 downwards.
AACTTATAAGTTCTCCAACTCTAAGCCCCGAACCATATAGCATTGCAATTACAACTCTATGTTTTAAGTTTTTAGTGGTTTGTAATAGGCTTAAAACTTCATTAAAGTTTAATACAACTGGAAGTCTTTTGTCCTTTTGTGGCATGTGTATTTTTTCAACATTAATCGAACAAGCAGGATAAAAGTAAGCAAAGTGTTTTAAACTACTTACCATTTGCCTGTGGGTACTTACAGAATAATTTAAAGTTCCAACACACCATTCTATATATAGTCTAACATCATTTTCATTTAGTTCACTAAGACTTTTGTTAGTTGTAAAGCGTAAAAAATTTTGAACAAATCCACTATAAGTTGTAACGGTACTCTCGCTAAACCTTTTTCCTTTTAAGAACTTAACAAAGTGTTGAAATAATATTCTTTTTTCTTTATTTAAAGGTTTTAAACCTTGATGTTCACTTTTTTTTATCGTGAAATCATCATTAGTAGTCAAATCATTTATTAGAAGAATGCCCCCTTTCTTCAAATGTTTTTTAAAGTTATCAAGTCTAGATTCTTGAAAATAAAAGTAAAATGTCCTTAAGGTTTTTGACCAATAAATACCGTCAAATTTTTTAATGTATTCTTTGGTGTTAAAATCAAATTTGAAACTTACAGCAATGCAGTTTTTCGATCTATGAATAATTGGTTCTAAACTAACTGAAACCATAAAATTAAAATTATGATTAATTAATATCAATATATAAATTAATTTTTAAATGTATATTTGAATTATTATTAATCTATCGAACACCAAACTGAACACGTTTTTGAACACGATAGTATAATAGCGGGGGTTGCAATGCGTTAAAAATGCCTTTTTTGTGTTCAACTTTGAACTCATAACCCGAAGGTCACTGGTTCGAGTCCAGTTCCCGCTACTAGAGAAGAAAGTCAGCATTTTTGCTGTCTTTCTTCGTTTTAGTACCCTTTATACCTTTTGCTATACTTGCTTTTAGCTCAAATAAACGATTTACTTTCTTAGTTAGATATTGTTTTTTTTAGTTCACGACTAAAACCTTTGGAAATACTAACTCCTGTACCTTTCTTTTCACCTTATAAGCTCTAGATTCTCAGTAAAAAATTAATGCTTTGAGATAAGTTTGCAGAGTCATTTATCATTTTTCGAGGTAAGATATTTTTTTAGCGCTTTCGTTTTTGAGAATAACTTATGTTCTTTTCATTTTCTGTAACAACTGTTACTAACAATCAATTCAATTCCTCATATTATTGTATTCAAATCCAAAATTATTTTGAAAAGAACATATCTTTATAGTTTATTGTTTCTAAAATGTCCACAATGCCGACAAGGAAAGTTTCTCGAAGCACACCCGTACAGGCTTTCCAATATGAATAAGGTTAAGGAAAAGTGTCCCAAATGCGGTTTACAATATTCAATTGAGCCTGCATTTTATACGGGTTCTATGTATGTTTCCTATGCTGTAGGCATTGCGGTGGGCGTGGCTATATTCGTGCTCACTTACTTTACAGGTTTGGCAAGTCACCCTCTTACAATATTTGGTTATATTGTACTAGGATTATTTTTATTGATGCCCTACATTGGAGCAGTCTCAAAATCAATCTGGGCGCATTTCTTTTTCAAGTACAAACCTACAATAGCAAAGCAAGTAAACAATGATTCAAGAACTTAAAAAATACTATGGTGGACAATTTGAGCCAGCACTTATAGAAGAAATAAATCGAGTAGGTACTTTTATGGAAGTGCCAGAAGGTCAAGATTTAATGAGACCAGGACAGTATATAAAATCGATGCCTTTGTTGCTATCTGGTAGTATCAAAATAATGCGTCCAGATGATGAAGGCGAAGAATTACTATTATACCATCTTGAAAAAGGCGATACTTGCGCGATGACCATGACCTGCTGTATGGGCAATACCAAAAGTGAGATACACGCCATAACCGAAACACCTGCTAAACTCTTAATGATTCCAATTGGCAAAATGGAAGAATGGTCCAGTAAATATAAAACTTGGCGAAACTTTGTATTTACGAGCTATCATAACCGTATGATGGAAATGCTTGAGAGTATTGACAACATAGCATTTAACAATATGGATGATCGCTTGGAAAATTATATTCAGGATAAAATCGAAATTTTAAATAGCAAGCATCTCTACACTACTCATAAAGAGATTGCTAACGACTTACATACAAGTCGCGTTGTAGTTTCAAGACTACTCAAAAAGATGGAAAATAATAAGAAAATAAAATTACACCGCAATTTTATCGAAGTCCTGTAACATCGGTTACAAACACTAATTAAACCTACAAGTATATTTGTCCTATAATTAAAATGACAAATGGAAATTGTTGAAGTTTTAGGATATATAGGAGCACTCATAATAGGGCTCGTTTTAGGTTTAATTGGTGGTGGTGGCTCTATTCTTACTGTACCTATTTTGGTATATGCCCTAACGCTCAATCCTGTGATTGCGACAGCCTACTCACTTTTTGTAGTAGGAACTACATCTCTCGTAGGCGCCATAAAAAATATGTTTAAAGGAATGGTCGATTTCAGAACTGCCATCATATTTGCAATCCCGGCATTTATCGCAGTTTATATTACCAGAGCATTTTTAATCCCCATAATTCCTGAAGAACTTTTCAACATAGGTAATTTTATGGTCACTAAGAACTTGGCTATAATGTTATTTTTTGCCTTTATAATGCTATTGGCATCAATTTCAATGATTCGCAACAAGCGAAAGGAAATAGATGAAGATACTCAAATAGTCTACAATTATCCACTCATTATAATAGAAGGCCTCGTTGTAGGAATCATAACAGGAATTGTAGGTGCAGGTGGGGGGTTTTTAATCATTCCTGCATTGGTCTTGCTGGCTAAACTACCAATGAAAAAAGCCGTGGCGACCTCATTATTTATTATCGCTATCAAGTCCCTCATAGGCTTCTTAGGTGACGTACAAAATCTCGATATCGACTGGCCATTTCTTTTAATATTTACAGCTATTTCGGTAGTGGGAATATTCATTGGTATTTGGCTAAACAAATTTATAGACGGAAAAAAACTCAAGAAGGCCTTTGGTTGGTTTGTGCTGGTTATGGGGGTTTACATTATTTATAAAGAGCTCGTAATGTAACTTGTGTTACCAAAAAAAAGAATTTGACAAGTTAATTTTACACTTATAATCTCGCTTTCGCGAAAGTGTAATAACCACAAAAGCGAAAGCATAAATTCAAACATTATGAAAGTAGAACAAATTTATACCGGATGTCTGGCACACGCAGCCTATTATATTGAGAGCAACGGCGAAGCTGCCATTTTTGATCCATTGCGCGAAGTAGAACCTTATTTGGACCGCGCCAAAAACGACAATGCAAAAATTAAGTATGTGTTTGAAACACACTTTCACGCAGACTTTGTAAGTGGTCACTTAGACCTTCATAAAAAAGCGGACGCTGATATTGTTTTTGGTCCAGGTGCTGCACCTGCCTATGAAGCCATAACGGCTGAAGATAATCAGGTTTTTGAGGTGGGAGATTATAAAGTGAAAGTAATCCACACACCAGGTCACACTATGGAGAGTACAACTTATCTTCTTATAGATGAAAAAGGGAATGAACACGGCATCATTACTGGAGATACCCTTTTTATAGGAGATGTTGGGCGTCCAGACCTTGCACAGCATGTTGTTTCTGAACTTACTGAAGAAAAATTAGCTGGACACCTATATGATTCACTTCGTAATAAAATTATGCCCTTGAGTGATGATTTAATCGTTTACCCTAATCACGGAGCTGGTTCTGCTTGCGGAAAAATGATGAGTAAGGAAACAACAGATACTTTAGGGAACCAGAAAAAATACAATTATGCCTTGCGTCCGGATATGACCAAAGAAGAATTCATTAAAGAATTACTTACAGGCCTCACTACACCACCGGGCTACTTCCCACAAAATGTATTGATGAATATTAAGGGATATGATAGTCTTGATGATGTAAAGAATCGCGCAGAAACACCGCTCAATCCAGAAGCTTTTGAAGCAGCTGCAAATGAGACAGGTGCTTTAATGCTCGACACCAGAGATGCCGAAGAATTTGCAAAAGGCTTCATCCCAAACAGTATCAATATAGGGTTGGACGGTAACTTTGCGCAATGGGTAGGCGAATTGATTCCCGATGTAAAGCAACAGATATTGTTGATTACAGACGTTGGGAAAGAAGATGAAGCCATTACACGTCTTTCACGAGTGGGTTACGATTACACCATTGGATATTTACAAGATGGTTTCGAAAGTTGGAATAAGGCCGATAAGTCTTTTAATACAGTAGAAAGAATTGATGTAAAAACAATTGCTTCTAAATATGAAGAAAAACCAGTAATTTTTGATGTACGGAAGAAAAGCGAGTTTGATTCGGAGCATATTATTGGAGCAGAGAATGTTCCTCTAAATGAAATTAATGAGCATTTATCTGAAATTCCTAAAGATGGTCCAGTATATCTGCACTGTGCTGGTGGTTATCGCAGTATGATTGCCGCTTCCATATTGAAACAGCGTGGTTGGGACAATATTACTGACGTTCGTGGTGGTTTCAAAGCACTTGCAGAAACAGAAATTCCAAAATCTGAATATATCTGTCCTACCACGTTACTTTAAAAATAATATAGTATGAAAATCGAACAAATTTATACAGGATGTCTGGCACAAGGAGCCTACTATATTGAAAGTAATGGCGAAGTAGCCATTATTGACCCATTACGTGAAGTACAACCTTATATTGATAAGGCTGAAGCTGCTGGAGCAAAAATTAAATATATTTTTGAAACCCATTTTCACGCCGACTTTGTATCGGGTCACGTAACCTTATCAGAAAAAACGGGTGCACCCATCATTTATGGACCGAATGCGAATCCAAATTTTGATGCAATCACAGCAAATGATGGACAGGAATTCAAATTGGGTGAGCTCACTTTTGTCGTCCTGCACACACCAGGACACACGATGGAAAGTACCACATATTTGCTTAGGGACAAATATGGCAAAGACCACGCCTTATTTACTGGCGATACACTTTTCCTTGGCGATGTAGGAAGACCGGATTTAGCGCAGAAAGCAGCAGATATGACGCAGGAAGAATTGGCTGGAACGCTATATGATAGCCTTCGCAACAAAATAATGCCTTTACCAGATGACATTACGGTGTACCCAGCGCACGGTGCAGGTTCTGCCTGTGGTAAGAATATGATGAAGGAAACGGTGGACACTTTGGGAAATCAAAGAGAAATGAATTACGCTTTGCGTCCCGATATGACCAAGGAAGAGTTCGTAAAAGAAGTAACCGATGGTCTGTTACCACCACCAGCCTATTTCCCGCTGAACGTAAAGATGAACAAGGAAGGTTATAAAAATATTGAAGAAGTTATCGCTCAAGGCGAAAATGCACTATCACCAAACGCCTTTGAGGCTGCTGCAAATGAAACGGGTGCAGTAATGCTGGACACAAGACACCAGAGCGATTTTGCAAAAGGACATATCCCAGGTTCCATATTTATAGGCATAGACGGAAGCTTTGCACCGTGGGTGGGCGATTTAATCAAAGATGTGAAACAACCTATTTTATTAATAGCAGAAAAAGACCGTATCGAAGAAGTCATTACAAGATTATCAAGAGTTGGTTTTGATAATACAATAGGCTATTTAGATGGTGGTTTTGAGGCGTGGAAAAAAGCGTCAAAAGAATACGATATGGTTACATCTATTCCTGCTGCCGAATTTAAACAAGTGACGGACGATTCAGAAAACGAAGTATCTGTTTTTGATGTGAGAAAACCGGGCGAGTTCCAGAGCGAGCACGTTGTAAACGCACATCACACGTCGCTTTCTGAACTCAACGAGCATCTTGCAGAGTTCCCAGATAATGAAACCTTTTACGTGCATTGTGCTGGAGGGTATCGTAGTATGATTGCTGCATCTATCTTGAAAAGTCGCGGCATTCATAATTTAATAGATGTACAAGGTGGTTTTAAAGCCATTAAAGAAGCAGGCGTTGAAACCACGGACTATGTGTGTCCTTCAACATTGAAATAAACATTGGTTTTTAGTTAAGTTGATTAGTAGAAAAGTGACTGGAAACGGTCACTTTTTTATTTGCTCAAAACCAAAGTAGTCATGGCCCGCACATCCTGCACATTAGTCGTCTTTACAGATTCGAGAAGTGTTAGGCTAAATTCTATAATCAGTTGATTGATACGTTCCCGCGTTAAATAATAAGTGCCTTTTTTTCCATTTTCCTTGTATCTGATTTCAGGAGCATTGCCATCCAACCCTATATTTGATGCCATCCTAATGAGCAGCATTCCACCAGGTTTCAGCACACGTATCAATTCTGAAAACATAGTCGTAAAATGGGTTTCGCTTTCCGCGAAATGTAACACGGCACAGCATAAAATATGGTCAAAATTGTTTTCGCCGTAAGGCAAATTATCCAATGTGCCAACCGTCAAATTTTCAGCTGCTTTAGGGTAATTTTGTTTAGCAGTTAATAAAAATTCAGAATTTGCATCTATTCCAAATAGTTCAAAATCGTTTTGATAGAACCACTTCAGATTTCGGCCTTTACCACAACCAGCATCTAAAATAGATTGGCCATTTAGATAACGACCCTTCAATATTTGGTCGATGACATAAATGTCAACGTTTCCCAATGTGTCAAAAGTAGTTTTGTAATCCATATATAAGTTGATATAGCGCTTCTGCAAAATAACCGAAACTATTCCTTGTTTGTGTAACGCTTGTTACTGTTTTCGGAAAGTAATCTTAATACTTTTATACCAATAAATAAAAACAATATTATGGAAAACACGGAAACAACTACAGTGCAAACAATGCCAAGAATAGGCGATAAAGCACCCGATTTTAAAGCAAAAACAACCAAAGGGGATATGCAAATGGCCGACTTTGCAAAGGATAAATGGATTGTGATGTTCTCGCATCCAGCCGATTTTACACCTGTGTGTACAACCGAAATGAGTGGCTTTGCAGTTCGTAAAGATGAATTTACTGCGCTCAATACAGAATTGCTGGGATTGAGCATAGACAGCATACACTCGCATTTGGGATGGGTAAGCAACGTCAAGGAAAAAACAGGCGTTTATTTTGACTTTCCCATCATTGCGGATATTGATATGAAAGTATCAAAGCTCTACGGAATGCTACAGCCCAATGAAAGCGAAACAGCCGCAGTACGTGCCGTATTCTTTATCGACCCTAAAAAGAAAATCCGTTTGATAATGTACTACCCACTAAACGTAGGTAGAAATATGGATGAGATTTTAAGAGCGTTGGAAGCACTACAAACCTCAGATGAACACGGCGTAGCAATGCCTCTCGATTGGAAGAAAGGCGACAAGGTAATCGTACCACCGCCAAAAACACTCGACGAAATGAAAGCAAGAATGGAGGATGAAAGCTGTGAGAAAGTGGACTTCTATCTGGCGAAAAAATCATTGTAATTAAATAAGGTTGGTTTTTAGTTCGAGCTTGTTTAAAATTCAATCAATAGATTCTTAAATAGGCTCAATGGTTGGTTAGTGGAAAAGCGGCAAGTAATTGTCGCTTTTTTTTGACTATGGTAACATTGGTTACGGACTCTTGCTTCTATGCTACTTAATTTTACAATGAAAAAGAAACACATTTAATGAAAAATATAATTTTAATTATGGCACTATTTAGTACACTATTTGGAGCAAATGCACAAAAATCAGACACAATAAAAATTCTTGCCGCATCAGATTTCAACAAAGCAATTGAGAAAAACAATGTTCAATTGGTCGATGTTAGAACCGCTCAAGAATTCAATCAAGGCGCAATTGAAAGCGCTTTAAATATCGACTTCTTTCAACAAGACAACTTTACAAGCGAATTTGAAAAGTTAGATAAGGATCAACCTGTTTATCTCTACTGTCGTTCCGGTAACCGAAGCTATCAGGCAGCTAAAAAATTGGAAGTAATGGGCTTTAAAGAAATTTATGATTTAAAAGGTGGCTATATGAAATGGCCCTATAAAAATTAAAAAGATGAAAACAACGCTCAAATTACAAAATGTTAAATGTGGTGGTTGCACAAATGGTATTGCTGTGCGATTACTAAAAATTTCAGGCATAAACGATGTGCAGATAGGTGATGGCTCTTCTGAAGTTTCTTTCACGTACGAGACGGTAAATGACCTTGCAATTGTAGAGCGAACACTTACCCAAATGGGTTATCCACCAGAAGGACTAGAGAATACTATTAGGAATAAAGCAAAATCCTTTGTTAGCTGTGCGACAGGAAAAATGAACTTGAGTTTATGAAGTATTTCTTTTTTATAGGTATTTCACTTTTGCTATTCATAGGCTGTAATCAAAAAAAGACGCAGATGTATCAAACAGCTAATCTGACTGATACTATTGTTAGTCAAGGTAATGCTGGAAAAAAATTGATGGAAACCCAATGTTATGTATGCCACAACCCGAGTACAAATCACGATGCGCGCATTGCACCACCCATGGTGGCTATAAAATCGCATTACCTGACCGATAATATCACTAAAGAAAAATTTACCGATGCCATATGGAAATTTGTACAAAAACCAAGTGAAGAAAAGTCTAAAATGAGAGGTGCGGTCCGTAGGTTTGGAGTAATGCCTTATCAACCTTTTAATGAAGAAGAAATCCGTCAAATTGCAGCCTATATGTACGATTATAAAATTGATGAACCCGAATGGTTCAAAAAACATATAGAGGAAGAAAGCAATGGCAAAATGAAGTATCGCAATGATGGAAAAAAGATGGGTGCTACCAATGCTGAAGAAAAGAAATCACCGGCAGAAAAAGGTCTGGAATATGCCTTAAACACCAAAAAAGAATTGGGCAAAAACCTTATGGGCACCATTCAGAAAAAGGGAACTGTTGAGGCAGTTACATTTTGCAATGTGCGCGCCTATCCCCTTACAGATAGTATGGCAACGGCTCAAAATGCTACCATAAAGCGGGTAAGCGATAAACCTCGGAATCCTAAAAATCTGGCTAGTGCAAAAGAACTAAAAATCATCGAACAGTTTAAAGAGGCAGTTGCTAATGGCGAAGACTATCAACCTGTAACTGAAGTGGAAAACGGACGCAATACATTCTATTATCCCATAACCACAAATTCTATGTGTTTGCAATGCCACGGTATTCCTAATAAAAGCATACAACCTGAAGTGCTTACAACTATTAAGGATTTATATCCTAATGATAAAGCGACAGGTTATGATAGTAACGAGGTGCGCGGAATGTGGGCGATAGAATTTGACGAGACGGAATAAGAAAAGTAAAAAAGCGAATAATATGGAAAATTTCAAAAACATCATTTCGCAAGAAACACCAGTTTTAATCGACTTTTTCAATACTACGTGCGACCCGTGTGAAATGTTGACCCTAGTGTTAAAACACGCAAAGAACAATTTGGGTAAACGTGTGGACGTGCTTCAAATAAATCTGGACGAAAATCAAGATATTGCGAAGCAATGTCAAATTCATAGCACGGCTACAATGTTGCTATTTCAGAAAGGAGAGATAAAATGGCATTCGTAATTTGTTGTCAAATGCAGAAATTGTTTCTGCTGTTATCACTAATATAGATTAAGTATGAAACTTATTGGACTCATAGGCGGAACTTCATACCACTCGACCATTGTTTATTATAGAATGATAAATGAATTGGTGGTAAAGGAAATAGGAACACAAGGCAATCCACCATTGTTATTGTACAGTTTGAATATTGAACTGATGCGTTCTCAGGACGTAGATAAAATTAATTCGGAATATCTTATGATTGCCCAAAAGTTAGAAATCGCAGGAGCACAAGCTATTGTTATTTGTGCCAACACGCCTCATATGGTTTATGAGTACGTCCAGCCTAAAATAAATATTCCCATGCTTCATATTGCAGATGCTATAGGGAAAGCAGCCAAAAAAATTGGGCTTAAAAAATTGGGGTTGTTGGGTAACAAACCGACGATGACCAAAGGATTTATTCCAAAAATCCTAAAAGAAAAATATCAAATTCATACAATTATCCCAGAAGCACATTGCCTCTCTCAGGCACATACGTATGTTTCAAAAGAACTAACGCAGGGTGTTTTTTCAGAGAAGGCAAAGAGCTTCTTTCTCAACCAAATGCAATTGCTCAAAAAACGTGGAGCAGACGGTATCATATTGGGTTGCACCGAGCTACCTATACTCATCAAAAAAGATGATAGTGACCTACAACTACTTTCCACTACGGATCTTCACGTGCAAATGGCGGTTGATTTTATTCTCGAATAGCCAATATCTTTTATTCAATAGATAAAGAGCGTTTTTCTCTGTAGTTATCCTTTTAAAAATTATTGACTTAATTACGTTTGTGTAACACCAGTTACTGCAAGCGTAGTGATGGCCGCCTAATTTTGTAGGCGAATATGAATACAACAAATCTTATCATTTTCATTTTGGTTTTGTTTGCAAGTAAAACGCTACTTGGGCAAAGTGAAGACTTCACACATTCGAGTAGCTGGAACACCATAACTGTAAAAGCAAATCTCAATGAGAAGCTATTTCTAAAAACCGAGTTCAACTTCCGCAGAACTAATTTTCTTCAAGATTGGGAACAAATCGTCTTACGACCTTCGATTCAATACAAATTGGATGACGCCCTTACCGCAGCCGTAGGCTATACCAACATTCAGAACTACAGCTATGCAGCGTTTAGTACACCAATAAATACAAGAGAAAACAACCTCTGGCAACAGCTCTTTCTAAAACAGGACGTCAAGTATTTCGATATCTCGCACAGAATTCGATTTGAAGAGCGCTTTCAGGAACAAGTAGGTAGTGTCGATAATCTGTCGGCGATTTCAGGAACGGACTATTCTGGCAGACTTCGATATCGATTTATAGTCACAGTTCCCATTCTTATACAGCAGGACATTTCAGTAGTTGCTTATGATGAAGTTTTTCTCGATTTTGAAAAGGGATTACAACCTAAAAACCTGAATCAAAACTGGATATTTATAGGATTTCGCTTTCGCGAAAGCGAACACATTACTATTACATCCGGTTACCATAATATAAATATTTCAAGGGACAATTTCACTATTACAAATCACGTCTGGGAAACCAGTTTAATCTACACCTTATAAATGAAAAAGTTTATGCTCACTATCTTAATTGTACTCTTAGCTATTACCAATATGGTAGCACAAGAAGATATTTACGAAGAACACACTTCTGGTCAAGGCTTGCGTATCGCCACCGTGTTAGGTCATACCTATATTAATAGTGATGGTGTGGACGGAAATTTATACATCCCATCTTGGGGACTGGACATAGATTACTGGTTCAATCACAAATGGGGTATTGGGCTACATAATGACATTGAAATTGAAAATTTTATAGTGGAAAGAGATGATGCTGAAGTCATTGAACGTGAAAATCCCTTGGTATTTACGCTCGATGTGCTTTATCATATAGGCAATGGTTTTGTGATGAGTATAGGGCCAGGTGTCGAGCTGGAAAAGAACGAATCCTTTTTCTTGGCTCGCATTGGGTTGGAATATGAATATGAAATCAACAAGAACTTCTACCTAATGCCTACGCTTTTTCACGACCAGCGTTTTGACGGATTTAGTACAACAACTATTGGGCTTGGTGTAGGACATTCCTTTTAAAGAAACAGCAAATTGCCAGTTCTGTAACAACAGTTACAAACTTGACCATTCTATCTCATTAAGTTTATAAGATTTTAAAACATACATAATATGGCAACGCATCATCAAGTGCTCATCATAGGCGGCGGAACAGCCGGAATTATGACCGCAGCACAACTCTTAGAACAAAAAAAATCCAATAGTGTCGCAATTATTGAACCAGCAAGCACCCATTATTATCAACCTGCTTGGACACTCGTAGGCGCAGGCACTTATGACTATGATAAAACAGGAAGACCTATGGCAGACGTAATGCCTAATGGTGTTGAATGGATAATGGACAAAGCCACAGGTTTTGACGCCGAAAATAATACCGTAAAAACGGAGGTAAGCGGCGATATTACCTACGACTATTTGGTCGTTGCACCTGGACTTGCATATGATTTTAGTTTGGTTCCAGGCCTCGGCGAGGCTATGGACAAGGGTGTGGTATGTAGCAATTATACAGACCCATTGCACACGTGGAATGTAGTCAAGAATTTTAAAGGTGGTACGGCCTTATTTACACAGCCAGCAACACCTATTAAATGTGGTGGTGCACCACAAAAAATAATGTACTTGGCAGAAAGTCATTGGGCAAAAAGTAAGACGCGTTCAAAAAGTGAAGTGCTTTTTGCAACCGCAGGAACGGTAATCTTTGGTGTAAAGGAAATTGCTAAAACATTGATGGAAGTGGTTGACCGAAAGGATATCAACTTACGTTTTAATCATAAATTGGTCGAAGTGGATGCCGAGAATCAAATTGCTTGGTATGAATTGACCAAAGATGTATCAGCTGGTGGTTGTGTGGTAATGGCAGAACAGGAAGGCAATGAGCGAATTGATAAGACTTTTCAACACAATTATAAAGACGTAAAAGTTACAGTAAAGGATGGTCGCTATGGCATTCACTATGATATGCTTCATACCGCACCACCCTCAGTTGCACCTAAGTTTGTACAGCAGTCAAATCTTGTTAACGATGCTGGCTGGTTAGATGTGGACAAGCATACAATGCAGCATAATAAATATGCAAATATTTTCGGACTTGGCGATGTGGCAGGTGTGCCAACTGCAAAAACCGGTGCAGCAATCCGCAAGCAAGTTCCCGTGGTGGTAGATAATCTGGATTTATTGATTCAGCACGATAAAATGGGGAATAAATCATATAATGGGTATTCTTCGTGTCCTTTGGTTACGGACTTCGGAAAAATGGTTTTGGCAGAGTTTGACTATGACAAAAACTTTATTCCAGACCCAAAACTAAAAAACCTGTTCATTTCAGATAGTTCTAAAGAGCATTGGCGTTTATGGATGTTGAAGAAATATGGTCTTCCCTATCTATATTGGAATAAAATGCTAAAAGGTAAGGATGTATAGCATTGGATAAGCAGAAGATAAAAAAGCTTCTTTTAGTATGTGTGTTATGTCTCATCATAATAACTGCTGTGGTTCTATTCATTGAATTTTTAAACTGAATATTATGAAAAAAAATATGTGCGGAGCAGACCGCATAATTAGAATTATCATTGCTGTTATAATAGGTGCACTCTATTGGCAGGGTATCATAGAAGGAACCTTGGCTTATATATTAAAGGGACTTGCCGCCGTTTTCCTGTTGACCAGCTTTGTGAGCTTTTGTCCATTATACAAATTAGTGGGGCTTAATACTTGTCCAAGAAGATAGCACAATAATAAATTGGATTTATGTATCAAAGGTTACAGCAATTGGTTGTAACCTTTTTTATTTTTATATAAAATTTAGAAATTATGAATATCAAACAATTTGAATACAAACCACTTGCGCATTATTCCTACGCTATTGTAAGCGTTGGGAAAATGGCAGTTATAGACCCAGAACGTAATCCCGAGCAATATTACGCTTTCGCGAAAGCGAACAATGCAGAAATTATTGCGGTAATTGAAACCCATCCACACGCCGATTTTGTGAGTTCGCATTTAGAGATGCACAAAGAGACCGGTGCCACCATTTACAATAGTGAAAAATTGGGTGCAGATTATCCACACACCGCTTTTGATGAAGGCGATAGTATCCAGATTGGAAGTGTGACGCTTAAGGCTATTAACACACCAGGCCACTCGCCAGACAGCATTACCGTTGTGGCTACTGAAGGAAATGAAACCGCTTTATTTACTGGCGACACCTTATTTATAGGCGATGTAGGCCGTCCCGACTTACGTGAAAAGGCAGGTAATATGAAAGCCAAGCGTGAAGAGCTGGCAGAGATGATGTACAACACCATACAAAATAAGTTTACAGACTTACCAGACGATGCATTGGTATATCCAGCTCACGGTGCAGGCTCACTTTGTGGCAAGAATTTGAGTGATGATAATAGTAGTACCTTGGGCAATGAGCGTATGGGTAATTGGGCATTTAAAGACCAAACCAAAGAAGAGTTTATGGATACCATCCTCGATGGGCAGCCATTTATTCCGCACTATTTTGGGTTTGATGTTGATACCAATAAGGTAGGCGCAGATGGTTTAAAACCATCAATTGAAAAAATCGCATTTTCTGAAAGCTCAACAACCGAAGGTCTCATCGTCGATATGCGTGATGAAGCAACCTTCAAGAAAGGACATTTAAAGGGAAGTTTCAACATCCAGGCGGTTTCTGAAAACGCAAAATTTGAAACCTGGTTAGGTTCTATTATCAAGCCAGAAGATACATTTACGCTGGTTATTGATAGCAAAGAAAACAAAGATACGATGTTGCACCGCGTGGCAAAAATCGGCTATGAAAAACTACTCAATAAAGTGATAACGCTATCAGATGAGCATTTGGTAACAACCGAAAAACTGGATTTGGCAGATTTCAAAAGCCACCCTGAAAAGTACACGATTGTCGATATTAGAAATAAAAGTGAAATTGAAGAAGGCAAATTCTTTGACAATGCTATCCCGCATCCTCTCAATGAATTGCGAGAAACAGCGAATGAAATACCCACAGACAAACCTATTGTTGTACATTGTGCGGGAGGGTACCGAAGCGCTGCGGGAAGTAGTATTCTTGAGAAAAATATGGATGGTGTGACCATTTATGATTTAAGTGAAAATATTAACGATTTTAAATAAGAGATTATGAAAACTAAAAACACAAATAACATTGGTTTAGATATAGAAAAATCAAAAAATGTTGCTGAAAGCCTAAATGATTTACTTTCAAATTATCAATTATTTTATATGAATTTGAGAGGATTTCATTGGAACATCAAAGGGAAGAAATTCTTTGAATTGCACCTTAAATTTGAAGAGCTATATAATGATGCATTGATTAAAGTAGATGAAATCGCAGAACGTATACTTACTTTAAGTGAAACGCCGTTTCATTCCTTTAAAAAATATCTGGATACTACCAAAATTAAATCGGTTGAAGATGTAACTGATGGCGAAATGGCCATTGATAAAATCCTTGAAGCTCTAAAAACGCTATTGGCAAAAGAACGAAAGATATTAACTATGGCTTCAGAAGCGGATGATGAAGGTACCGTAGCTTTGATGAGTGATTACATCGTTGAGCAAGAAAAATTGGTTTGGATGCTTTCCGCTTTTAAAAGTTAAACTGGAATGATTCCAATAAAGTTGAAATCTTTAATTCTAAAATCGATAGTTACCTTGCTATTTACTGGTATTGTTAGCTGTAATATTAAAGAAAAGAAAAAGGAAACAGCACATACCTATCCAGATATTTACGTGGTGGGTGCGATGAAGGATGCAATGTTCAAGGGTGAATTATATAGCAAGATTGACCTTGATACCATTTCTGATAAAAACGGCTTGTACGGTTTAGGGCCTCAAACCCAACTCACGGGCGAGCTACTCATTATAGACGGTAAATGTTATGTGTCGAAAGTAGTATCTGATTCAACTATGACCGTTCAGGAAACCTACAAAACAGGTGCACCATTTTTTGTCTTCGGAAATGTGAAAGAATGGAAGTCAGTAAAAATACCTGAAACAATTACAGATATGAAAGCACTTGAAACCTTTGTTGATGAGCAGTCCAAAGAGATGAAACGACCATTTGCTTTTAAAGTTTCAGGCAGGGTAAGTGATGCCACAATCCATATTCAAAACCTACCGCCTGGTTCAAAAGTTTCGTCCCCACAGGAAGCGCACGTAGGGCAAGCAGATTATACGTTACAGGATGAAGCCGTAGATATTGTAGGTTTTTTTTCAACCGAACATCAAACTGTTTTTACTCATCACGATACGTTTATGCACCTACATTTAATTACTCAAGACAGGTCAAAAATGGGGCATCTTGACCACGCAATCTTTGAAAATATAACATTGTACCTTCCTATGAAATAATGAGTATAAACACGCCAAAATATAAGGACTATATATTTGTAGGTGTTCAGCTGTTGCTATTTGCTGGATATGTAGTCCCTTTTAAACTCACAACTTTAAATCTTCCCGAATGGTTACGCTATTCGGGTTTGGTTTTGGTAGTTTTTGGAATTATTTTGGGTGTAACTGCCTTGGTACAAATCAACACGAAGCTTTCCCCTTTTCCAACACCAGTTTCAAATAGCAAACTACTCACAAATGGTGCATTTGGCATCGCCAGGCATCCTATTTATACTGCCTTAGTTTTAGCCGGTTTAGGTTATGCAATACATCAAGAGTCCGTATTGAAGATTCTTGTTACAGGTTTGTTACTCATTCTGTTCTATTTCAAATCGAAGTATGAAGAACACCTGCTTTCGCAAAAATTTCCCGAGTACAAACAGTACCAAATGAAAACACGACGATTTCTATGAAAAATTATCCAGCAGCATTTTGGAACGAGCGCTTTAGTAATGAAAAATATATCTATGGTAAAGAGCCAAATTCGTTCTTTAAAGAACAGATTGACAAATTAAAACCTGGAAGCATTCTTATGCCTGCTGAAGGTGAAGGTCGTAATGCTGTGTATGCCGCTTCCCAAGGTTGGGATGTGGTTGCCTTTGACATAAGTGAAAAAGGTAAAGAAAAGGCATCGGGTTTGGCTAAAGAGAAGCAAGTATTCGTCCATTATGAAATTTCGGGTGTGTTGGAATTTCAGAGCGATGTAAAATTTGATGCCATCGGTTTGTGCTATGCCCATTTTCCTGCAAACATCCGTAAACAGGCACATCATCATTTAATGGAGTTCCTAAAACCTGATGGCATTGTGATTTTTGAAGCTTTCGCGAAAGCGCAACTGGGAAACCCATCTGGTGGTCCTAAAAATGAAGCAATGCTATTTTCATTAGAAGAAATCAAGGATGAATTTCCACAATTAGAATTTCAGTTTTTAAAGGAAGCAACCATTGAGCTTTCCGAAGGAAAACATCACAAAGGGAAATCTGAGGTAATTCGTTTTGTAGGGATTAAAAAATAATTAAGTCCTTCGGATATGAAGGGCTTTCTTTCTTTTTGATTAGAATTCACTTAATTCAATCCTAATTCTCGCTTTATC
This sequence comes from Patiriisocius hiemis, assembly GCF_031846325.1. Lineage (NCBI taxonomy): Bacteria > Pseudomonadati > Bacteroidota > Flavobacteriia > Flavobacteriales > Flavobacteriaceae > Patiriisocius > Patiriisocius hiemis. The sequence continues at coordinate 57,692 of NZ_JAVRHZ010000005.1, read as the reverse complement.
GCTTCAGCATCCAAATTTTCCAAGATGCCTACAAGGTGCGGATACCACTTTTCGTGATAGCCAAACTCTTTCTTTCTGAATTCCACAATGGCTTTTTCTTTTGACCAATCCTCAAACACAATTCTATAAGCAGCCACTACAACACCAGTCCTATCTGAACCGTGCCAGCAATGCACCAATATGGGTTTTGGTGCATCGTTGATAGCTTTTAATGCCTCGACGATGTCGGCTTCCTCAAGTTTTGCGGTTCGCATCGGTAAGTGTACCAATTCCAAATCGGTACCTTTTGCTTTTGAAGAATCGTTTCTAAACCGCCTAAAATTAATGATGGTTTCAATGCCAGCACTTTCAAGTGCTTTAAATCCCTTTTTGCTCGGTTGTTCAGAACGGTAAAGAGAATCATTGATTTGACTAATATTCTTAAAATGCTTTGAGTTGATTTCTAAACTATCTAAATCTTGGGCAATGCTTAATCCAAAATTTAGTAAACAAACCATCGATATGAAGCCAATTTTATTCATCTTTTTTAAAATTTGTATTGAGCGAATATTGAAAAATTTCGACCTGGGTCATTGATGGGTAGGCGACCAAAATTTGCTTGATTCACAAATGAAAAATTCAGGTGGTTGTTGTAGGTTTCATCAAATAGTTTTAAAAACCGTAATGCCATTCTTTTTGATAGAAAACAACTTCGCATAACAAAATTATCAATCTGTAAACAGAAGAAAAGTGACTTTTGTCACACAACTACAACTTATAAGCTTTTCTGCGTAAGTTGGCTTACAGGCGCGAAAGGGAATCTTTTATCAATTTATAATGAGCCAAGTAACCTTTGTAACACAGAAGATTTCGCTTCCTTTTTATCTTTGCAACATTAATTACAAAGTCTATGGAAACCGAAATTCTTGCCCGTATCCAGTTCGCATTTACTATTGCTTTTCATTACATCTATCCACCTTTGAGTATAGGTTTGGGATTGATTATGGTCATTATGGAAAGCCTTTGGATACGTACTAAAAATGAAAAATACCATATCCTTGCCAAATTCTGGACCAAGATTTTTGCACTCACATTTGGTATTGGTGTTGTTACTGGTATCGTAATGGAATTTGAGTTCGGCACCAACTGGGCAACGTATTCGCGCTATGTGGGCGACATCTTTGGAAGCGCACTCGCAGCTGAAGGTATCTTTGCCTTTGCCTTGGAAAGTGGCTTTCTGGGCATTTTACTTTTCGGTTGGAACCGTGTGAAACCTTGGGTACATCTTGTTTCAACCATTGGCGTGTTTTTAGGCTCGATGTTTTCTGCGGTTTGGATTGTGGTGGCAAATAGTTGGCAACAAACACCAGCCGGATATCACATTGTGGGCGAAGGAATGAACGCCCGTGCAGAGATTATTGATTTCTGGGCGATGGTTTTCAATCCATCAAGTGTAGATAGGTTAACACATACGTGGTTTGCCGCTTTTCTTGCTGGCGCATTTTTAGTATTGAGTGTTCACGCTTATTATTTACTGAAAGGTCGCTATGTCGAGATTTCAAAAATGGCGTTTAAAATAGCTTTGGGCGTTGCAACCGTATTTTCATTAATGCAACTCGTAACTGGCCACAGCTCTGCAGATGGTGTTGCTGAAAACCAACCTGCAAAGCTCGCTGCAATGGAAGGACATTACGACGAATATGGCCCAGCAGATATGTATTTATTTGGATGGGTAAACGATGAAACCCAAGAGGTCACAGGATTGAAAATCCCAGGTGGCCTGTCCTTTTTAATAGACCAAGATTTTGACGCACCCGTTACGGGCTTAAATGCGTTCCCAGAAGAAGATAGACCAGGACAGGTTAACGCTGTATTCCAATTCTATCACATTATGATTGCGATTGGAATGTTTTTCATAGTACTTACGCTTTATGCAAGTTATCTCTGGTGGCGCAAGAAACTGTTTGATAAACGGTGGTTACTCAAGGTTTTTGTTTGGTCTGTTCTACTTGCACAAATCGCCAATCAAGTAGGTTGGTTTGCCGCCGAAATGGGAAGACAGCCTTGGGTGGTGTATGGCCATTTGAGAACTTCAGAAGCATTTTCACAAGCGGTGTCTGCTAATCAAATCCTTTTTTCCCTTATCCTATTCTTCGTGGTTTATGCGCTGTTGCTATTCCTTTTCTTGTATCTCTTGAACAAGAAAATCAAGCACGGGCCTTATGACGAAGATGATACAAGTATGGAAGAACGCTCGTTCACCAAAGAAATCGCGGGCGAAGTCACTAAAACAATAAACGCATAGCTATGGAAACATTTTTAGGTATAGATTATCCAACCCTTTGGTTTTTAGTAGTAGGTGGTTTGTTTTCTGGCTACGCCATATTAGATGGGTTTGATTTTGGCGCAGGTGCGTGGCATTTGTTTTTTAAAAAAGAATTGAGCCGAAGGGTTGCTCTCAATGCCGTAGGGCCTGTTTGGGATGGTAACGAAGTATGGCTCGTCATAGGCGGTGGTGCATTATTTGCAGGATTTCCTGTGATGTACGCCACGTTCTTTTCAGGAATGTACATCCCTTTTATGCTGTTTTTAATGTTCATTATTTTTAGGGCGGTTGCGATTGAATTCCGAAGTAAGGAAGAAATGAAATGGTGGCGCAAGATGTGGGATATTGCTTATAGTGTGAGCAGTATTATGTTAGCCTTTTTGTTAGGCGTGGTTTTGGGGAATGTCTTGCAGGGTATCCCCATTGATTCCGATTTGGAATATGATGGAAGTCCGTTTTTAGGCTTTTTAAATCCCTATGCCATCATTACTGGATTTACAACGTTATTTTTGTTTATGGCACATGGTGCAATTTACTTGTTGCTCAAGACCAAAGGGAAACTGTTTGATAAACTAGAAGGGTTGTTGAAGAAAGGAATTATCTTGTTTATCATATTCTTTCTTATAACCACATTATATACACTTATTTATATTCCTCATTTGAGTGATGATTTTAAGGCAAACCCCGTTTTGTTCATCTTCCCTGTATTAACTTTTTTGAGTATTGCCAATATCCCAAGGTTAGCAAGTAAGCGAAGATTTAAATTGGCATTTTTTTTCTCGGCATTAACCATTGCCTTGATGATGGCATTGGTAGCCATAGAGCTTTATCCTGTTTTGCTATATTCAACCATTGACCCAGAATACAGTATTACGGTTTATAATGCTGCGTCGTCAGATAAATCATTAGGGATTAGTCTGACAATGGTAGCCATAGGTGGGCCGTTGGTTTTGGGTTACACCTACTTTGTTTACAAAACCTTTGCTGGTAAAGTGAAGCTGGACGACCATAGCTACTAAAACTTAGTTTTCTGTAACATTGGTTACTGTTTAGTTTTCTTGAAAGTGCCATATTTGCACAAAATAATTATTATGACTTGGATATATGACCCGTGGCCTTGGTATGTGGCGGGACCTCTTATAGCACTTGTAATGTTCGTTTTATTGCTCGTTGGTAAGCAATTTGGGATGTCATCAAATCTTCGTACGGCTTGTGCAGCTGTAGGCGCTGGAAAGGCAGCAGGTTTTTTCAAATTTGATTGGAAAGCAGAACGATGGAATCTAATGGTGGTGCTGGGTGCCATCATTGGTGGATTTATCGCATCAAATTATATGAGCGACGGTAAGGTAGAAATCAATTCTGAAATCGCACAACATCTCGCAGATGATTACAACATTAAGAGTGGAGGCGAAAGTTATTTACCACCAGAGATATTTGCAACGGATGCGCTGAGCGATCCCTTTATAATTACCGTGCTATTAATAGGGGGTCTATTGGTAGGTTTTGGAGCACGTTATGCAGGCGGTTGTACATCAGGACACGCCATTTCTGGTTTGAGTAATCTGCAATTGCCATCATTGATTGCTGTAATAGGTTTTTTTATCGGTGGGCTGTTAATGATTCATTTAATATACCCCTTAATTTTTTAAACAATGAGATATATCACATATTTAATAATCGGTATTTTCTTCGGAATCATAATGTTCAAGTCTGAAGCTGCATCGTGGTTTCGTATCTATGAAATGTTCCAGTTTGGTAGCTTTCATATGTATGGCATTATAGGTTCTGCATTAATGCTGGGTGTAATAGGTGTTCAAGTTATAAAGCGAAAGAATATTAGGTCTTTGGATGGTAGCGAGATGAGTTTACATCCTAAAAATAAGAGCATAGCTCGTTATCTTATCGGCGGTATCATCTTTGGTTTGGGTTGGGCATTGGCAGGAGCTTGCCCAGGTCCAATGTATGTTCTTGCAGGTGCAGGTTATATGTCTATTTTAATAGTGATTTTTGGAGCTATGGTCGGGACTTTCTTATATGGGATTATAAAAAAGAAATTACCTCACTAATATACTCTTCTCTACATTTAGAATTTCTATTAAGCCCTACGCATTTTCTTGACTGATAAATGTCATAGTATTACTGATAGCATCACATTACATTTGAGTTATAAAATTAAAATTTATGACAATTAACATTCAATTTGTAAAGATGAAGACTAGTGAGACTATGTCTTCATATGTAACCAAGAAACTTCAAAAATTAGCTAAAAAGTACAATTGGGTTATTAGGGCAGATGTATTTTTTAAAATTGAAAACGATCCTACTGAAAGAGGACATATCTGTGAAATTGAACTCAGTTTACCTGGTCCAAAAATATTTGCCGTTTCTAATGAGAAAAATTATGAAATGGCAGTAAAGGAAACCATAGGTGACCTGGATAAGCAACTGAAAAAGCGAAAAGCAAAATTTACGAAACAAAATATCTCGTCATAAATGAAAAAAATACTCATACCCGTAGACTTTTCAGAACACTCTGAATATGCCCTTGAAGTAGGTGCCACACTAGCTAAAAAACACGATGCATCCTTGATTGTCCTTCATATGATGGGACTTTCCGAAGCTGTCTTGACTAAAGATGAATCACAAGAAATGTTTGAAGCCATTTATTATATGAAATTAGCTGAAAAACGTTTTAACGAGTTTTTGGATAAAGACTATTTAAAAGATGTAAAAGTAGAGGTTACAGTACAAAATTATAAAGAATTTCACGAGATAAACAATGTTGCTAAGGACTTTGAGGCTGACCTAATATTAATGGGTTCGCATGGTGCCAGCGGTCTCAAGGAGGTGTTCGTTGGAAGCAATACTGAAAAGGTAGTTCGAACTTCAGACATTCCTGTGTTGGTCATAAAACACCAAATTAAAGAATTTAAAATGGGCAAGGTGGTATTTGCCTGCGACTTTAATATGGATTTTAAAGAGGCATTCCAAAAAGCCTGGGATTTCTTTGAGAAGATTGATGCAGAATTTCAAGTGGTCTTCATTAATACCCCAGAGAAATTTTTGAGCAATCAAGAAATGCAGGAGCGAGCGTTTAAGTTTATGTTGCATAGTGGTGTGGAAGATACAGATGTGTATGATAATACTGTTTATTACTGCGACTATAGATTAGAGAATGGTATTTATAGCTATAGTGACGAGGTTGATGCAGATATGGTTGTGATTCCTACACACGGAAAACGAGGCCTTGCACATTTCTTTTCTGAGAATATTGGCGAAGCTATAGTTAATCATAGCGACTTACCTATTATGACTTTTAGGGTCTAAGTGACAATGCATTGTAATTGAAAAGGGGAGCCTTGTAAAAGAGTTCCCTTTTATTTGCTTAAAACTTCCGCATTCTTCCGGTAATCTCTTCAATACTAATGGTAAATACTATGGGAATATCATCCTTGTAGACCTTGCTGGAAAACTGACTTATAAAGTCCAGTTCTCGCATCTCTTTCCGTAGTATAAGTTCTTTTACTCCTAATGAGAATTGATGTAACAAAGCTCTGGCATTAGATCCTTCTTCTTCTTTATAGGTGCCTAATATCAATACAGATTTCCAATCATTAACCAAGTCAATATCCGTTACCGATAGTGATACTACGTTATTTTTTCGCATTGCATTAACCTTGTGCCCCATAGCAGAGTAACCAATAATGTTATGTTTTTCTTCGTTATAGAAATAGGTAATAGGTACTACAAAAGATCTATTTTGAAAGATATAACCCAAACTGCCAATGTAGTTTGTGCTGAGCAATAACATTTTTTCTTTATTGTTTAAGGTTTTAATCATAACATTCTATATAAATTTATTTGTAAAGTTACGGTACTTAACTCGCTGAAAGAATGATATTAATCAGCACCTAATTAAATTTAATGCAAGGTGTTTAAGGCAATCTCGATCATTGTAGAAAAACTAGTCTCACGCTCATCTGCGGGAAGTGCCTTTTTTGTTACCAATGAATCTGAAACTGTCAAAATGGTTAATGCTTGGACATTGTATTTTGCTGCGATGGTATAGAGTCCAGCAGCTTCCATCTCTACGCATAGCACTCCAAACTCGGCCCACTGCTTATAGCTGTCAAAATCATCTTCATAAAATTCGTCACTTGACAACACATTGCCAGCTTTGATAGGGATGTTATGTTCTTTTGCATATAGGGCTGCTTTCATAAAAAGCTCAAAATTTGCAGTAGGTGAATAGTCAGCATTGATAAAGCGAGAATTATTAATGCCGGAAGTAGTAGAAGCTGCCATTGCAATTACAATATCCCGCAGATTGATATCTGGTTGGTATGCACCCGCACTCCCTACACGAATTAATTTTTTTACGCCATAGTCGTTAATAAGTTCGTGGCAATAAATAAGAGCTGAGGGAATTCCCATCCCCGTTCCTTGAACTGATACTGGCTTGCCTTTATAGGAGCCTGTGTAACCCAACATTCCCCTAACATCGTTGTACAACTTTGGTTGGTCCAAAAAAGTTTCTGCAATCCATCTGGCTCGCATTGGGTCTCCGGGAAGTAATACACTATCTGCTATTTCACCTTTTTTTGCTTCTATATGTGTACTCATATTTTATATTTTTTGGGGTGTATAAGATGTAGATATTTGGTGTTTATATGGTATTTAACTCTCTTTATGGAGGCCAATTTGTGTTCTTTTATGAGTTACTGTTCCAGAAACTTCAGTAGAGCTCGCTATCATATTATATATTGTTCCAAATTTTGAAAGATTGCGTTGTAATAATAATGTATTGATTCTATCTTCATTACTTACAATTTCAACTTTATAGTTAATGTTTTCTAACCTAGAAGGTTTTTGAGCATAGTTTGAAGAAACGATTATAGTAGCTTCTTGATAATCAAAGTTCATCATTATTGAAAACCTATGTATATTTTTAAGTATACAAGCAGCGAGTGATCCCAGGAAAAGATGTGCTGGACTTGGGAGTGCTTGTTGTACATTTTTGCTAATGCCAAATGGAGTAAAGGTTTCATTTAAATTGACCACACCTTCTTTTTTAGGAGCTGCTGTAGCAGAAATTGAATAAGACATAAGTAGTTTTTATTATAAAATATTATCTCTGTATGATAAACAAAGTATGAGTTCTCATTCTTTTTTAATTTTTGAGTGTTTAAGGATTTCCACGCCGTTGGAAGTTCCTATTCTATTTGCTCCACTATTAATCATTTCAATCGCTTTCTCAGCAGTTTTAATACCGCCCGAGGCTTTTATTGCCATTGTATTGCCCACCGTCTTTTTAATGTTAATTATATCTTTTACTGAAGCACCGCGTGTACCATAACCTGTGCTTGACTTAACAAAGTCTGCTCCTGCGAGTCTTGCTAATTCACAAGCAGATTTAGTTTCAGCTTGAGTGAGATAGCAGGTTTCAATAATTACTTTAAGCTTTCTGCGACCAATAGCTTTTTTAACGGCCCGTATTTCTTCACTCACGGACTTCGTAATTTCAGATTTTAATAACCCAAGGTTAATGACCATATCAATTTCATCTGCACCATCTTTTACAGCTTGTTTAGCTTCTTCAATTTTTGATTTCGTAGACGATGCGCCTAATGGAAACCCAATGGTGGCTATCACTTTTGTAAGATAGTCTTTAAGCTCACTTGTAGCTAAGTACACATAACAGCTATTTACACAAACACCATAGAAATCATATTTTTTTGCTTCATCGCATAAAGCAACAATATCATCAGTCGTCGCTGTAGCTTTAAGTAATGTATGTTCTATATAGGTGTGGAGGTTTTTCATTTTATTTAGATAGAATTCTTTTAATAAGTTCTTGTTTTTGTATCACACCGCTCTGTCGCCATACTTGTTTTCCGTTTTTGAAAAGTAACAGGGTAGGAACACCTCTCACTTGATACTGGTTGGCTAAAGGTTGATTTTTGTCCACATCTATTTTCACGATTTTTACGGCATTACCCATTTCAGCCTTGACATCTTTTAAAATGGGAGCGAGTGCTTTACAGGGGCCACACCATTCAGCATAAAAATCGACTAAGACAGGTGTTTCAGAGGTTATTATTTTTTTGAAATTACTTATCATCTGTACAAAACTATTTTTTTTGTTTTTTATAACGCTTCATTCTTGATGTTGTTGAAACTTGTTTTTTAAAAGTGTATAATGCGAATGCATAGAACAACCAGCCAAAAGCTCCCAAAAACAGTATTCTTTGGTGGATACCTCTATATTCCGGATATAGGAATATAAGCAAGGGTAATATCAATGAAAGTGCCAAGGCTACAAATGTTTGCCATTTGTGGTTTCTTTTTTCAACAATAAAAATAAAAGTGAAACAAAATAAACAAAAGGCAAAACTAGTTAGCATAGAAAAAAGGGAATGCAATGCATCATCCGTATAATTGAAGATATAGGTATGTGCATCGAGACCCGCGAGTTGATATACTCCTGTTAAGAAAAAGCATACACTAAAAAAATATAGTGCTGCCAATTGTTTCCAGAATGGTCGTAGCTGTTTAGTCCCCAGAGACACAACAGCAAAACTCAACAATATGACAGCTAAATTTGCAAACCAGTTGCCTGAGGTTTTCTGTGACCCAAGTTCACTAATTGTATTCTTTGTTATTGTGTAGCCTTCAAAAGAAAATAAAGGAAGTACAAACATAGTTGCCACAAACAAAGCATACGTAAAAAGATATATTTTAGCATACATTCTCACTTTATAACAATAAAGGGTTTAGCTTATATTTCCTTAATACGGGCAAGAGTCTTTCTAACGGAATCTCTACTGAGAAAGTCCCAGTATAGGATGGACAAATAACACAATCGTCAAAGTAATATTCAACTTTATAATCATCTACCACAAAGTTGTCCTTGTATTCAAAGAAGTCGTCAAAAGTTATTTCCCAGCAATCGTAATAAATGTCGCCAGAATTGATTTTTTCTCGTAAGACCTCATTCAAGATTTGTGTCATTTCCTCTTCTGTACTTTCATTGAAGAAATCCTCATAATTCATAAAAACAGAACGGTCTAAATCAAAGTTGAGACAGTCAAAAGAATATGTAGGGTGCAAGGTACCAGAGTAATAGTTTTCTTTGTAGAAGAGGACACTTATTAGGTTTTTGTTTAAGTTGTAAATTTTATAATCTACCAGCCGCTTTTCCTTAAATCTATTGATGCGCAACGTATCACAGATCATTTCTTTATCTTCCAGTATGCTTGCTTCCACACCAGCTATATCCATATAGGTTTCTTCCAGATATTCATTGAAATTTTGATAGGATTCTTTTAATGATGTATTTAAATACGGATAGTTAAAATTGATTAAATATAGATCCTCATCGCGTTTAAATGTTTTTTGGATAATAAGCTCTTGCAACTGTTTAGCATCATCTTCTTTATTTATAAGCGACTGTCTCTTAAAAATAACTTGTTTGGTCTTATTGATTTCTATGTTGGTTGCTTGTGGTATTGAATCAAAAGGCAAAACATCTTCAAAATTTTCAGTCTGCGGTATGGTTTCTACATTACGCTGGTCTTTACGGAGCTGTTTTAGGTCCTCTTTGCAAGAGAGAAGTAATATTGAAATTATTACCAGTACAATTTGTGTTCTTGTTTTCATAATATTATTCTTTAAATAACAGTTCTAGTTTGGTAAGCATTATCAATTCACTTTTATTACTGCCTCTATAGGCATTGGCAATATTTCGGGCTGTTCGTACAATAAGATCTTTTCTACATCCGTAGAAAAGATTTTTTTGTTCTTTATAGTAGTCTTCAAAATCATTGTAACAGTCCTGAGCGTTCATTTGCTCATAGTCAAACCACTCAAAAACAATGGCTATTTGGTAAGCCGCATCGGTGCCAAAGGCGTCTTTGATTTTATCCATCTTTTTCCACTCACCTTCTACCAGTTTTGCTAGGGTGTCGTATTCTAATTTGTGTACCACTTTGTCTGAGGCGGCTACAGCGTAGAAAAGTTTACCTATTTTTTGATAGAATAATAATTCTGGCGTATCTACTTTATTCATATTTCTGAAATTTTAACAGGATAAAAATAAGTTCAGATAATTGTTAAGACTATGATATTTATCAGTTAATACTATCCATATAAATTCGGTATTTTTACGTTATGGAAGTCTTTAAAAAAGATAGCAATGTATTTAGAATTCTTTCTGAAGCTGTTTCTGAAGGAATCATAATTGTAAACAAGCAACAAATTATAGTGGCTACGAACAAGGCTGCCAACGAACTTTTTGGGTATCCAGAGGGCGAAATAGTAGGTCAACATCTGGATATATTAATTCCCAAAAAATATCATAATAACCACCATAAACACGTAAGTGGGTTTTTAAAAAAAAGCGACAAGAGGAAAATGGGTCACGGCCGTGATTTATACGGTAGAAGAAAAGACGGCACTCAATTTCCGGTAGAAGCAGGACTCAATCCTTTTACTATTTACGACAATGACTATGTGATGGCACTCATCATAGACATTACAGTAAGAAAAAAGGCAGAGCAAGAGCTAAAGCATTGGGCAGAAATTTTTAACGAGTCGCTCAATGAGATTTTCATATTTGACGTGACTACGTTAAAATTCCTGGACGTAAACAGAGGTGCACAAAAAAATATGGGGTACACACTCGATGAATTGAGAAGTATGACACCAGTAGATATAAAACCCGAATTTGATGAGACAACATTCCGTAATACAATTGAACCCTTACTTAATGGTGACAAAGAAAAGTTAAAATTCAACACAATACATCAACGCAAAGATAGAACTATCTATCCTGTAGAGGTGCATTTACAGAAAACAGTAAGAGACAATCAAGACACTTTGGTTGCCATAATCCTGGATATTACCGAAAGTGTTAAATACACAGATAAGCTAGAGAAGGAAGTTTTAGAACGCACACGACAGTTGCAAGATGCTTTAACTAAAGAAAAAGAGTTGGGAGAACTAAAAACAAAATTCCTGTCGCTAGTTTCCCACGAATTTAAAACACCCTTGAGTGGAATTTTAACTTCAGCCACCTTAGCTGGAAAATATACAAAGACAGACCAGCAGGAAAAACGGGACAAGCACCTAAAAACCATTACCAGTAAAGTAAAATATCTCAATAATATTATCAATGATTTTCTTTCTATTGAGCGGTTAGAAAGCGGGAATGTAAGCTATAAATTTTCCACTTTCCCCCTGATTAAAGTAGTGAACGAAGTTATTTATGATGCCAATATGTTGCTTAAAGAAGGACAAATTATAGCGTATCCTGAAGGTATAGACGATATTGTAATAGATTTTGATGAAAAAATTTTAGAGCTGGTCTTAACCAACTTAATCAATAACGCTATCAAATATTCTTCAGAGCACACCACTATAAAGATTGTAGCCGAGATTATTAATAAAAAACTAAAAGTTTTGATTTCTGATGAAGGAATTGGAATTCCAAAAGAAGAACAAAAGCATATTTTTAACCGATACTTTAGAGCAGAAAACGCCCTTTTGAACCAAGGAACAGGAATTGGACTTAACATAGTAAAGACCCACTTGGAAAATTTAGGAGGCACTATTACCTTTAAAAGTGTTGAAAATGAAGGGTCTACCTTTACTTTTACTGTGCCGTTAAATATCAAAAATGAATTATGAAAAACATCCTATTAATAGAGGACGATACGGCCTTACGTGAGAATACCGCAGAACTTTTAGAACTTGCTGACTATAATGTTTTAACTGCTCCAAATGGTAGGATTGGTATCAATATGGCCAAAAATAATATCCCGAATATCATTGTTTGCGACATTATGATGCCAGAAGTAGATGGTTACGGAGTTTTAGAAGCTTTGTCATTGGATGAAACAACCTCACATATACCTTTTATCTTCTTATCTGCCAAAACGGAGCACAAAGAGATAAGAAAGGGGATGGATCTTGGAGCTGATGATTATCTTACTAAACCTTTTGAGGAAGATGAGTTGATGAGTGCTATTGAAAGTAGGTTGGCAAAAGCAGAAATCTTGGCAAAGGCCATTTCCCAACCCTCAAAAAAAGTAGAAGGTGAAGGCGACCTTCGGGACTTAAACGAACTTAAGAATTTTTTTGATGATAATGGCGATATAAGTACCTATAAAAAAGGGGAAATCATTTATGAAGAACAAAGTCGTTCCAACAATATCTTTCTTATTTTAAAAGGAGTTGTTAAGAGTCATAAATTAGACGAAAGTGGGAAAGAACTCATTACAGCATTGCATAAAGCAGATGATTTTTTAGGATTTACCTCTTTTGAGGATAATATACCCTATCAAGAAACTGCTACTGCTGTTGAAGAAACGGAATTGACGAGCATTTCAAAAAATAAATTGAAGGATATTTTAGGCAAAAACCAAAAAGTATCCCTTGCCTTGGTAAATGTATTGAGCGATACTGTATCTGAGATAAAAGAACAGCTTTTACAGATGGCATACAGCTCTGTACGTAAAAAGACGGCTCAGACTATTTTGCAATTTTCACAGATTCTCAATAAAAAACCAGATGAGGCCATCAAGATTTCACGTGCAGACTTGGCAAGTGTAGCTGGGATAGCCACAGAAAGCTTGATACGTACATTATCTGAATTCAAAAAGAAAAATCTTATAGAAATAGAAGGGCGCAATATTACTATCAGAAACTTGAAAGCGCTTGAAATGATGGTTTAATTATTTCCAATTACTGATAATTGTCATTCTTTACTGGATAGTTCCCCAATACATTTGTGCTATAAGTAACAGTAATGCAACATATTTTAATTCCTACAGATTATTCCCTAAACGCTTGGAATGCTATCGAGTATGCCTTTCAGTTTTTTAATGATGAAGATATTACGTTTCATTTATTTCACGTTGAGACTTCCCACACCATACCCAGAGATGAAAACTTACATACAGCGGGCTTCCTATCTTTATATGAAATAGATAACGAATTACAAGACGAAATGGCTACGCTGCTGGAGCAAGCAAGCGCCAAAAAAAGGAAAAAAAATCATCGAATTATCGCTTCTACGGTTAAAGGGCGTTTTATTGAGCGCATTCGTGAATATATAAAAACCAATACCATAGATTTAATTATAATGGGTACCAAGGGAGCTTCTGGCATAAAAGAAATTACCGTGGGAAGTAGCACGGGAGCAGTTATTACCAAGGTGAAGTGTCCAGTTTTAGTCATCCCGGAAGAAGCTACTTTTACACCTCCCGTAAATATTGGATTCCCTACAGATTTTAACATTCCCTACACTAATAAAGTGCTACATGCTTTGCTAAGTATGGCAAAACCACACCAATCTACGGTCAAAGTTCTTAGGGTAGCACAAAATCAACAACCTTTAAACGATTTTCAGAATACCAATAGGCTATATTTAAAGGATTGCCTTGCTGAGATAGATCATAGCTTTCATGTAGTAAAGGACAATAATCTGGAAGATGCACTACAATCCTTTATAAGTTCTTTTAAGATTGATATGGTAGTGATGATAGCAAAAAGCCTCAATCTTTTCCAACGTATTTTATTCAATCCTCGTGTCAAAAAGATAAGCTATCACACCCGGATACCTTTCTTGGTTTTACACGAATAGCCTCCATCTACATATTGAATAATTGATATGATTGGCCATAGGGCTGATAAATATCATTTTATAAGGGTGTTTCTAATAGTAGATTTGGTATTGAAACATAAAACTAATGCTATGAGAACCATTATCATTCCTACCGATTTTTCAGAAACAGCCGAGAATGCCATCCGCTATGCTGTTGAACTCTTTAAGTATGAAAAGAGTACCTTCATTATAATGAATGCATTTGCAGATGAGGTTTATAAAAACACGGTTGAAATGGATCGTGATTTTTTTGAAGAGTACAAACAGAAGAGCGAGGAAGGTACCAAAAAAGCATTGCAAAAAGTGATTGCCGAAATATTGGAAGTCTCGCCAAATCCAAAACATACCTATGAATATGTAGCAAGTTTTGGTAGTTTGGTAGATGAAGTTAATTATTTGGCCAATAAACACAATGCAGATATTATTGTAATGGGTACTAAAGGAAAGTCCAACAAGGACGACGTAGCTTTTGGCAGCCAGACACTACAGGTAATTAAATATGTAAGTTGCCCTGTACTGGTGGTTCCTGTTGGTTTTCATGGGTATCCACTAGAAAATATTCTTTTCCCAACAGACTACATGCTTCCATTTAAGAGAAGGGAGTTAGAGCTTATTAATACATTGGTAAAACGATTTTTCACGATGGTTCATTTTCTTCATATTTCCAACGTAAAGAAGCTAACACATCGGCAAAAAGACAATAAATCATTTACTTCCTGTTGTTTCGAAGATGTTAAAACTTCTTACATAATAGCACCAGGCGAAGATATTACAGCTGTCGTAAACAAGAGCCTGAAAGATAATTCCATAGATATGCTAGTTATGGTAAACCATAGGCATTCTTATTTAGAAAACATCCTGTATCGCTCTACCATCGAAAAGATAGGTTTGGAAATAGAAATACCTTTTTTGGTTCTTCAAAATCTACCAAGATGACCAAATGTATAATTTAAACTTGATTACTATGAAACGAATATTGCTACCCACAGATTTTTCAGAAAACGCATACAATGCTATAGTATATGCGCTTCAGTTATGTAAAAATGAAACTTGCGAATTCTATTTACTACATACCTATACCCCAGCCTTTGTAGGTGCAGGTAGTATGATAGATAGTTATTCTGCCTTAACACTTCAAAAGGTAGCTCAAGAGAATGCCGAGAAAAAATTGAATTCTCTGAAAGAAAAACTCGATGACAATTTCAAGAACTCCAAGCACAGCTTTATAACTGTAGCTAGCTTTAATATGCTCATTTCTGAAATGAAGCGAATAACCGAAGAAAAAGCTATTGACTTTGTGATAATGGGTACACAAGGCGCTACTGGTGCCAAAGAAATAATTCTTGGCACACATACAATGTATGCCATTAAAAAAATGAAAATCCCTGTACTGGCAGTTCCTGCTAATTTCAGTTTTGAAGAACCTAAAGAAATACTGTTCCCTACAGATTATAAAGCGCTGAAGAATAATCGCTATCTAGATTTAATTAAAGACATATGCGAAACACACCTATCAAGATTACACATTCTTAATGCCTATTACGGTACCCCAATAAGTGATGAGCAAGAAGAGACGAAGGAATTTTTAGACGTTTTTTTTGGCACTAATGCACACCTATTCCATATTGCTGAAGGAACTGACGTCTTGGGAGCAGTTGAAAAATTTCAGATTAAGAATAAAATCAACTTTATGGTTATGGTTCACAACAAACACAGCTTTTTAGAGAATATCCTTTTTAAACCAGTAATTAATCAAATTGTGTTCCATACTAATGTCCCGTTTTTGGTAATCCCTTCCATAAACAGGCAATAAATCATTTTATTATGCAAACAATTCTTATACCCACAGATTTTTCTAAAAATGCATATTGTGCATTGCACTATGCAACACAACTCTTTTCAAATGAAACTTGTGAATTTATTATATTACACTCTTTTGAAAATCAGGTTAGTAATCTTTCAAGCAGGGTGGACATTGGTAAAACAGAAGCCATTGTTAATGAACTCTATAACACTTATGAAAAGAAATGTGATGGAGTGAAGCACGCCATCATAAGGGACAATCCAAACAATAAACATACATATAAAACCATTGCTACTTCGCTAAGTTTAGCCAGAGCAATAAATAGATTGGTCCTCAAGGAAAACGTAGACTTTGTTGTAATGGGCAGCAAGGGAGCTACAGGAGCCGCTTCGGTCTTTATAGGTAGCAACACCCTAAGGATGATTAAAAAAATCAAAAAAACACCTTTATTAATTATTCCTCAAGAATTAAATTTTACACCCATAAAAAAGATAGCATTTACTACCGGTTTTAAACGAGACTATACCGCTGAGGAGTTACACCCTTTGGTAACTATTGGAGAAAGTCAAAATGCAATTGTAAAAGTTGTACATATTCGCGAAAAAGAAAAAATGATAGAAAATCAACGGGCGCACCTACACCAATTACTTGATTTGTTAAAACCCTTGAAACCAAAATTACATTGGTTGCACGATACTACAGACAAGTATTATACAGTAACTTCATATCTCAATAAAGAAAATGTTGAACTACTGGCAATGGTCTATTACAAACACAACTTTTTTATCTCGCTTTTTCGTGAAGCTGTGGTAAAAAACATAGCCGAATACAGTCCAGTACCATTTTTGATTCTACCATCCAAGAGCTGATATATATCATAGTTGTTGCCATCGTGCCGCATTATTTTTAATCTATAAACTTTAAAACCAGTACGATGAAAAGGAAGATATTATTACCCACAGATTTTTCGAAGAATGCCTGGAACGCACTTCGTTATGCAAGCGAATTATACAAAAACGAAGAAGTAGATTTCTATATACTTAATGCGTTTACGACAAACAATTTTGCTCTGGATAATATGATGGTGCCAGAACCTGGCGAGCAGTGGTATGAGCAAGCCAAAACACGCTCAGAATCTTCAATCAAAAAACTACTTAAAGATATTGAAGCCCTGGAAGTTCCATTAAATCATACTTACTTTACAAAGTCTGTCTTGAATACACCTCTTGAGGCGGTAAAGACTCTTGTAGAAGACAAAGACATAGATATAGTTATTGCATCCACTAAGGGAGAAACAGATGATGTAAATACCATAATAGGGAGTAACAGTATCGATTTTATGGAAAAAGTACGAAACTGCCCAGTATTTATGATTCCGGCAAATATTTCTTTTAAGGAGCCCAATGAAATTGTATTCCCTACAAGTTTTAAAACGCATTATAAACGTAGAGAACTTAACTATCTACGTGAAATCGCTAAGATTACTAACGCGCCGATAAGAATATTGCACATTTTAAAAGAAGATAAACTTTCTGATGAACAGAAAGAGAAAAAGGCGTTACTTGAAGAGTGTTTTGAGGGCTTGAAATATACCTTTCACATACTTGAAAATGCCAGTATACAAATAGGGCTTGATATATTTGTGCAAAGCCGTAATAGTGAGATGATTGCTTTTATAAATAAAAAACACAACTTTTTTGGTTCTGTTTTCTCAAAGCCAATGGTTAAGGAATTGGGGTTTAATTCCAAGGTGCCAGTATTAGCATTGCACGATTTACGTAATTAATTTATGAAAAGGGAAAGTTTTAAAATTATAAAGTCGTCTGGCGAAAAAGTAGACTTCTCTATTTCAAAATTGAGAAATAGTCTATACCGAAGTGGAGCCGGTGAAGTTACCGTTGATAATATCATCAACGTGGTCCGTGATGAATTGTACCAAGGTATTTCTACCAAAGAAATCTATAATAGGGCATTTGCGATGTTGAAAAAAAGCAAATCTATTTATGCTTCTAAGTACAAGTTGAAAAAGGCCATATATGAACTGGGTCCTACAGGATTTCCGTTTGAGAATTTTATTGGTGCATTAATGGAATATTCGGGTTATCAAGTAGAGGTTGGTAAGATTATACAGGGTAAATGCGTACTTCACGAAGTAGATGTTATAGCTTCAAAAAATGGACAACATATTGTAGCTGAGTGTAAATTTCATAGCGAGAAAACAACCACCTGTAATGTAAAGATTCCTTTATATATTAATTCGCGATATCGGGATATTATTGGACAATATAAAAACACTTCCAAATGCCCTAACGAAGGTTGGGTAGTGACCAATACTCGTTTTACAGCAGATGCGCTTACTTATGGTAGTTGCGTGGGACTTCATTTGCTAAGTTGGGATTATCCCAAAGAAAATGGACTGAAAGACCGTATTGATAGGTTGGGTTTATACCCAATCACAGTTTCAACATTATTGACAAACAGGGAAAAGCAGTTTTTACTGAGTAGGGACATCGTTTTGTGTCGACAACTGGCAAATGATGTCTTTTACCTAGATCACTTGGGGATTTCTGAAAACCGAAAATCTAAGATACTTTCTGAAATTTCAATGCTATGTAATTCATAATAAAGTGAATACAATCAAAATCCATTTTTTAGGTGCTTCAGGAACTGTAACAGGATCCAAATTTTTATTAGAGACACCCGAACAGAATATCTTGATAGATTGTGGCATGTTTCAGGGACTAAAAGAGCTAAGAGAACAAAATTGGAAGGATCTGAGTTTTGACGTTTCAAATATAGATATGGTTTTGATAACCCACGGTCACTTAGACCATACAGGCTATTTACCTAGACTGGTAAAACAAGGGTTTACAGGGAAAATCCTTGGTACTGCACCTACTTTGGAAATCGCTAAAATCATACTACTAGACAGCGCAAAAATAAATGAAGAAGATGCAGAACGTGCCAATAAGGAAAGTTATTCTAAACACCAACCGGCATTACCTTTTTATAGTGTTGAAGATGCAGAACGGACCATTAAGACATTTGTTCCAATAGAAAAAGACGCTTGGCATTCGTTATCAGAAAATATCAAATATCGATTTCGATATAATGGTCATATTATTGGTGCTACTTTCATTGAATTAGAATTGTATGGTAAAACATTTGTTTTTTCTGGAGATGTGGGCAGGAAAGATGACCTTTTGTTGTTTCCACCAGAGAAACCCGAATGGGCAGATTATCTTTTTTTAGAAAGCACCTACGGTGGAAAATTACATCCAAAAGAAAGTGTTTCAGAAAAATTAATTACACTCATAAACAGAACCGTGCACAATCGTGGAACTTTAATTATCCCTTCTTTTGCCGTAGAACGTCTACAAACCTTAATGTTTTTACTTTGGAAATTATATAATAAAAGACGCATCCCAAATCTTCCTATTTTTATAGATAGCCCAATGGGGAATAACGTTTTAAGTGTCTTTGAACGCTTTGCCAGTTGGCATAAAATCTCTCCAACAGAGCTCAATGCTATGAAGCATCGTATGAATATTATAGAATCCTACAAAGAAACCTGGAAAACTATAGATGATCCACGACCAAAAATAGTGATTGCAGGAAGTGGAATGATAACGGGAGGTCGAGTATTAACATATATAAAACAATTGATTGATGAACCATCTACTACCATTTTAATGGTAGGCTATCAAGCTGAAGGTACTCGTGGCCGACAACTGTTGGAAGGTGCACATGAACTGAAATTTTTCGGGAAATTTTATCCAGTAAAAGCTAAGATTGAACACATTGAAAGCCTTTCTGCGCACGCAGACCAAAACGGTATATTAGATTGGTTGAGCGAAATTAAAAATGTACCTGAAAACACATTTTTAATTCACGGCGAGCCTACTTCATTACAAGCACTCAGGGTAAAACTGGAAGCTATATCTTCTTGGAGTGTAACGGTGCCAAATTTGAATGATGTGGTTACTGTCATAGCCTAATTTTATATAAAACCCACTTTAAAAACAGCTCTTTTGTAATGGGTACTATTTTATAATATTTAGCACAAAACTGATAATTATCATTTCTTACATTGTGGTACAGAGCTATTTTTATAGTGTAAAATAACATATAACCCTATAAAAATTCAGCATTATGTCTTTAGTGAAGCTTAACCGAAGAAGATTTCCCTTGATAAGTGATGGGATAACAAATTAGTTTGATACCGACGACTTTTTTATAGATGACTTTTTTACAAGAAAAGCCAACTTGCCTGCAATGAATGTAAAGGAAAACCCAGAAAATTTTGAGATTGAATTTGCGCTACAAGGCTTTTCAAATAAGGATATTGAGGTGTCCTTAGAAAATGATGTACTGCACGTGTGTGTATAGAAAATCATAATAAAGAGGTAGAAGAAAACCAAGAGGGTTATACTCGTAAGGAATTTAGTTATAAATCCTTTGACCGTAAACTTCAAATTCCTACCTCGGTAAACCGAGAAATAGGTAAAAGCTACCTATCGAGGTTCTTAAAATGGAGCTTGTTAAAAGCAAAGATGCCTTAGAGCCGCCTAAAAAAATAATTGAGATAGTTTAATTTCTTAATTGAAAAGGCTGAAAGCGGGCAAATAGGAGCTGTTTTCTGCCTTTTAAAATCTATTATTATGAATACAAGAACTAACTTTAAATATGTAGAGTGGCGTGATACAAAAGGATTGCACGCAGATTCTGTAAATGCCATTTCAGATCTTAAATTTCTAAAAGACGAGCTACAATTTTTAAAAGACCTTGTGGCAGAGCACACATTAGAACTTATTTATGGAAAGCCTCACGAAGAAGCTGTTAGGATAGGTGCAGAACTTCGCACCTTTGATAACAGATTGAAGAACTTATTAAAAAACCTTGTGATACACTCGAACAATTTACAAGTGTTGACAGATGATATTGATGTTCCTAACGAATTGCAAGACTACAAGAATGTACATTATAAATTAATGATTGAGGTAATGGATTTTCACTCAGACGTAAAAAATGCCAAACACAAAATTTTTAAGATGATGAGCTCTATGATGAAAGAGAGTAAACAAAAAAAAATGCGTTAAAATTTCAGAGATGAAAAATATAACCTATAAAATAGTTCAATGGAGCACTTCTGAAGAATTGCATACTGAATGCCTGGAATGGGCATCACAATTACAATTCATTAAAGATGAACAGCGTTTTCTGGACAAACTTATTAAAGAATATACCTTGTCTCTTATTATAGAAGAAGCATATAACAATTCTTTAAAACTTGTAGGAAAATTAAATACCGAAGAAAAGGAACTGTCCAAGTTACTAAAACGGGTAAAAGATCATATCAATACCATCGAAATTTTGCAGGATAACACAACCGATAAACTTAAAGGAGCTGCATTCAAAGAGATACACTACTATTTGAAAGTTGATGTATTTATGTATGCCAATAAATATCGTGAAACTAAAAAGGCACTATTTAAAAAAATCAAGAAGTTGATGAAAAGCGAAAAGCGAAGTCATTTACTTAATTAATAAACTTTTAAAAAGCAATATTATGAACAAGACAATTATGTATGTAAGTCTCGCAATTTCCCTCTTTTTGCTTAATAGTTGTGGATCAACAAAACTGGTACAAGAGTATAAAAATCCAGAGACAGTAAACTTTGAAGCTAATAAAGTTCTTGTGGTAGGTATTACAGCAGACAAAGAGCTACGTCGTACTTATGAAAAGAAAATGACCGATGCGTTGGACAAAAAAGATGTCATCGCAGTAAAGAGTATCGACTTTTTTGAGTCTTCCTTTACAAATAACAAACAATCGCTTGAACAATTGGATAATATCGAGCAGCGTTTACTAGATGCTGGTTTTGATACTATATTATTTACTAAGGTAACGGGTAGCGAGAGTAGACTAACGGTTGTAGATGCCTACAGAAGTTTTGCTAAAGCCTACCAGAGATTCGACGATTACTTTTACGATAATGTACACCATTATTACAAAGAACAACAAGAGCGCTACCAAGTATATAAAACAGAAACTTCCTTGTTCTGCATTTGCCCAGGAAAGGATCGTGAACTATTATGGCGTGGGGAAATAGAGGTAGTGGATGCAGATAAAGTAAACCGCAACATAAATTCCTATATTAAGATACTCTTTGAAACTCTTCAAGAGAACAAATTATTATTGCTGTAGAAATGAAAGTACTTGTATATAGCGCAAAACCTTTTGAGAAACCATTGCTTAAAAAAGCCAATTCCGGTGTTCATCAAATAAGCTTTACTGAGAAGCGGCTTACCTCAGAAACTGCAATGATGGCTTTAGGACAGGATGCTGTTTCCGTCTTTTCTGCAGATGATGCTTCTAGTGTAGTTCTAGAAAAGTTAAAAGCTTTTGGTGTTGAGTATATTACCTTACGTTCAGCTGGACATGATAATGTAAACAAGGTTGAGGCTCGCAGGCTTAAAATTAGGGTGGCCAACGTTCCTGCTTATTCGCCTAATGCAATTGCAGAACACGCCATAACATTATTAATGGCTTATAACAGAAAAATAAATAATGCACAAAACCAAACACTTCGATATAATTTTTTATTGGATAACCTAATAGGTTTTAATCTTTTCGGGAAGAATGTGGGGATATTAGGAACTGGAAGTATTGGTAGTGTTTTAGTGAAAATCTTACATGGATTTGGCTGTAACATTTTAGCCAATGATACTATTAGTAATGCCAAATTGGTCAGTTCTTATGATGTGGAATATGTTTCAAAAGAAGTAATTTGCATGGAAGCAGAAATAATCTTTGTGTGCTTGCCCTTGACCGAAAAAACACATCACTTATTTAATATGCCATTCTTTCAAAAATTGAAACAAAAGCCTATTATCGTAAATATTGCTAGAGGTGCAATAGTAGATACAAAAGCAGTTTTGACAGCTTTGGACAGCGAGTTGATTAGTGGGTACGCTACAGATGTCTATGAAAAGGAACACGGGGTTTTCTTCTATAATCGTTCTCAAAATAAGCCTCAAGACCCATTACTTCATTCATTACTTTGTCATCCTAAAGTATTGCTTACTCCTCATCAGGCGTTCGCAACCAATGAGGCGCTGAAGAATATTGCAGATACAACTATAGAAAATTTAAATTTCTGGTCAATTGGGAAGCACTCGGTCAATGAAATTTATTGATTTAATAAATTTCTTCAGCATTATAATTCTACTTATGTAAAAAAAGTAACGGAACCAAAGTTTGGTATAGGATTTTCGAATTCTCAGACCCAAAAAACAATCGCTCTAAGAAGTTTTCTTTTTCAACAAATACAGCATGCAAATCTACTTTCAGTAATTGGGTTGCAGTATTAACAGCTATAAGTCCCGGTATGGTGTTTAAGCTATAGTAGGTATAGGGGTGTTCTGGAAAAAGTTTCTTAAGACAACTACTATCTTCTCTTCTAGACTTATATGAGGCATTATCATCAAGCTCCAGAACATTTAATTCGCATTGATGTATCGTTAGGATTTCTTTAAATGCATTAATTCCTTGAAAAGAAAAGTCCTCACATTTTTGTGTGGAAAATAATGTACTCTTAATGTTTGAAAATGTATAATGGTCCGGTATGGTAAGGGTAGGACAGTTGATATTGCGAATAATCTGTAATGTGTTACTACCGAAAAGCTGTTCTTTAGCACTTGTTGCACCATTAGAACCTACTAAGATAAGGTCTATTTTATGAAATTGAACTGCTTGTTTTATAGAATCTAAAAAATCGTCATAGTCAAACAAGCCGTGAAAGGTATAGGCTTGCGATTTAAATTTTTTACTCAATTTTTTTACCAGTTGATCAATCAACTTTTTATTATCTACAGCAATACTTTGATAAATTGTTTCTGTAGGTGCAGCGGTCATTAAATCGTCAGTGGTGTATTCTGAAATTTTCTGCACGTTTAGAATATAAAAGTTGCATTCCCAATTTTCAAAAAAGCGCATTGCGTAGTCAATAGCATTCATTGAGTTTTCTGAAAAGTCCGTAGGTAAAAGTATATTTTTCATCTTGTTAAGAATTATATAACAAATGTAGGGGAGTAAGGGTTTAAAAAGAATGAGATATGTCATACTTATAAACTCCTGTATTTTTGAGTTATCAACAGTTACGTTGTTGATTCCTTTTACAATTTTATACCTTATAGAATCATATTGAAGGTGGTTTATAAAAACGCTGATACCTTTATTTATTAAATAGCTTCCTTTTATATTTTAATAAGTAAATAGCCCCAGATAGAAATAGAATACTAAGTATGAAACTATAAATGCCTAGCTGATTAGATATGTGGCTTTCTGGAATAGGTTTTACAAAGTGATTCACTATACTCAATAATAACCTGACAAAAGACCAAATTATAATCAAAACTCCCCAAGTAGTAATAATTTTTTTGAATGACTTTTCTGATTTACGAGAACTAAGAATAAACAGCATAACGACTACTGAAATTAAGACAAACGGAACATAACTGCCTATTATTAAATAAGTCAACCCCTTGTAAAGAAAGAATAATAATGATATAGCTAATACGGCCGTATAAACGAAATGCTTCTTTAAAACGCCTAAAATATTTCGTTGTGTGGTATTCATTCTGTAACTATTTTTTCGACGATGTTCTCAATTAGGTTTGTACAAGATAAAAGGTACTCAAAATTTACTGTTTCATAGGTGTCATCTGGGCTGTCTTTATATGGGGTTGAATCTCTATGATAGAAACACTCACCTGCGCCAATTACATTAAAACCGAAAGGGACAAATACGTCAAAATCTGTTGAACTGTTGTCATAACCCACAGGGTTAATTTTTATGTCTTTAATTGGTATCCCTTTTTGGTCAGCTATAGATTTATATAGGTTAATTAGGGATTCTGTACCCGAGAATATTTCCATAGCCTTATCATTATCGCCGTCCCAACCTACCATGTCAAAACAATGGATAGAATGTATGTTCCATGATTTTTTCTTTAGTAATCTGGCAAAGGCTTTACTGCCTATTAGCTCTTCTTCCTCTTGGTCAAAAAAGACAATAACAATATTTTTATTTCTACGTTGAAGCCTTGAAAGTTCTTTCGCTACACTGTATATAAGTGCTATTCCAGTTGCATTGTCAATGGCTCCGGGTGCATTTCGTTTTCCACTATCATAATGTCCTCCAAGAATAACATAATCAGAACTATTATTAGTGGAAGGAAGAATACCATAAATATTTGACCCCTTAAATGGGTTAAAGATTAAATCAATTCCCGGATTAAGATTTGGTGATGTGTATTTGTGTTCTTTGGCTTCAATTCCTAAAGTAGAGATTAGCTCTTTAAGGTATCTTTTTGTTAATTCACGTTCGTCTTTAGACCACCTACTTTTTATAGTTGTATTATTTCCCAATGTGTATTTACCGGATAACTGACCTATTATGGTCTTTTGATAATCAGCTTTATTATTTGGTAAATTTTCGGTAAGTAAAACTCCGTTATTTACTTTGTCTTGGCAGGAAATTACCATTAGACTAAGAAGTAATATTTTAAGAATATTTTTCATTTTGTAAAAGGACTACAACGTATTGTGTGTGGTTAGTTACATTGACTTAACTTTTTTTGTTATCAGGGTTTTCGCCTTACACCTTCAAGTAAATCGGTGTTAAAGTTTAATTCCGAATCCGATTTGTGAAGAACAGAAATATCTCCTGTAGATTCTAGTACTACAGCTTGAACTTGATTAAAGTCCATAACATTGGCTTCTCTTAGTTTAGCAATTAGTTGTGTTTTCTCAATTCTTGCATATTTAAGATTATCATGAAGGATTTCACTTCCATCCATTAGTAATAAAGGTTGGTTTGAGATTATAGATTTGAGTGTTGGAAATAATCTTTGTAGATAAGAAAAAATAAAAGTTAGAGCAAGTAAACTAGCAATGGCAATAGAGCCATGTACAATTGTGGTACTTGATGTTAAAGTTGAGGAAATTATACTTCCAATAGCGACAGTAAATGCAAAATCATAAGCTGTAAATTTTGCAAAAGACCTTAATCCGATTATTCTTGTTAAAAAAATAACTGCTACAAAAATTAAAATACTACCACCAATTGTTTCTAAAATTGGGTCTTTAAAATTATATATCCATTCCATTTATTTATCTGGTATTTCTTAATCTAATAGTTTGTTCTTAACTGTTACCTATAACCAACAGTTACAAGTAATATACGTTAATTTTCGGTTTGATATTGCCGTTATTATAGTTATACAATATCGGGTGGCGTTTTTTATTTCAAATATTTATTTTCCAATTCAGCCATTAATTTTTTATCAAGATTTGATTGTGTTTTCCTTTTTAGTTCAGTCCAAGTATTTATTCCGATGTTTGTAATATTAATCCACTCCACATCTTTAAGAATATTTTTGTCCGATAAATTCTGCTTTTCAATCCGTTCTGTATATTTTTTAAACTCAGAGTGAAGTTCTTTAACAATATTATATTCGAATTCTGATATAATCCTGTTTACAATAAAGTTAGTGTATCCATTTTCTAAATCCAAATCGTCAAAATATCCACAAACACATTCGTTATAATCTCCAACTAAATCTTCATAATCAGCCTCAATCCACAATCGGTTTTGAAACTCAGAATGAGCCAATTCAAATATCAATTTAACCCATCTGTTCCTTATATTTATTCTGGTTTCGTCATTCATCTTAAAATATATCTAGCAATCTTGTGTATTGTCTCGCTAAGTAGGTTAAACACCTATTCAAACTACTTTAATATTTGTTTTGCCAACTCAATGGCGCAGCCCCAAGCTACAGTAAAACCGGCACCCCCGTGTCCGTAATTGTGAAAAATGTTTGCGTATTGCGAATCAAATTCAAAACGAACCACACTTCTTTTAGGCCGAAGACCTACAATCTCTTCAATAACTTCTGGTGTTTGATGTGATAACCCGTTATCTAAAAGTCTATTAATGATAATTTGTGTATCGCTTTGCTCTACATTTAAATTGTAATCATTAATATAATCTGTGCCACCAATTACACAATCTTCCGTTCGGTTTATCACGTAACTCAATGCGCCCTGCTTCGTGGAATCTGCACATGAGGGAATATCCATTTTTTTACAACGTAGAATTTGTCCTCGCATAGGCTGTAAATCATCATCGTTACAAAGCTTTTTTGCACCCAAGCCTGTACAGTTCACAACTAATTTATCAAGCTTTGATGCTTCTTCCAAATCAGAAATTTCTTGTTGTAAGAAAGTCCCATTGTTCTCTGTAAATCGTTGAAAAAGATAGGGTAAATACAATTGGGGTTCTGCTAAGGGAACTATTGAAATAAAAGCTTTTTGTATTCCTTTAGGAAGTTCATCTTTAGATGCTTTTTTGGTTGTGCCTTTGGGCATTATTAGTGTCCAATCTGTATTGCTTTCATTGTTGTAGGCTGTTATAAAGGGAATTAGTGCAATACCATTTCCGGGTTTAATGTCTCGCTGGTATTCCTCGTAAGCGAGTTTTGCCCAATGATTTGCTTTTTCTTTAGGAAAAACTTCAAAAGGAAACCAAATTGCTCCTACTTTGCTTGAAAGGGTTTTGTTGAAACGTTCCTTTGCAATTATCCTAACGTTAAAACCCTCATCTTGTAATTTAATGGCTGTAGTTAACCCGACAATTCCACAACCGATAACTGTTGCCGATTTCATAGCTGTACGTCACTTTTTATGGCTTTCCCTGGAAATGTTTTTTCTTGTAACACTCCTTCTTTAATGAGTATTTTCCCGTTTACGATCACGTAACTCATTCCTGATGATTTTTCAAAACCGCTAGTATAAGTAGCATTGTCCTTTACTTTGTTTAGTTCAAAAAGTAATAAATCTGCATAGCTTCCTACCTGTATTCTACCTCTTAATTTCATATCTGGAACAATATCTTCAAGCACTTGCGCAGGCATTAATGTCATTTTTTCAATAGCAGAATTAATGCTTATTATATTCTTTTCATTTACATACTCTCTAATTGTTTTACAAAAAGTTCCTGAAGATCTGGGGTGTCCTAAGGGTGAGTAGCCGCCACCATCACTAGCAATCATTGTAGAACTTGATTTTATAGCTCCATCTACCCAATTTTCTTTCATCATATGTACAATTACAGAGCCGCCTTGTTTTCTGTATTTTTTAAATGTTTCAGGGGTTAGACGCTCGCCTGTTTCAACCCATTGTAGGTCTTTATATACACAGCCTAGTCGTTCTTGCCAACCTTCATTAAAAATTGCTGAACCAATTTCAGTATTGCCAGCGGTGTAGGGGTACAATTCGGTAGTAATAGGAAAACCTAATGCCTGTGCTTTTTCAACTGCTTGTAAACAGAAATCAATATCCTTTCGAGCCATACTAGGTAAGTGGCAAAGATGTAATTGCGTTTTGTTTAAAATGGCATCGCTTATGGCTTGCTGAAATGCAATGGCTCCTCCTTCTCGAATGTGTGAGAAAACGGGTAAATTATGTTCTCCCGCAAAAGCATAAATGTCTTCAATTTCCTCAATTGATGCGTTTGGCAAATAACCTACAGGTACTCCAATTCCTATAGCACCATTGTTTAAAGCATCTTTTAGTTTACTTCTAAGTGTATTAAATTTCTTTTTAGGTAATGCAACAGTTGCAGCAGAATCTTTTAGCTCTTCATAAATAGTTCTATAAACCCTGTCGCTATTGGCAATAACTTTGTTTCTGTATGCTAATTGACAAGCAGATGCACCAAAATTAATTAAAGCGTTTCCTTTTCTGGCTTGATAATACTGTTTAAGTGTGTCAATACCAATTTCTAATTCTAGCGCTGTTGTAACACCGTCAAAAGCCTGATATTCGTTCTCTTTATTGGTTTGCCCGTGTGCGTGTAAATCTATAAAGCCGGGGGATAGTATTTTACCATTCCCATCTATCATTTTTTTACCCGCTAGCTTATGGGTGCTTATTTCTGCTATTTTATCTCCAGAAATTGCAACGTTTAAAACTTGATCTGTACTAGTCTCTGGGTCGATAACTCTGGCGTTTTCAATAACAATATCATAAGTTGTGTTGCTAGTATCTTTTTTTTGCCCGCAAGACAAAAAAATGAATAGTATTAAAACATAGCCAAGAGATTTCATAATAAACTAGTTATTTTTTGTGGCAGTAAAAGTTCCGCTAGGTTGGTGTAAAATAAGGTCTTTGCCACTAAACTCTGCCTTGTACCCCGATAAGCCTTTGATAACAAATTCATTTTCCTTTACGGGAATCAAGGTGTATTCCGGTTGTTGTGGTACAAGAAGTGTTAGATTTTTATTTTTCAATGAAACTTTTAATTCTGCTCCAGAAAGGTAATAACTCCCAACATATTTTTTTAATTCAGCTTCAGAAACAGATACTTCATTTGGACTTCTTTTAAAAAAGAGTGGTTCTAGAGTGGGTTCTAATTTTATATGTACGCCATCAATATCGCCTAAATCATTAGTTTTAAAATTGAAATTAAAGCCTAGTCCACCTTCAATATTTACTTTATTGTTTTTAACTAAATGAGGTTTAAAAATGTCATAATGCGTATGCTTTAAATATGCTTTCTCTCGGGTAAACTTCGCCCATAGTGAATCGTTTTTCACTTCAAGATTAATTGTGCCATAGCCTTTGTGTTTGTACTTACCTGTGTATTCTACTAAGCTGTGTGTTGGATTTGAGTTTGAAATTTTAGTCTCTTCTTCGGTTTTTTTATTTTCTTCTTGTTGCTTTTTAACTTCGCTTATTTTTTCAGTATAATAAGCTACCCAATCTGTTTTTTTCAATTTAAGTAATTCATCTGAAATCGCATTTCTTACAAGTATTGGTAAGGCAGATCCATCTTGATTTGCAAGCACTACGATACCTAAGTTATCGGTTGGAAAAAACGAAACATTTGCTGAAAAACCGTCAATATTTCCTCCGTGTTCTAATCTATAGTGGCCTTTATAGGATGAAGTAAACCAAGCGAACCCGTAACTATTAAGATGTTGGTCTGGAAATTTTTCATCTGCAATACCTTTGCCTACAAGCATTAGTGGATTAATCGCTTTTTTAACATAAGCTTCTGGAAGGACTTGTTCGCCATTAAATTTACCTTCATTTAGCCAGACTTTTACCCAGTTTGCCATTTCTTTCGCACTACTATTTATACTTCCTGCAGGACTTATAGCTGCTATATTATAATAGGGCGTAATTTTATTTGTTGTAAAATTTTCTAAAGCATATCCTCTGGAACGGTTCGCCGATAGCTCTAATTCATTAATTGTTAAATTGGATGAGTGCATTTGCAAAGGCTTAAAAAATCGCTCGCGTATATTATCCTCCCAGCTTTTACCTGTTAACTTTTCTGCAATTAAGCCTTGTGCCAAGTACATAAAATTGTTGTAATACCATTGTTGTCTAATTCCTGTAAAAGGTTTGTGATATTTTACTCGTGCCAAGAGGCTGTCTTTACTTTCTGTAGGGAATAAATACCATGAAATATCATGCCTTGGCAAGCCTGTTCTGTGGCTCACCATATCTTCTATGGTAATGTTGTTGTTTAAATCGTTATTGTAAAATTCTAACTCTGGAATATACTTTTTTGGACTATCTGTAAATTTTAACCCTTTTTCATCTTCCATGATTCCCAATAAAGCAGTTGTAAAGGCTTTTGAAGTGGAACCAATGGGAAACAAAGTGTTTTCATCTACTTTTAACTTGTTCTCTAAATCTTTATACCCAAATCCTTTAGCATAAACCAATTTGTTGCCTTGAACAATAGCAACTGAAAACCCAACTGTTTGTGTAGCCTCCTGTAAAGCCTCTAGTTTTTTATCAAGTTTTTTTTCATCCAGAGTGGTTTGAGCAAAAAGACAAGTGGATAAAAAAATGAATGCTAGTGGTAAAATTTTTATTTTCATAAATTGAATATTTTATAATCCTACTATTATAAATTTGACACAAACCAAATCTAGTTGTTTTTTTGCTTGCATACTCTTATTCAAATATCTAGCCTAACCTTTCAATGTGATTTTGGTTGGCCTTTGCAAAAGGTTACATTATAGTAGGTGTACACAAAATTACAGAAATAGTGTAATCTTGGAGTTTCAAAACCTTAAAACCCGTTAACTTTTCAAAGATTTTTTATTTTAATCACTTTCTTTTCTTTCTCTACTAGAAATCATACATTTTTACTTTGTAATAGATTTAATAGATACTTTCTTTAGTTGTTGTGATTACATTGCGCTTATAATTAACACATTAGGCCATGAAACAAATACTACTAATTTTAATTGCATTTCTGGTTTTTGGGACTGCATTTTCCCAAAAGAGATTACAACCACCTAAAAAGAGTACTAAGGTTGAAAGTGTAGATAACTTTGTTACATCTGCTTTTACTATTTATAATACAACCTTCGACTTTCATTATGGTGCGACACAAGAAGCTGAAGATACAGAAACAACTGCAGAAAAAGACCAACTAGAAATGTTAGAAGAGCAAATTAATAACATGATAGATAGCGTCCCAGATATTGTGGATGAAATTGAAAAACAATCTGTTGCTACAAAATTAAGGGCTACACTTAACCTCAATAAAGCCGTTAAGGCACTAAAACAATCTGGAAAGTTTGTGAAAATGGAATTAGTTGGTGGAATGCCATAATAAACTACCTGTTTTTTGTAAATGTAAATTTTATTTAGTTTTGGGGTTAACCTGGTAAATTACCTAGAAGGTAACCTCTAACTTATGCAACCTAACAATTTTACAACAGAGTTTTTTGGTATTGGGATTCTTCATGGAAAAACACCAGAAAACTTAGGTGTGTTATGGCGTACCGCTCAAAACCTTGGGGCAAGTTATATTTTTACAATTGGTAAGCGCTATGCAAACCAAGCTAGTGATACACACAATGCAGTAAAATCGTTACCTTATTTTCATTATGAAACTTTTGCAGACTTCTTTAAACACCTACCTAAAGGAGTTAGAATTGTAGGTGTTGAAAAAACAGAAGAGGCATCGTCGTTAGAGAGTTTTAATCACCCAAAACGGTGCGTATATCTACTTGGTGCCGAGGACCACGGGTTGTCTAAGGAAGCTATTGAGAAATCTCACTTTTTAGTTCAATTTCCTTCAGAGTATAGTCTTAATGTGGCTGTTGCTGGAAGTATAGTGATGTATGACAGAACTAGAAATAAACCCAAAATCTAGTATTTCTTAATAAGGCAATTAGCGTATTGATTATATGTTGCATTTTTTCCATTTTTGATATAATTAATCTACACGAATATGGGAATATTATTATTGGGATTGCTTATTGCAGGTTTTGGAATATGTTGTTACTTACTATTAGATAATTTGATTTTTAAACAGAATACAAACAAGAAAAAACAGTTTGTTGTATATAATGTTATTGCTAGTGTGTTTGCAGTATTTGCAATTCTTACTAGTTATATTTGGGTGTATTGGTTTGTGCTACTTTATTCAATTCCCAGTCTAGTTGTATCTGCATTATTTACTTGGAGGGGTTCAAAAATTATTTCGGGTAAGCTTTACACAAAATTGAATTATACTCTCATAATACTTTCATTAGTTATATCAATCGTATCGTTAGTTCTTGTTTATTTTAAATAACAATAACCTAATGCTGTAAACTGCATAATAATTCTACTACCTTTGTATTATGGTACAACCCAAGCACAAAGCAGGATTTGTAAATATTATAGGAAACCCAAATGTTGGGAAAAGCACTTTGATGAATGCTTTTGTTGGAGAGCGATTATCTATTATTACAAGCAAAGCGCAAACTACTCGACATAGAATTTTAGGTATTGTTAATGGAGATGATTTTCAAGTTATACTAAGTGATACTCCAGGAATAATAAAACCTGCCTACGAACTTCAAGAAAGTATGATGGAGTTTGTAAAATCTGCTTTCGATGATGCAGATGTATTACTTTATCTGGTTGAGCTAGGCGAAAAAGAATTAAAAGACGAAGCTTTTTTTGCAAAGATTACTTCCTCAAAAATACCTGTTTTATTACTGCTGAATAAAATAGACAAAGGAAATGAAGCCTTACTTGCAGATGCTGTAAAGCTATGGCAAGAAAAAGTACCTAATGCAGAAATATTTGCCATCTCTGCATTGAAAAATTTTGGAGTAACTGAAGTTTTCAATAGAATAATCGAATTACTTCCAGAATCTCCTCCATTTTATCCTAAAGATCAATTAACCGATAAGCCAGAACGTTTTTTTGTAAACGAATCTATTCGTGAAAAAATATTAGTTCATTACAAGAAAGAAATTCCATATTCTGTTGAAATAGATACCGAAGAGTTTTTTGAAGAAGAGAATATTATTAAAATTAGAAGTATAATAATGGTTGAGCGTGAGACCCAAAAAGGAATTATAATTGGTCATAAGGGGAGTGCGTTAAAAAGAGTTGGAATGGAAGCTAGAAAAGATTTAGAAAAATTCTTTGGAAAACAAATTCACCTTGAACTCTACGTTAAAGTAAATAAAAACTGGCGAAGTGATGCTAGACAGTTAAAACGTTTTGGATACAACCAGAAATAAAAAAAATCAAATACCAAATAACATAAATAGTACAAGCAGACTTCATATATTTTTATTCTTTTATTTTTTATGAGCTTCTTTTAAATTTTGAAATTTCTTTGGGATTTTTAAAAGATAACTTCGTTCTAATTAAATCAATGCTTTTGCATTAAAGTACTACCTTTGCAAGTTATAAACACACCACCATGAGTATAGTTGCCATTGTAGGAAGACCCAATGTAGGTAAATCCACTTTATTTAATAGATTAATACAACGTCGTGAGGCTATCACAGATGCTGTAAGTGGGGTTACTCGTGACCGTCATTATGGAAAAAGTGACTGGAATGGAAAAGAGTTTTCGTTAATAGACACAGGAGGTTATGTAGTAGGAAGCGATGATATTTTTGAAGCTGAAATTGATAAGCAGGTAGAACTTGCAATAGATGAAGCAGATGCTATTGTTTTTATGGTAGATGTTGAAAATGGAGTTACAGGAATGGATCAAGAAGTAGCAGAGCTACTTCGTAAATCCAGGAAACCCTATTTTTTAGCAGTAAATAAAGTAGATAGTTCCAGTAGAGAAAATGATGCAGTAGAGTTTTACTCACTAGGTGTAGAAAAATATTATACTATATCAAGTATTAATGGTAGTGGTACAGGAGATTTACTTGATGACTTAGTTAAAGTGCTTCCAGATGAGCCAGAGCAAGAAGAAGATACCTTGCCTCGTTTTGCTGTAGTAGGACGACCCAATGCTGGAAAATCTTCTTTTATTAATGCACTTATTGGAGAAGAGCGCTATATCGTTACAGATATTGCTGGTACTACTAGAGATAGTATAGATACTAAATACAATCGTTTTGGTTTTGAGTTTAATCTCGTAGATACAGCTGGAATTCGTAAAAAGAGTAAAGTAAAAGAAGATCTTGAGTTTTATTCCGTAATGCGAAGTGTGCGTGCCATTGAGCATTGTGATGTTGTAATCTTAGTTTTTGATGCCTCGCGGGGTTTTGATGGGCAAGTGCAAAATATTTTTTGGTTGGCACAGCGTAACAATAAAGGAATTGTAATTTTAGCCAATAAGTGGGATTTAATTGAAAAAGATAATCATAGTGTAAAAGAGTTTGAAAAGTACATTAAAAAGCAATGTGAGCCATTTGTAGATGTGCCTATTGTATTCATGTCTGTTCATACTAAACAACGTATTTATAAAGCAATAGAGACTGCTGTTGAGGTTTATAAAAACCGAAGCAAAAAGGTAAAAACAAGTGCTTTAAACGATACTATGTTGCCTATTATACAAGCAACACCACCACCACAGTACAAAGGGAAATATGTAAAAATAAAGTTCTGCACACAATTACCAACCCCTTATCCAAGCTTTGCATTTTTTGCAAATTTACCACAGTATGTAAAAGACCCTTATAAGCGCTTTATAGAAAATAAACTCAGAAAAGAGTTTGATTTTACGGGCGTTCCTATTACCATTTATATGCGAAAGAAGTAAAACAAACCAGTAAGATGAAATCTGTTTTTTTTACGCTTTTTATTATTTCATTTAGTACTGGATATGCATTTCAAATTGATCAGAAACAGGAGCGTTATGTTGCTTTAGCTGCTGAAAACATTGATAATGAACCTGAACTTGCAAGAGCTTATTTAGATTCCATTAGTAATCCTTCCGAAGCTAAGTTAAAAAGTCTACTGGGAACATACTATTTCTTACGAGGTAAAATTGCAGATCAAGATTATGACCGCACAGCCTTTGTGCTGAATTTTGCTAAATCACTACAATACGCAGAAAAGTACAAAGAGTATAAAGTGGCAGCTCAATCTTCTGGCTATTTAGCTTCTAATTTTTATCTAATAAAAAAAGATTCTTTGGCAGATACATATCTTGAAAAAGCTAAAAGATACTATACCAAGATCAAAGATACTTCTGGCCTATTAGATGTTATGCAGTTTCCAGCCTATGCAAAGTACGTGAATTCAGAGGCGGAAGAAAGCATTTCGATGGTTCTAGAAGACCTTGAAACCTATAAGAATGTTGAAAACGACCAAATGTATTATTCGTTTGCAATTTTTCTTTTAACATCAAATTATTTGCACCTTGGAGATATTGATAAGGCTCACGAATATAATTCAATCTATAAATCTTTAGAAGGAAATGAATATATCGAGCCATATTACTATTTAACCTATAATAATTCAATCAAAACTTGTTTTGTCGAGTACTATTTCAAGTATCAAAATCTAGATTCTGTAAAATATTATTTAGATGGAATCTACCTAAAGGAAGGCAGTAAGGACATTAATGTACAAAAACAATTGTATGAAGATTACATAAAGTATTATCGACTTACAAACAATCTGGAAAAGGAAAAAATTTATCTAGATTCTTTAGGGAGGTTTAACAAATCTCTCTTAGAAAAGGCAAGTGTTTCTTCTGTTAATTTGATTGAGGAACTTTCTGAAACGCAATTAGTGTTAAACGAAGAATCGATTAATAAACAAAAAACAAGAAGATATATTTATTTTTTACTTGCTGGTATAGCGCTGCTGTTGGTATTACTCATTTTATATTTTAAAAAGATTAAAAAGAAAGAGTATCAGATATCAGATATAAGTAGCAGCTTTCAAAACTTAAGATCTAAACAAGAAAAATTAGCTGTAAAAAATGTAGAACTAGAAGAGTTTCTTGTTTCTGTTAGAAAAGATGTGAAACAAATTGCATTGATGGATTCCCTAAATGAGCAAAGAAAGAGCATCAATAATCTTTATAAAAAAATTCATTTAAGTCAAAACGATTTTGTTAATAGTGATGATCACCTAAAAGTAATTAGTTCTATTAATGAAGACTTTTTTCTACAAGCCGAAAAGGATTTTCCTCAGTTAGATGACCTTGAAGTTTTAATTTGCTACTACTTACTAACTGGTTTTAAAAATAAGGAAATTGCAATGTTCACTAAGCGCTCTTTAAGAGCTATAGAAAGTAAAAGATATAGAGTTGCAAAAAAGTTAGGTGTTGATAGCAGTAAGGAAACTCTAAAAGATTTTTTAAACCGAAAGTTTAATAGATAAAATAACTTTCTGGAATAGATTTTTAAATTTTTTATTAGTGTGCGTAGTAAGTGAGTAGTTGTTGTTAGTGTTATTATAGTTTGCATAAGTGATATTTGGTTGATATTCAAAAATCACATTAGACTATAAATTACATTAATTATGAAACTAAGAAATTACTTTTTATGTAGTGCGCTATTTAGTACACTATTTCTGTTTTCACAAACAGAGAATGACGGGAATATTGTTGAGGTAAACCAGCCTGACGATTTTTTTGTAACTGCACCCATGACTAGCTATCCGCAAGTTAATCCAGAGTCAATTCAAAAAAGAGAAGTGCCTCGTAATGGAGTTAGTTCTAAAAACAATAATAAAGTTAAATTTATTAATACTATATCGAAAAGTAGCTCTACACAAGACCCATTAGTTCAGAATGAACCTGGCTCTATATCAGGAAAAACACCTATAGAAAACTTTGACGGCATTAATTTGGATGTTAGTCCGCCAGACCCTTCAGCAGCAGTTGGTCCAAATCATATTGTACAAATGACTAATGGTCTTTGGACTGTTTATGATAAAAATGGAGTTGAAGCTACAGGCTTTCCAAAGGATATTAATGATCCTCTAGGCGGAGTTATCTCTGGTGACCCAGTAGTATTGTATGATAGAGAAGCAGACAGATGGTTTATCTCTCAATTTCAATTACCAGACGATAACCAATTTAAAATTGCGGTTTCAACAACATCAGACCCAACAGGTAGTTATGCTGTTTATAGTTATGATGTAGTAGAAAACGATTACCCTCATTATGGTATATGGGGAAATAGTTATGTTGTAACTGGGAATTTTAGCCCAACAGATTCAGGAACCTTTTTTGCATTTAATAGACAGAAAATGTTGGATGGGGATCCTACTGCAGAGATTGCAACATTAACTTTGCCTAATTATGTTGGAACTGGGGGTTTTCAAGCTCCCCAGCCAGTACATTCAGAAGGAGCAGGTGTTGCAGCTGGACCTGCCCCAATTGTTTGGTTTCAAGATGATGCATGGCCAGGAGTAACTGTGGACCATGTTAAAGTATGGGATTTTGATATAGATTGGTCAAACCCAGGTGCTGCTACAGTTTCAACACCACTTGAAATACCATTATCGGCTTTCGATTCTTTTTTAGAAGGTACTGGGGGAAATAGTTTTGCAGTATTAGAGCAACCAGGGACTACTCAAAGAATAGACCCAATAGTATTTGCGATGTACTTTCAAGCCCATAGATATAATTTTGGTACTCACGAGTCTATTTTATTTAACTTTCCTGTTGAAGTAACAGATGGTAGTAGAATATCTGGAATACGATGGGTAGAACTAAGGAGATTAACATCTGCTGCGCCGTGGACGCTTTATCAAGAAGGAACTTATCAAGATGCTGGAGGAGAAAGTGTGTTTTTATCAGCTATAGCAATGGATCAAGAGGGTAATATTGGTTTGGGGTATACTAAAACTGGAGCTACTACTTTTCCTTCATTATATTATACTGGAAGATTTGATGATGATGTTTTAGGGCAAATGACAATTGCAGAAACAGTAATTGTTGAAGGTGATAATTCTATAACTTCCAATGCTAGATACGGTGATTATTCTCAACTAGTAAGAGACCCTGAAGACGATTTGACTTTTTGGTTTACTGGGGAATACTCTGGAGAACCTCGAAAGACAAGAATAGCATCTTTTAAAATTTCTGAAACACTTTCAGTAGATGAACTTGATGCTGCTACATCAAACTTGGTGATATATTCAAGTGATAACAATATATTTAACTTACAATTAGATACTCAAACAACTTCCGATATTTTGAAACTTTCAGTTTTTGATATTAGCGGTAAAAAAGTATATCAAAACCAAGTTACTAAGGAAGTTGGTGGAGTGTACCTTTCAAGAATAGACTTATCCTCTGTAAGTAGCGGAACTTATATTGTTGAGATAGGTAATGCAAAGACTAAATTAACAAAGAAGATAATTGTAAAATAAAAAAATGAAAATTAGTATAACAGTTATTTTATTACTTGGAATAGTGACTTCTTGTTGTTCAGGGAAAAAGGATATGGCTAATGGCTTTACTATTGGAACCATTGTTTACTCTGTAGATGAGAACGATTGTAACTATACAATTAAAGTTACAAATAAAAATGAAGAAGTTTTTTATGATCCCATCAACCTGGAAGATGATTTTAAAAAGAATGATATAAAAATCGCTTTTAAATTTAGACCTCTCAAAATGAAAAATAGATGCAATAAAGCAAATCCTATTAGTGTTTTCGAAGTAAAGAAAAAATGATTTTTTTCATGATAAAACTAGTTTTAAGTTTTGTGAGACTGCCTTAGGGCAGTCTTTTTTTATTATATTTAATTAATAAGAATTTGATTTTACAGGAGTTCTTATTTGTGTACAAAGAAGTAATTAATGAAAAAAAGTTATTTAGTCTTAATGGTAATTGGTCTCCTGCTAGCATTAGGAGTTATGTTTATTTTACGAGCTTGTAATACTGAAGTGCTAGAGTCTTTCAATACATTAAATGAAAGAATGATAGAGAATAATACCACGAGATCTATAGAAATAGATTCGTTGCAAGAAAAAGTAATATCATATTCTATTTATGCCGAAAGAATAAAAAAACTTGATAGTGCATCACAGGAGTTAACTTCCTATATAGAAGATTTAAAAAATGGTGCAACTCGGGGTTTCAATGATGACTTTAGTAAAATGGACACCTCCAATTATTTTGACACCTTATTTTTTAATGGCTCAACACTTTCAGAGGAAGGATTATTGTTTGTTGAAAATATTAAGAAGTATAAACAATCTACCAAGGAACTTAAAAAAATAAGCCCCCAAACCTATCAATTTGTCTTAAAAACCTTTGACACACGCCCTGTAAAAAATGCTTCAGGGATGGATGTAGAATGGTTAGAATATCATTTTAAAGGTTTTCCACTTATTGCTTCAATAACAAAACTTACTCAAATACAAAGCGATATATCTTTTATAAAACAAGAATTTTTGCTTGCTGCCTTAGGGTCTGATTCGTAGTTACTTAGATTAAAATTGTGTTTACGGTATCTTTTTTGATGCATTATTTATAACTGCTTCTTGAAATAATGGCAGGTATGAGTCGTTAACAAAATAGATTCAATCAATCAAAACTAACTAACAAATTGCATGAAAAATAAACTATTCCTACTACTTCTAGTAGTATGCTCTGTTTCAGTCTTTTCACAAAACAAATCATTTAAAATTTCGGGAACTGTAATTTCTGAGGTTGAAAACCAAGCTCTAGAAGCTGCCACTATTTACTTAGAAAGAGTAAAAGATAGTAGTTTGGTTACCTACACAATTTCAGATAAAGAAGGAAGGTTTTTTATGGAAGATAAAACCTATGACGATAATTTAAACATTTATATATCTTATGTAGGTTTAGCGACCTATTTTCAGAATATAAAAATTGATAAAGAAGAAATAGATTTAGGGAATATTAAATTAAAACCAGACGCCAATGCACTTGATGAGGTGGTGCTAACTTCTAGAGCACCAATTACTATAAAGAAAGATACCTTAGAGTTTAATGTTAAGTCTTTTAAAACTAAAAAAGATGCTACTGTTGAAGACTTATTAAAAAAGCTTCCGGGAGTTGAAGTAGATGCCGAAGGAAAAATTACAGTAAATGGGAAAGAAGTAAACAAAATTCTAGTAAATGGAAAGCCATTTTTTGGAAATGACCCTACCATTACTACTCGAAACCTTACCAAAGAGATTATTGAAAAAGTACAAGTGACAGATACTAAAACGGATGCCGAAGCTTTTGCGGGAGAGGATAGTGATGGTGAAAATAAAACCATTAATCTTACCATAAAAGAAGAAAACAATAAAGGTGTTTTTGGACGTGTCGCAGCAGGTGGCGGTACGGACGAACGCTACATGGGAGCAGGTCTTTTTAATAGATTTGATAACGACCAACGCATAAGTGTATTAGCTGGAGGTAATAATGTAAATGAGTCTGGGTTTAGTTTTGGAGAGATTAGAAAAATGTTTGGAGGAGCTAATAGTATTTCGGTTAGTAGTAATGGATCCTTTAATATAGACGGACGAAGTTTTGGTGGAGGTAGCGGTATAGTAACCTCAAGAAATGCGGGAGCTAATTATGCCGATAATTTTGGCGAAGGCTTAGATGTCTCTGCCGATTATTTTTACGGGGGAGGTAGTAGCGAGGATAGAACTAGTACACAGCGTGAAAACATCTTGCCAGATAGGCGCTTTTTCACCAATAGCAGCACACGTAGCACTAGTGATAGTGATAATCATAGCATTAACGCAAAGTTTGACATAAAAATTGACAGTACACTTTTAATTAATATTAGGCCTTCTGCTAGATACACAACTAACAATCGTAATTTTTCTAGAACCGAAGAATCCCTAAACGAAGAAAACACAGTTACAAACAATAGTGATACACGACAGTTTGACGAAGGAGAAAACAGAAACTTTAACAACAATCTAGATGTTACAAAA
Source organism: Patiriisocius hiemis (assembly GCF_031846325.1). NCBI lineage: Bacteria > Pseudomonadati > Bacteroidota > Flavobacteriia > Flavobacteriales > Flavobacteriaceae > Patiriisocius > Patiriisocius hiemis. Next base: position 16,701 of record NZ_JAVRHZ010000005.1, on the reverse strand, counting down.
AAGTTTGGAAGCGATGGTGCTTCTTTGCGAGTTTCTATGACAAATGAATTTGAAAAACAAGAAGGCGAAGACTTTATACAATCTACAACCAATGTCTTTGGTGACAATCCAGAAACTATAGTAAGAGACCAGTTTACAGATAGCGAACAAGATTTTAGAAGTTTTTATGGAAGCGTAAATTATACACATCCTATTATTTCCAAAAAGTTATTTGTGTATTCTGAATTTAGTTATCGTAATGATGTTCGAGAAAATATAGAAAGTACTTTTGATTTTGATGAAAATACAATGGAGTATTCTTCTTTTAATTCAGACTTAAGTACCAATTTTAAATATACTAATAGCAGGATTTCTCCAAAATTAGGAGTTAGATATAGAGGTGAAAAAGCATCTATAAATATTAGTTCTACCTATGTAAAACGTACGCTTGAAAATGAAGATGCTCTAAGGCCAGAAACAACCTTTGAGCGCGATTTTGATGCCATAGAAGCTCGTGTATATGGAAACTACAGGTTTAATAAAAAAGTTTCTATGTATGTAAACTATAATATTAGTAATACACCTCCAAGTGTAACACAACTGCAACCTTTTCAAGATGTAAGTGACCCTCTTAATATTGTAACGGGTAATCCTAATTTGCGCCCTTCTAATGAACACAGAATGTATGCAGGATTTAACGCATATGACTGGCAAAAAAGAACAGGGTTTAACCTTTATATTGGTGCTAATGTGAGTTATGATAGGCCTACTTCAAAAACTGTAGTAGATGAAAACTTTGTACGAACTACTACTTTTGAAAATGTAGATGGAAATTATAACGGGTATGTTTCAGGAAGCTACAGTAAAAATATTAAACTAGATACCATTAGAAACCTAAGGTGGAGAGTGAGACTAGGAGCTAATACCAATCAATCTGTAAACTTTTTTGATGGTGAAAAATACAATTCACAAACTAACTCCTTAAACCCTAACTTACGACTTACATTTACATGGGATAAAGTTTTTGAAATCGAGCCTTCATACGGAATTAATTACTCTATTAATACTTTTGATCTAGATGCCTTTGATAATGTAGAATTTGTTACACATAACTTAGGGATTGAAACTGCTACTTTTTTACCAAAAAAGCTGGAGTGGCGTAACGACATTAATTTTAATTACAACCCCAATATTGCTTCTGTATTTCAAAGGAGTGTATGGTTCTGGAATAGTACATTGGCCTATTCAATTTTAAAAGATAAAGGTACAATTACTCTTAAAGCGTATGATATTTTAAAACAGAATAACAATGCTAGAAGGACCGCTACTCAAAACTTTATACAAGATTCTCAAAGTTTAGTATTGCAACAATATTTTATGTTAAGTTTTAGTTGGAAATTTAATAGTCTTGGTAAAAAAGGAGAAACGAGTAATAGAGGTTTCTTTTTTGATTAGTAATTACCTACCATCCTCCAGATGCACCGCCGCCGCCAAAGCCTCCGCCACCGAAGCCTCCTCCAAAACTACCTCCTCCAAAGCTCCCGCCGCCACTTGAGCCGCCAAAACCTCCTGTGCGCCCCATATTACTTAAAATAATGACATCTAGCAAACTACCACTTCCGCCACCTCCATTACGTCCACCATTTCTACTTCTTAGAATAATTATTATGATAAAGAAAATAATAACCGCAATAATAAAACCTGTACTATCTCCTTCTTTTTTAAAGGATCTATCTTCTTTATAATTGCCTGCTAGTGCGTCTATTAAAGCATTTGCTCCCTTATCCAAACCTGAGTAATAATCACCAGACTTAAAATAGGGTATCATCTCTCGGTTTATAATCTGCTCTGCCATTCTATCTGTTACAATAGTTTCAATACCATAACCTGTATTAATATCTACCATACGGTCATCTTTGGCGAGTAAGATTAAAATACCATTGTCTTTATCTGCCTGTCCAATACCCCATTTTTGACCCCACTTGGCACCTAAGAACGAGATATCTTCTCCTTTTGTAGTAGCTATAATAGCAATCACAATTTGTGTTGAGGTAGAGTCTGCGTAGTTAAGTAACTTGTTTTTTAAAGCATTTTGTTGTGATGTAGATAAAAGATTTATTTCATCATATAACGAAGTCTGCTCTTTTTTTGATGGCTTTTTGGGAATAGTATATTGCGCTCTAACAGTTTCAGAAATAAAAACAATCCCTAAAAAGAGAAGTATAATTTTTATGTACTGAAAATTTAGTTTCATATTATCCTACTGAAATGGTATCACTTAGTTCGTTGGTATCTCCTGTTCTATATGGAAAGTGTTTTTTTAATTGCTCACCAGCTTTGAGAATACCATCTACCAATCCATCTTTAATAGCTCCATTTTTGAAATGCCCTATAATAATATCTTTGGTGCTTTGCCAAAAATTGGTAGGTACTAGGTTATTAATTCCTGTGTCTCCAAGAATTACAAGCGTTCTGTCTTCTACAGCTACATAGATAAGCACTCCATTACTTTGTTTGGTGTTATCCATGTGTAAAAAATTGAAAACTTCGGCAGCGCGGTCAAAGACATCTTTATCTGTATGTGCTTCAAGGTGCACTCGTATCTCTCCGGAGGTATTTTTTTCGGCAGTTCTAATAGCTTCAACGACCGCTAGCTCTTCTTCTTGGGTTAAAAAGTCTTCAACTTTAGACATATAGTTTAGCTTCCAAAATCAAATTCTACTTCAGGAGCTTGGTCTGTTCCTTCTTCAGCTTCAAAATAGGCTTTCTTCTCAAACCCTAACATACCAGCAATTAAAGACGTAGGAAAGCTTCTAACTGAGGTATTATAAGGATTCACTACTTCATTATAGCGATTACGTTCTACATTAATTCTATTTTCGGTACGCTCTAACTCGTTAATGAGCTCTTTAAAATTCTCGTTTGCCTTTAAATCTGGATAGCGTTCAAATACTGCTAATAACCTAGCAAGTGCAGAGCTTAAGCCAGATTGTACTTCTTGAAACTGTTCTAATTGAGCCGGTGTAATGTTAGTTGGGTCTATTGTTACAGATGTAGCTTTGCTACGTGCTTCTATAACCTTGGTGAGTGTTTCTTGTTCAAATTCTGCATATCCTTTAGCAGTATTTACAATATTTGGAATTAAATCGGCACGACGTTGATAAGAACTTTCAACATTTCCCCATTGCGATGCAACGTTTTCGTCTTTACTTATTAAGCCATTATAACTAGTTATTCCCCAAAAAATTACAATAGCAAGGATGGCTAAAACGGGTATCCATTTTTTCATAATATATGTGTTTAAAGATGGTCTTTAATTTTAAGTAACTCTGCTTTTATAGTCTCTAATTTGCTAATAATTTCAAAGTTAGAAAGTGTTTTTTGTTTATTCTCTTTTAAGTGTGTTTTTGCACCTTCTAGTGTAAAACCACGCTCCTTTACTAAGTGATAAATAAGCTCTAAATTTTTAATGTCTTGAGGAGTAAACTTTCGGTTTCCTTTGGCATTCTTTTTTGGCTGTAAAACATCAAACTCTTTTTCCCAAAACCGAATTAATGACGCGTTTACATCAAATGCATCAGCAACCTCGCCAATACTATAATATCGTTTTTCAGGAAGCTCTATATGCATTAATCAAGTGATTGGTTTTCTTGTTTAGATTTTTCAAGCATATCTGCAAACTCTTCAGGAGAAAGGTTTCCATAGTAAAAGTTAATTGGGTTAATACGCTCATTATCTTTAAAAATCTCGTAATGAAGATGTGGTGCCTCAGACCTACCTGTGCTTCCTACAAAACCAATTAGGTCACCTCTTTTAACGCGCTGTCCTGAACGAACGTTGTACTTGTACAAATGTGCATACAAGCTTTCATATCCATACCCATGATCTATACGAATATGATTTCCATATCCAGATGCAGTATTGTCTGCTCTAGTTACAACGCCATCGCCAGAGGCATATACCGGCGTTCCTCGTGGCGCAGTAAAATCCATCCCGTAATGAAACTTTCTGGCTTTAGTAAATGGGTCGGTCCTGTATCCGTATCCAGATGCCATACGGGTTAAATCTTCATTTTTAACAGGTTGTATTGCTGGTATTGCAGCGAGTAATTCTTCTTTTTCTTCGGCTAGGTTTGCTATTTCGTCTAGTGAACGAGACTGTACTACAATTTGGCGTGTTAATATATCAAGACGCTTATTAGATTCTGTAATTAACTTAGAATTATCAAAACCTTCAAAAATTTTATATCTGTTTACTCCACCAAAACCTGCTTTACGTTGTTCTTCGGGAATTGGGTTAGCTTCAAAATAAACACGATATAAGTTATTATCACGTTCTGCTACTTCGGCAAGTACATTTTCTGCTTGCTCCATTTTTTTGTTCAGTAACTCAAACTGAAACTCCATATTAGCAAGTTCCCGTTTTAGTTCCTTTTCTTTAGGAGTTTCAACGTAGGGCAAATTAAGATAAACTAGCAATAATAAAAATCCACTAAGTAGCATTCCTACTAGACTTAATAGAAATATTCCAAGTTTACGCCCTTTCTTTTTCTCTATTTTTCGGTAAGAGAGCGTTTCACTATCGTAGTAATATTTAACCTTAGACATAAACTAAAAAAACTTATTTTTGCTCGTTGATAGGTAGTGTTGCATGCACAAACGTTACACAAAGATAGAAATTGTTTGTTAACCTAGCTATTTAAGCATTTTTCTGAATTAAATAGTTGCTGTAAAATGCCTAATTTATTATAATAAAAAATACTGAAGATGATTATTTTAAAGGCATTCCATCTTCTTATTTATTAAATATTTTATACGAATGAAATCTCAAGAAGTACGGTCTCAATTTTTAGAATTTTTTAAATCAAAACAGCATGATATTGTTCCATCTGCTCCAATGGTTTTAAAAGATGACCCAACGTTAATGTTTGTTAACTCTGGGATGGCGCCTTTTAAAGAGTATTTCCTGGGAAATGCACAACCTAAAAACAATCGTATTTCAGACTCACAAAAGTGTCTACGCGTAAGTGGGAAACACAACGACCTTGAAGAGGTTGGGTATGATACATACCACCACACCTTGTTTGAAATGCTTGGTAATTGGAGTTTTGGTGATTACTTTAAAAAAGAAGCGATTGCTTGGGCATGGGAGCTACTTACTGAAGTTTACAAAATAGATAAGGACATTCTATATGTTACCGTTTTTGAAGGGAGCGACGATGCCGATAATCTGGAGATGGATACAGAGGCATATGATATCTGGAAGCAATACATTGCCGAAGACCGAATTTTAAAAGGAAACAAAAAAGATAACTTCTGGGAGATGGGCGATCAAGGACCTTGTGGACCTTGTAGTGAGATACATGTGGACATTCGTTCTGCTGAAGAAAAAGCAAAAGTAGACGGGAAGTCACTTGTTAATATGGATCATCCACAAGTAGTTGAGATTTGGAATCTTGTTTTTATGCAATACAATCGTAAAGCAAATGGCTCCTTAGAAAACTTACCAAATAAACACATTGATACAGGGATGGGGTTTGAGCGCTTATGTATGGTTTTACAAGGAGTGACTTCAAATTATGACACAGATGTCTTTACCCCTTTAATAAGAGAGATTGAAACTATTACAGACAAGGATTATGGCAAAGAAGAGAAAATAGATGTTGCCATTAGAGTAATTTCAGACCACGTAAGAGCGGTTGCTTTTTCTATTGCAGATGGACAGTTGCCTAGTAATAATGGAGCAGGGTATGTAATACGTAGAATCTTGCGTCGTGCAGTACGTTATGGCTTTACTTTTCTTGATAAAAAAGAACCCTTTATATACAGGCTAGTGGACGTACTAGTTAAAAAAATGGGAGTTGCTTTTCCCGAGATTAAAGAACAAAAACAGCTTATTGAAAATGTAATTAAAGAAGAAGAAACTTCTTTTTTAAGAACTCTGGAACAAGGGTTAGTGCTTTTAGACAGAATAGTTGCTACTGCTTCTGAAAAAGAAATAGCGGGCGCAAAAGTTTTTGAATTAAAAGATACCTACGGATTTCCTGAAGACTTAACAGAGCTTATTCTAAAAGAAAAAGGATTTACCTATAATAAAGCTGCATTTCAAGAAAAGCTAGCACAACAACAAGATAGAGGTAGAGAAGCATCAGAATTAAAATCTGATGATTGGACTGTTTTAATTGAAGATGAAGAGCAAGAGTTTGTTGGGTATGATATGCTAGAAGCTCAGGTAAAAATTACCCGCTATAGGAAAGTAGTCTCCAAAAAAGATGGAGAACTATATCAGTTAGTTTTTAATCTTACTCCTTTTTATGCTGAAGGTGGAGGCCAAGTTGGTGATAAAGGATATTTAGAAGACACACATGGAGATGTAATATATATTGTAGACACCAAAAAAGAGAACAATGTAATTGTTCATTTTGCAAAAGACCTACCTAAGCATCTTAATGAAAAATTTAAAGCTACTGTTGATGCAAAGCAACGTTTTAGAACGGAATGCAACCATACAGCAACACATTTATTACACCAAGCACTACGTGAAATTTTAGGAACTCATGTCGAGCAAAAAGGGAGTGCTGTGCATTCGAAATACTTGCGCTTTGACTTCTCTCATTTCTCTAAAGTAACAGTAGATGAGTTACGAGAAGTAGAAAACTTTGTAAACAGGCGTATTGACGGAAAACTTCCTTTACAAGAGAAACGAAATATCCCAATGCAACAAGCTATTGATGAGGGAGCAATGGCATTGTTTGGAGAAAAATATGGAGATACGGTACGCTCAGTACGTTTTGGGCAGTCTATTGAATTATGCGGAGGAACTCATGTTGAAAACACAGGAGATATTTGGCACTTTAAAATTGTTTCTGAAGGCGCTGTAGCATCTGGAATAAGACGTATAGAAGCCATTACTAGTGATGCTGTAAAAGATTTTTATCATGAGAATAATAGGACTTATTTTGAAATGAAAGACCTACTTAACAATGCAAAAGAACCAGTAAAAGCATTGCAAAGCCTTCAAGATGAGAACGTAGCACTAAAAAAACAGATAGAAGGGTTACTTAAGGACAAAGCAAAAAACATTAAAGGAGATCTTAAAAATGAAATTGAGGTTATTAATGGAGTTAATTTCTTAGCAAAGGAAGTTTCGCTAGATGCCGGAGGATTAAAGGACCTTGCTTTTGAGTTAGGTGGTGAAGTAGATAATCTGTTTATTTTATTTGGAGCAAACAATGATGGCAAAGCATTACTAACTTGCTATATTTCTAAAGATCTAGCACAAGAAAAACAACTCAATGCCGGGCAAATTGTTCGTGAATTAGGCAAACACATCCAAGGTGGTGGAGGTGGCCAACCGTTTTTTGCAACAGCGGGAGGTAAAAACCCAGATGGTATTACTACCGCTCTAGAAGCTGTGAAAGACTATATTTCTTAAGCTTGAAATTACAAACTCAAATACCATTAACGCCTCAAGAAAATCAAATAGATTATTCTAGTAAGGTCTTGTTATTAGGGAGCTGTTTTACTGAAAATATAGGAACAAAATTTGGTTACTACAAGTTTGATTGTTTAGTAAATCCTTTTGGAATTATTTTTAATCCTGTTTCAATAAAGACTTTAATAGAACGAGCCCTTCAGAAAAAACAATTTTCTGAAAAAGATGTTTTTTATCATAATGAACAATGGCATTGCTTTGAAATACATTCTAAGTTAAGTAGCGATAATAAAGAGAAGTTTATAAGCGATCTTAATGCTAAACTTGACTTGCTTTTAAAGTATATAACCGAAGCTACTCACATTATTTTTACTTATGGTACTTCTTGGGTGTATAATACAAAACAGGATAACACAGTAGTTGCAAATTGCCATAAGGTTCCACAAAAGGAATTTGATAAAAAAATTCTTCCGGTTGAAGTCATATCTAATACTATTACAGGTGTTTGTAATGAGATAAAAAAAGTAAATAGTAAAACGAATTTTATTTTTACAGTATCTCCAGTACGTCACCTTAAAGATGGTTTTATTGAAAACACACAGAGTAAAGCACATCTGGTGGTTGCAATCCATAATACATTGTCTCCTCGAGAACAATCTAGAGGTTTGTACTATTTCCCTTCTTTTGAAATTATGCTCGATGAATTACGTGACTATCGTTTTTACAAGCAAGACATGTTGCATCCTAATGAAACAGCAATCACAATTATCTGGGAGCGATTTAAAAATGTCTGGGTAGCTTCAGAAACTGAAACTACACTACAAGAAGTAGCTACCATTCAAAAAGGACTATCGCATAAACCATTTAACGAGCATAGTGAAGCTCACAAAGCATTCAAGAAAAACCTTCAGATAAAAATAGAGCGATTACAAGCTCAATTTCCAAAAATTAAATTTTAATTATACGTCAATTGCCGTATTGTTGGGCGTGTATTAGTGAGGCATCTTTGTAGCATAACTAATACATAAAAATCCAACAATTATGAAAACAATTAAAAAACTAACATTTTTATTCTTCATATCTCTAGCTATTATCGCTTGTAAGAGTGATGATGATGGAGGGGATAATCCAAGTAATGGAGAAGGAAGTTTAACAGCAACAGTAGATGGTAACTCTTTTGAGTCAGATCCATCTTTAACTCAAATTCAGATATTAAACAACGGTAATGTTGTGGCTATAACAGGCCCAAAAGCTCAGGAAACAATTCAATTTAATATAAATGGATATTCTGGAGTTGGAACGTATAATATGTCGCCAAGCAATGTAGCTTCTTATGGAATAGTTACAGACCCAAATGACCCACAAGGATCTGCAGTAGCTTATGTTTCTATCTCTGATGGTGAGTTAAATATCTCTGAGGATACGGGTAGCAATATGAAGGGTACTTTCTCTTTTGTAGGAACTAATGCTGAAGATCCTTCAGATACAGTAACTGTAACTAACGGAGCTTTTAATATCGATTATTAAACTAATTAACCACATTAAAAAAAATCTCAAGTGTTGAGGTTTTTACGTGGAGCCGGGAGCGAGTCATTATGGCTTTCTTCCGGTTTTTTACATTCCTGCGAAGGCAAGATTCTTTTTTAAAAGGTATAACCTCTTTCAATTTTAAAACATAGAATTTCAACAATATACGTCAATTGCCGTATTGATATGAGCGTATTCATTTTTCACCTTTACCATATCAAATTAAAAACCACGATTATGAAGATTTCAAACACAATTAGATTGCTTGTATGTACTTTATTAGTAACAGTAGCAGTACAAGCTCAAAAAGCAGAAACGCCAGATTGGCGATATGATGTAGGTGCCAAGATAAACGACATGACACTCACTCAAGGAGGGACTATGGTTGTTGCCACCAATGATGGGTTGGTAGGTATTAAGCCAGGAAGCAACGAACTGTTATTCAACTTTACTGAATATGGCCGAGTAAAACCAGAAGAGTTAACTTTTGTTCCAGCAGCTCCTTATGTAATTGTTGCACAAGGAGGTTTTGCAAATTTATCATCTAAAAAGACTGTAATAGACTATATCTCAGGTAAAGTTTTATTTAGTACTGAAGGTAATGATTGGAAAATAGTATCTACACTAGACGTAGCTATGCCACAAAACAAATTAATAGTAAGCGGGTTACGAAAAGATGGTGATATGGCTGAAAAGAATACACAACGAGTAGCTATTTATGATTTAAATACTGGAAAAGAAGATTTTTCATTCTTCTTAAATGAGCCTGGAAAAACTTCCATGAAACATTTTGCGGTTACTGGTACTCCATTATTATTAAAAGACAAAGTATTGGTGCCAACTTCTCAAGGAATTATGGCAAAAAAACCAACCGGAGAAACGTTGTGGGAAAGTAAGATTAAAAATGTGAATTGGATGGTTGCGAATGAAAGTGAAACAGATATTTATGCTTTTGATGTAAATGATAATAAAACAAATACTAAGATTTATAAAGTAGGTACTGCTGGACAAGAACTTTGGACAGATGAGGCAAAAGTAAAAGGTATCGTAACAAACTTCCAGATATTACCACAAGGGCTTGCCGTAGTTAGTAATACATATAATGAAGGAAAAAGTATTCTTGCTGGAAAATCTGAGTCTAAAATAGCTATGCTAGGAGCCGCTAATGGAGAGGATTTATGGGGTAAAGCTCCAAAGACAAAAGGGTACGTACAGCATTTTTATATTATGGAAGATGGGATTCTCTTCGGAATACAACAAGGGGGAATCAATAAGGTTTCTTACGACGGAAAAACACTATTTAAGAAGCCTTTAAAAACGGGAGAGAATATTTTAACAATGGCCGAAACACCTCAAGGATTAATTTATATTACTTCTTCAGATGCAAATATTGTAGACTTAAAGACTGGTGATCAAGTTTGGAAAAAACCATTAAAATACAAACGTGCAAATGCAGTAAGCTCTGCTTATGATAGTAAAAATAGTAGATACTTAATTAGTGCAGATGATGAGTTGTTTTCTATCGATGCTAATTCTGGTGATGTATCTACTCTTGCAGAGTCAAAATTTGACGGTAAAGAAGATCCAACTGGAGTTGAGGTACGCGATGGAGGTATCTTACTTACTAGTGACCAAAATATGATGTTATTAGATTGGGAGGGAAGTAAGAATTGGCATGAGTATTATAGAGCGCCAGGTAAAAGTGCTTTAGGAGCGATTATAGCTGGTGTTACAGCGGTTGCAACGGCTGCTACTGCAGTAGCGTCTTATAATGCAGCAAACCAAAATAGAAATAAACTAGGACAGTATACAGATAGAGGACAACGTTACGCAGATCTAGGTGATGGTATGGCAGCTGCAAGTGGTGCTTCTGTTGCAGAGATGCTTAAACGATTTAAAGCAACAGCTGCTACTCAAGATGCTCAATTTATTTTAACAAAATTAGATGAAGGAGTAGGTCTTGTTAAATTAAATAAGGATACTGGTGCAAAAGAAAAAGAAATAATATTGAAAGATAAAAAGCCAGTATATGAGGTAGACGACTTTGGAGGGATTTTATACTATCAAGCAGATAACAATTCAATTTTTGCATACGATTTAAAGAAGTAAATTAACTAACCAAGTTATTTACGTTGGTTATAAGTTGAGGAGTTTATAGCCCTATAGAGCCCCATAATTGGGGCTCTATAAATTATAAAATTATGGTACAGAACATTTTTTCTTTTACAAAATATAATTACTTAATTTGGGTAAATGCTGCGTTCTTAATTGTATTATTATTGCTAGATAAAGCAGATGCACTAACTATAGTTTTTGCCTATTTTCTTGAAACAATAATCATTGGGATACTTCATGTTATTAAACTTTGGTTATGTGTAAAGTATGGTAAGTCAGATTCTTCAGAAAACCAAAATGGTGTTTCGGGATATGGTATAATACCATTCTTTATGATTCATTATGGAATGTTTGTAGCCATACAATCCATTTTTGCTTTTAGCTTTTTTGATAGTAAAATTCCAGAAATTAAAAGCGGATTTAATTTAATTGAAAACTACAGTTATTTGCTATCTCAAGAAGGAATACAAATTATTGTTGCTTCACTTTTCATTACCAATCTAAGCTACTTTTACAATAACTTTTTAATTCATAAAAAGTATCAAGATTACAAGCCTTCGTCTTTACTGTTTAAACCTTACGGTAGAATTTTTATACAACAATTTGTTGTGATTTTAGCTGGTTTCTTTTTTGTGCTTACTGCCGCAGATATGGCAGCTGCCATATTATTAATAGGCTTTAGACTCATTATTGACTTGTCTATAGTTTCAATTAGAAAAGATTCAAAACCCTTTGAATCTTTCGTTAAAAAACATTCTAATTCTTATGAGCATTATTTAAAAATGAAAGAAGAATACCAGAAATATTCAGAATGAAAAATACCAGAATAAAGGGATGTTTTGTGTCTCTCCATAGTGTACATTTATAGTAAATAATAAGAATACGACAATTGCCCTATGTTTTTACACGGGACTATAATTTAATTTTACAACTAACTTAAATACCTCATTATGAAAAATTTACTAGTATTAGTATTTACTCTTTTTCTACTTTCTTGCTCTAATTATGGAGACAAAGTGGTATACGACGGAACAGAAATTTATTATAAAGACAATGTGTTACAAGAAAAGGCAGACCAAGTTGGTGCCTATCTTGAAGAAATAGAATTTACAGATGGTACACCAAAATCTGTCCAAATAACTAAGGATAGTGTTTATAATTTTAGAATGGTTATCCAGAAAGGTTTAGAGAATGATGAGAGTATGGAAATGAGCTTCAAAGCATTAGGATTTTTATTATCTAAAGAAGTTTTTGATGGAGCACCTTTAAACTATCAATTATGCGATAACACATTTACTACTTTAAAAACAATACCTATTGAAGGAGCTTCAGAATTTGAAGAGTAATTCAATAAAAAAATAACACGAAAAACTTACATTATGAGAGTACTATTATTAATATTCTGTCTTGCTATATTTAGTAATACAATGGGACAAGTTCCAGCACCTCCTGTTGTAAATAAGCCAACAAATACTACACCTGTATCTGGAACCCTAAAATGGAAAAAAGTAGGTGTTGCAAACTATGAGCTTACCAATGAAAATGGAACTAAACTTACAAATGTTCAAAAATTAAGTAGGTTAAATTCAGACTCAATACCCTATCTAGATAAAAGCTCTAGAAAAGTATATCTTTTACCAGATGCACACAATACTTCAGTAGGAACAACGGGGAATGTTGTTAAAATTTATGAAAACTTACCAAAGGATTTTGTTTTGTCTAACAGGTATAGAGTTGCGTCTTACATAAATGATAATTATGAATCTGGAGACTTTGTAAGAGTAAAGAACGACTATATAAAATTTGTCCCAGCTCTTAACGAAAGTTATACTCTTAAAAATGCTTATAGAACAACTGCAGATTGGCATTTTGGACAAGTAAATAAGCTAGATGCTACATACGATAATTCTTATTGGTTAAAAACTGAAGGGACTAAATATATTTTTATAAAGGAAGGAAATACAATAGACTACTCTACAGTAACTACAAAATCTAGTGGGGACGACTTAATTGTTAACATAAATAATACTCCTACCTATATTTTAAAAGGATTTTATACTATAGCTAGTTATACAATAAAACCTGCTCTTAAATACGATGCTAGTTTAGTAAATACAAAACCTAGCGCAAGCAATTCTGGTTGTGTAAAAGGAGACTGTATAAACGGATGGGGAAAATATAACTATGAAAATGGATATTATGATGGTTTTTGGAGTAATGGTAAGAAAAATGGTTATGGCGCTTATATATGGGATGGATCTGGTCGTTATGTGGGTAATTGGGAAAATGATACTATGGACGGATATGGAGTTTACTATGGCGATGATAAGACATATCAATATGGAGAGTGGGAAAACGGAAAATTAAATGGTTTAGGGTATACTTATACTAACGAAGAGTGGAAAAGAGGGTTGTATAAAGACGGAGAGCTTTCAGTAGCTTATGAGTTTTTTAAAAATAATAAAGAAACAGGTTGTGTGAGTGGAGACTGCCAAAATAAATTTGGTTATATGGTTTGGGAAAATGGAGACAGCTTTGTTGGATTCTTTAAAGATGGAAGGTTATATATGGGAGAATATGTGTTTGCCAACGATGACAATTACAAAGGATACTTTAATGCTCAAAATGAGTTTGATAATATGGGAGTATTTAGCTTTGTAGATAAAAGTATCTATAATGGGCGATGGACAAATGGAAAATATGATGGTAAAGGTTATTACCATGATAAGGATGGTGTACAGCAAATAGGAATCTGGAAAGATGGCGTTTTAGTAACTCCTATGAAATAATTACTTGATACACTTCTGAAGAAAATACGGCAACTGCCGTATTTTTTTTTGCTTTATGTTTTCCCACTTTTGATATACGTAAAAAACCAAACTATTATGAAGACTTTAAAAAATTTAATAACACTAGTTATTTTTATAACAAGCACGACACTTGGTTATTCTCAATATAAGGTAGACTTCAAAAAAGCACCTTTAAATCCAATCCCAGAAAAATATACTAAAGCACATTGGGGTTATAAAGGAGATATTAAAAAAATGCATCTAAAAGATTTTATGGGTGAAGACACCCAAGAGTTTAATACAAGTGGATATTTAGTTAATGAAGATAATGCCATTACTGGTAAAAAAATCTTTAACTATGATAGTTCAAATAGATTAAACTCTTTAACTGTTACCTATAAAGGAGGAACAAGTTATACGTGCAATTTTAAATATGATAATGATAAAATAATTTCTAGAGTTTATAATGATGGAAGTGGGACTAAATTTATTTATGATAGTAAAGGGCTTTGGGTAGAATCTATAGATCATAAGACAAACAATCTAAAAGAAAAATTTACCTATGATAATTTAGGCAGAATTATTAAAAGAGAAACTTATAACTATAACGCTAATACATTGTCTTCTACCCAAGATTTTAAGTATCAGACTATTGGAAATAATCTCAAAGTAGATAAAACTACGCTCTACACTTCAGATAATAAAACATTTAATAGTACTATGTATTATGATTCTAATGGCGTACAAATAACCAATACTGGTAATGGGTCTGTTAAGTACGACTCTAAAGGAAATTATTTTCAAAAGATAAATGATAATGGAAAGTTCTATGGAGAGCGTACTTTGTATTATTATGATGGTACAATTTCTAATAAGGAGGCAACCATAGAGCGTAAGCCTGGTAGTGTACAAAAACCTGGACAACCTAGAAACAATACGGTTGTTACAGGATGTGCCTATGGTGATTGTAATAATGGTTGGGGTAAAAAAACTTATGAAGGTGGAAGCTATACAGGGTTTTGGGAGAATGGAAAGAAGAAAGGATATGGAGTATATGTATGGACCGGAAATGGAAAATATATTGGCGCATGGGATAATGATGTAATGAGTGGTTATGGAGTTTATTTTTCTGAAGACTCAAAAACACAAGTTTCTGGTAATTATTCAAATGGAAAATTAAATGGTATAGGGAAAGAACTTAAAAACGGGGTGTTTAAGAGAGGGGTTTATAAAAATGGAAGCTTAGTAACAGCCTATAATTTCTTCAATAATTCTGCGGTTACAAAAGGATGTACTATTGGTGATTGTACTAATAAATTTGGTAAGTACGAGTGGGATAATGGAGATACATATATAGGTTTTTTTGAAAATGGAAACTTAAAAATGGGAATTTACACCTTTGCTAATGGTGATAAGTATGAAGGTGGCTTTAATTCACAAAATCAATACAACGGTATGGGTCGGTTTTTCTTTAAAAATGGAGACTATTATGGAGGTTTCTGGAAAAATGGACAGTATCATGGTAGAGGGTACCTTCAAGGTAAAACACTTGCAGATGATAAAGTAGGAGAATGGAGTAATGGAAACTTCATAAAGTCACTATAATAACTCACATAGAATGCACAAATAAGACATGGTATAAAAGATCATGTCTTATTTATGTAAATTAGTAGTTATTAACTAACTAATTATGAAGAAAATTCTCCTCGTTTTCGTACTTACATTCTCTTTTTTTTATTCTGTCTCGCAACAATCAATCCAACAGCAGATTGATAGCATGCTAATAGTTGCCGAAAAAGTAGATGATTCTACTAGATTAGCAATACTCAATAGAGTTGGGTTTCATTATGTTTTTAATGATTTGCCAAAAGCACAATACTACATTAATAAAGGCCTAAAAGAAGCCCAGCAAAAAAACATAGTTTATTGGGAAGCAGCAATGAATAGTACGTATGGTATATATATGGATATATCTGGCGTCTCAGACTCTGCAAAATATTACTTTGAGAAATCACTTGATATTGCTACAAAAAATAACATTAAAACTGTAGAGGCCAATGTAACTAATAATCTTGGGATGTATCATTGGAATAAGAAGGAGTATGAAGATGCGTTAAAATACTTTTTCTCTTCGTTAGAAAAAGATAGAAAAAATGGAATTAGAAAAGAACTAACCTCATCATTAAGTAATATTGGCCTAATTTATCAAGAAATGGGCTTGTATGAAAAAGCTCTAAAATATCATGAAGATGCACTAACCATTAGAAGAGAGGAAGGGCTTAAAAATGAAATTCCAATTTCTTTAAATAATATAGCAGAGATTCTAAAAGCAAAAAATAATTTTAAAGATGCTCTTTTGTATGTTGAAGAGTCGCTTATAGTTTCTGAAAAACAAAAAGTAACCAGAGAATATCTTACTGCTCTTAATATAAAAGGAGATATCTTAAAACAAAAAAACAATCATAAAGAAGCAATATTAACCTTTGAAGAAGCTATAGAGAAAAGAAACCAACTTAATATTGATAGAAAAGCAAATCTAGATAATATTGAGAGTTTACTTGAAATTTATTTAGAGAATAAAGATTTAAAAAATGCATCAACATATATTAAAGCTGGTGAAAAATTGATTGATGAATTTCCAGAACTAGAAAACGCGAGTTTTAACTTTTATAAACTTGCTGCAACAACAAATTATAAATCTGGTAATGCTGAGGAAGGAGCTGCTTTTTTTGAGAAAGCTTTTGCTGCTAAAGACAGTATTTTTTCTTCTAAAAATGCTGAGAGTATTGCAACTCTTGAAACAAAATTTAAATTATCTGAAAAAGAGAATAAAATTTTACAGCAAAGAGCTCAAATC
>NZ_JAVRHZ010000004.1:0-213598 GCF_031846325.1 Patiriisocius hiemis | reverse complement strand
ATTAGTATTAGGCGAAGGAGCAATAAAAATATCAAGTGTAAAAGTATCTGTTATAAAACACGACGGGTTTACATTATTCTCAACTCTCACAAAAATAGTTTGAGACATTGATGTATTGTAGGGATTAGGGAATGCTCCAGAAGGAGTATCTGCATCTGCTTGTGAAGCATGATAAGAAACCGAATACTCTAAGGGGTCTAAGCCATTTAACGCTTCATCATCTTTAAGCATTGCTAAATCTAACGAAACTGTTCCATCATCATCACAAATTTCTAAAGTTGTAAGCGCTCCTATAGAAACTTGAGTATATGCTATAAAAAATGATGCTGTGGCAAAGCATGTTCCGGAGTTGTTTTCAATTCTAACAAAAATCTCTAGCTGAGTTCCCGTAAAAGAATACATATCGGGATTAGGAATAGGACTATTACCTGAATTTGCATCAACTTGTGAAGTATGATATGTAATGTTATCAAATTCAGCTGGGTCTTGAGCTCCAAGAACATCATCATCATTTTCAGTTAAATCAAAATCCCCTGATCCAGAACCGTTATCGCAAACAAACAAGTCCATTGGGGGACTTGCGATTACAGGTTGAGGGCGAAAATTTACATTTACAGAATCTCCAACAACACAAGTGGGGTCTGTAGGGTCTACAACTTCAACAGAGTATGTATCAGAATTTGGTGCCATGACTGTAAAAGTAGTATCGTCTATTGTGGGAGGTCCTTGTGAAACACCATTTCTAAACCACTCGTAGGTAAAACCAGGAGTTCCAGAATCTCCATTTAAAATAATATCACTTGTGTCGCATGTATCAATATCTGGCCCTAGGTCAACACTAAAGTTTGCCGTAGTAGTAACTGAAACTGTATCTTCTAGAACCACAATATCACCATTACATGTATTTGTATAAGTTACTCGAGCTGTAAAAACTTCTGGTCCAGACACACATACATTAAGAGTTGGTGTTGTCCCAATTACAGTCCCAGTATCATCAACCCACTCAAAACTTGAGGTTTCTACACCATCGGGTCTAAATCGCCAAGCTTCATTATTTGTTGCCCAAGGAGAATCTGAAGTATTCCTTCCTGGAGGAACATAAGCAATTGTCCCATCATCATTTTGTATTCCAAGAGCAGCACTTCCACTATTCCATGTAGGACAAGAGGGTTTATCTCGTATGTAAATATCAATAGTATTTGAGTACTCATAAAAAACTGCCATATGAGTTGCCAATAAACTATTACAAGAACCTGAAAACATTGGCACTTCAAAATATGAAACTACTAGAGCTCTGTTTGGAGACGTACCTATAACTTCATAGCCTATTTCTTCTGTAGAAGATTCTGTTGGGTCTATATCGTGAACTGGAGTAAAAACATTAGCTTCTGCAAGAGCCTCTACAGCATTATTTGGAAGGTCTGCTGTAAATGGCCATGCATTACTATTAACTCCTGTATCACTAGGGTCAACATCTAAACGAATTACACCATTTGAACCCACTTGAAATTGTTGCTTCAATTCACCAAAAAAACAAAAATCGAAAGGTAAATTATCAACATTAGACCAAGCATCGTCAATATTTGGATTTAAAGAATTTGCTAGGCCACTAAAAGGAAACGGGGGATTATAAGGTATTGACTCTACGGTATAAACTTCACTAATAGTTTCAAAAGTTTGTTGGTATGAGGCCGTAATATTCACACAACCGCCAGAAGCACATGTAGCTGTCATATCAGGGCCAGCATCAACAAACAGGGTTTCTTGTGCTGAAATATCTAGGTTTGTTATTACTGCGAAACAAAAAAACAGTAAAATTGAGGAGTATTTTTTCATAGTGAAATGGGTATAATTTGTGAAATTTAAGAAAATTTTATGAAATTCAACAATTTCAAATTTCTAAAAACTGCCAAGTCATACATTAAACACCGAAACGAAAGTAGTATCTTTGCAAATTAGTTAGTTATTACAATGAGTTTAGACAAGCAATTAAAAGAAATTGAAGCGTACGGAGATGAACATATTGGCACATCTTCAGATACTCCTTTAAGAGAAGATGCATTTGAGTTAAGTGATATTGAAAAAATTGATCTTATTCAAAAAGATGTGAACAGTATTTTACAAACTTTAGGATTAGACCTAAACGATGACAGCCTAAAAGGAACTCCAATGAGAGTAGCAAAAATGTTTGTTAAAGAAGTATTCGGAGGACTTCATCCTGACAGAAAACCAAAAGCTTCTACCTTCGAAAATAAGTATAAGTATGGAGAAATGCTTGTAGAAAAAAACATTACACTTTATTCTACTTGCGAACACCACTTACTTCCAATTGTTGGAAAAGCGCACATTGCATATATATCTAGTGGAAGTGTTGTTGGCTTAAGTAAAATGAATCGTATTGTAGATTATTACGCTAAAAGACCTCAAGTACAAGAACGTCTTACAATGCAAATAGTTAAAGAACTTCAAGAGGTATTAAATACTGATGATGTAGCCTGCGTAATAGACGCAAAACATCTATGTGTCAATTCTAGAGGCATTAGAGATATTGATAGCAGTACTGTAACAAGTGAGTTTGGTGGTGCTTTCAAAAAATCCGAAACAAGAAGAGAATTTTTAGACTACATTAAACTTGAAACGCAATTTTAAAGCGTAAAATAAACATGACTACAGTCAAAAAGAATAACCTTACTATATACAATTCTATAACTAAGAGTAAAGAAAAATTTATACCTATTAATGAGGGTTCTGTAGGTATGTATGTATGTGGACCAACTGTTTACAGTAATGTTCATTTAGGAAATGTTAGAACATTTATGTCTTTTGACATGGTTTTTAGGTATTTAAAGCATTTAGGTTATAAAGTAAGATATGTACGGAATATAACAGATGCTGGACACTTAGAAAATGATGAAGATGAAGGAGAAGATAAAATCACAAAAAAAGCGCGAATAGAGCAATTAGAACCAATGGAAATTGTGCAGCGTTACACTATAGATTTTCATAATATCTTAAACACACTTAACTTTTTACCTCCTAGTATAGAACCTACTGCTACAGGACATATTGTTGAACAAATAGAATTTATTAAAGCTATTATTGATAACGGATTTGGTTACGAAGTGGATGGTTCTGTTTATTTTGACGTTCACAAGTTTAATGACACTAACAACTACGGAAAATTAAGTAAACGTAAGCTTGAAGATTTAATTCATAACACCAGAGCTCTTGAGGGGCAAAGTGACAAAAAAAATCCGCAAGATTTTGCACTTTGGAAAAAGGCAGAACCACAACACATTATGCGCTGGCCATCTCCTTGGAGTGATGGGTTTCCAGGTTGGCATTTAGAATGTAGTGTAATGAGTACTAAGTATTTAGGTGATAATTTTGATATTCATGGTGGAGGGTTGGATTTAAAATTTCCGCATCATGAGTGTGAAATTGCTCAAGCAGAAGCTGCAAAAGGAACTTCTCCAGTAAATTATTGGATGCATGCTAATATGCTAAACTTAAATGGGCAACGCATGTCAAAATCAACTGGAAATACAGTTAATCCAGATGAATTATTATCCGGTAAAAATAAGTTCTTCAGCAAAGCATATAGCCCAAGTGTAATTCGGTTTTTTAATGCCCAATCATCATACAGAAGTGTTTTAGACTTAACAGATAATGGACTATTAGCAAGCGAAAAAGGGTATAACAAGTTAATGGACGCTTATAGAACTTTAGATACATTAGAAGCTTCAAAAACTTCGAGTATAAATATTGATTCTTGGAAAAAATCTTGTTATGACGCTATGGATGATGACTTTAATAGTCCTGTCCTTATCGCTCAATTATTTGAGGCTGTAAAACATATTAATGCCATTACAGAAAAGAAAGAAACTATTTCTTCAGAAGATTTAGCTACACTAAAACAAACCATGCATGACTTCATTTTTGACGTGCTTGGATTACTTGATAGTGCTTCAGAAACTGGAAATGATGGCAACAAGCTGGATAGTGCCATTGCATTACTTATCGAACTTCGTAACAATGCAAGAGCAAATAAAGATTTTGCAACAAGTGATCGCATAAGAGATGAGCTACAAGAAGCTGGAATTCAATTAAAGGACGGCAAAGAAGGAACTACGTATTCTCTAAACTAGAACTATTTTGAAAAAGGCACTCACATATCCATTCATTGTAATGATACGTGTGTACCAAAAGTTTATTTCTCCGCTAACCCCGTCCACTTGTAGGTTTAGCCCAACTTGTTCACATTATGCAGTTGAGGCCCTGCAAAAACATGGCTTTTTTAAAGGGGGTTGGTTAGCAATTAAAAGAATTGGGAGTTGTAATCCCTGGGGCGGACAGGGTTACGACCCTGTACCAGAAACAAAAAAAGAAAAAAATTAAATCTTAAAACCTACCCGCTCTATTTTGCTATCTTTACTCTAAATTAAAAAATAGAAATGATACACTTCTTAAGTTTTGATTGGGATCCTTCTCCAGGAATAGACCTTGGTTTTTTTGTAATACGTTATTATAGCTTAATGTTTGTAATCGCTTTTACGCTTGGTTGGTTTATCATGAAACGTATTTTTAAGAACGAAGGGGAGCCTGAGTCTAAACTAGACAGCTTATTTATCTATATGGTTGTTGCAACCCTCTTAGGAGCTAGGTTGGGGCATGTTATTTTTTATCAACCAGAACTAATCACTCAAGACCCGCTTTCGGTCCTACTACCAATACAAACTGTACCAGAATTTAAGTTTACTGGGTTTCAAGGTTTAGCGAGTCACGGCGCTGCAATTGTTATAATAATAGCAATGTTTATTTACAGCAAAAAAATACTAAAAAAGCCAGTGTTATGGATCTTGGATAGGATTATTATTGCTGTTACGTGTGGTGGAATTTTTGTTAGGATTGGTAACTTTATTAATTCTGAAATTATTGGAAAACCAACAGGCTCTGACTATGGTGTAGTTTTTAAACAATTAGGAGAAGATTTTGCAAGACATCCTGCACAATTATACGAATCTGCTGGATATATAATTGTTTTCTTGATAGTATGGTCCATTTACTGGAAAACAGATAAAAGAAAGTATTTAGGATATATTTTTGGAGTATTCTTAGTGCTCTTATGGTTAGTTAGATTCTTAGTAGAGTTTGTAAAAGAGGCACAAGTAGAAGACCGAGCAGACTGGCTCCTTAACACAGGTCAATGGTTAAGTATTCCGTTTATACTATTTGGAATGTACCTAATTGTTTCTTCAAAAAATAGAAAAATAACGTAATGAAAAAAGTAATAATAAGTGCCGCTCTTTTGGGGTTTCTATTCACTACTGGTTGCAAGAAAAAAAATACAGATACTAAGGTACTTACCAAAGAAGTAACATTTACTAAGGAAGGAGAAGGTACACTTAAAAAAGCTATTTCAGACTCTATTGTTATAACACTAGATATTGAAATTGCCGATGATGAATACCAAACGCAAACTGGTTTAATGTATAGAAAGTCTATGCCAGATAACCAAGGGATGCTTTTTATTTTTAATGATGAAGTACGCCGCTCTTTTTATATGAAGAATACTGAGTTTGCCTTAGACATTATCTACCTAAATGCAGAAAAAGAGATTGTAAGCATTCAAAAAAATGCACAACCCTTTGATGAAACTTCTTTACCTTCTGAAGCACCGGCAATGTATGTTTTAGAGGTAAATGCTGGTTTATCTGATACTTGGGGGTTAGAAGTTGGAGATAAACTTGAATTTACGAGAAGCTAGAGAAAAGTTAATATGTGTTCTCTTTTTATTTCTACTAAACACATAATAAAAGCCTGTTTTATTTAAAGCAAAAACAAATAATTAGATAACACTAATTAAGATAAAAAAGCGACTAGAGAAATCTAGTCGCTTTTTTTATGCTTCAGAAAAGAAAGAGATTACGCTTCCTCTTCTTCTTCTTTTTTATCAGATAAATCAATACCTCTTTTCTTAACAGTATCGTAGAATACTGGAGTTGCAATAAATAATGAAGAATATGTACCTACAAGTACACCCACTATTAATGCAAAGATTAAACCTCTAATAGATTCTGCTCCAATTAAGAAAATACATAGTAATACAATTAATGTAGTAACCGAAGTATTTAAAGTTCTACTCAACGTGCTGTTTAAGGCACTATTAATAATTCTGTTCATTTTCCACCCTGCATGTTCATTAAAGTATTCTCTAATACGGTCAAACACAACCACGGTATCATTTAATGAGTATCCAATTACAGTAAGGATTGCCGCGATAAACGATTGGTCAATCTCCATACTAAATGGCATTATCTTATACGTTAAAGAGAAAATACCTAATACCAATAATACATCATGGAATACGGCAGCAACAGCACCTAAACTAAATTGCCATCTTCTAAAACGCAATAAGATATACAAGAATACTACTACTAACGAACCAAGTACAGCCCAGAATGATGATTGCTTAATATCATCTGCAATGGTTGGATTTACTTTATAGTACTCCATTAAACCTGCCGTTTTGGTTTGATTATCTGCTTCAATTTTAAAGTCTTCATAAACCATATCTGCTGGAAAATTAGACTTTAAGGTATTAAATAATAATTGCTGTATTTCTTCATCTACTTCTTCTCCACTCTCATCTACTTTATACTTAGTTGAAATTTTAAGTTGGTTTGCACTACCGTAGGTTTTTGCTTCAGCACTTCCAAAAGCAGCAACTAAATCTTCTTGTACCGAAGGTGCATCCATGTCTTTATCAAAACGAACCGTATAGGTACGCCCACCCACAAAATCAATACCTTGGTTAAGGCCATTTGTAAATAAAGAACCTAAACTTATAGCTATTAAAATTCCTGAAATAACATAAGCAACCTTACGCTTACCTAGGAAGTTAATATTAACATTTTTGAATAAGTTTTTAGTAAATGCAGTTGAACATGGTAACGATTTACCGTTTTTAGTATAACTATCTATAAATAATCTTGTGATAAAGATGGCTGTAAATAGTGAGGTAGCAATACCTATTAATAGTGTAGTTGCAAAACCTTTAATAGGTCCTGTACCAAATACTAAAAGAATAATACCTGTTAATCCTGTTGTAATGTTAGCATCAAGAATAGAAGATAGGGCATTATTAAATCCGTCTTTAATAGCATCTTTTTGTATTTTACCTTTAGCAAGCTCTTCTCGTATTCGCTCAAATATAAGTACGTTCGCATCTACCGAGATACCTATAGTTAATACAATACCTGCAATTCCAGGAAGCGTTAATACAGCTCCTAGTCCAGCTAATATACCGAAGATGAACAGTATGTTTACAGCTAATGCAATATCTGCAAAAGCACCTGCTTTACCGTAGTAAAAAATCATCCATATCAACACAAATAGTAAGGCAATTCCAAAAGATAGAACTCCACTATCAATAGCTTCTTGTCCTAATGTTGGACCTACAACCTCAGCATCAATAATATCTGCAGATGCTGGTAATTTACCGGCTCTTAATACGTTTGCTAAATCTTCTCCTTCTGCAATAGTAAAGTCTCCTGAGATTTGCGTTCTACCTCCTTCAATTTTACCATTACTTGCTGTTGGAGCAGAATATACTACATCATCTAGTACAATAGCAATTTGTCTTTGGTTCTGGAATGCATATTCGGTCATATCTTCCCAAATCTTAGCTCCAGTCCCATTCATTTGCATGTTTACGACTACGTTATTTAATTGGTCAAATCCTTGATCTGATCCTACTACAACACCTCCACCTAATGGAGCAGAGCCATCTCTATTTTCTACATTTAAGGCATATAAAACTGAAGTTTGTAGAGTTTCTCCATCTGCAGTTTCAAGTTCTGTAGGTAAGCCCCAAACAAACTTAGTATTACGTTGGTCACCTGTTAATAAAGACTTTACTTTAGGCATACGTAAGTATTCGCCAACTGTTGCAGTATCCTTTACTTGAAAACTTCCTAAAGAAGCTCCTCCTTGAAAACCTGGAGCAACCATTAAAGAAAATATTGGGTTTCTTACCTCAGGATCTTCAGTAGCATCTTCTACATCCTCGCCATCTAATAAGTCATCAATTACATTTTCATCTGTATCAGTTTGTGTAGAATCTTGTACAGCTTCTTCTGGTGTCTCTGGTTTTATTAAATCTCTTACTTTGGCATCTGCTTCTACTAAGAAATTTCCAATTTCATCATACTTATACACATCCCAGAACTCTAATTGTGCTGTACTAGTAACAAGTTTTTTAACACGCTCTACGTCTCTTGCTCCTGGTAATTCAACCAAGATACGAGCAGAGTTCCCAAGACGTTGAATGTTAGGTTGTGTAACCCCAAACTTATCAATACGCTTACGTAGTACTTCAAAAGCAGAAGTAATATTCTCGTCTATTTTTTCGGCTAGCACACTTTGTACTTGCTCATTCGTCATATCACTACTAATATCTTCTTCCAGGTTTTTATTGAAGAATATACTAGGTGATGCTAATTTATTTTCCCCAGGTAGATCTTCAAAAGCCGTAAAGAACGATTCAAGATAAGTTTCTTGAGCATCTTTTTGAATTTCTGTTGCATTTTCTAGTGCTTGATTAAATGCAGGATCTTTAGTATTATTAGCTAATCCTTTTAAAATATCTTTTACAGATACTTGCAAGATTACATTAATACCCCCTTTTAAATCAAGTCCTTTGTTAAGTTCTTTTTCTTTAGATTTTTTATAGTCTATCCCAAACATAATAGACTCACCACTATTGGTAATAGAGTCTAAGTAGCGAGCTTCTGCTTCTGCTCTTTCGTTAGGTTGATCTTCAGAAAAGTTATTGATGGCATAATTTCTTGCATCATCTTCCACTTTGTTTGCAACATACGTATATGAGAGTTGGTATAAACTTACCAGCCCAAAAAGTATGGCAAAAACGGTAATTAGTCCTTTGTTTTGCATGCTTGTATTTTTTGTGTCAATTTTTTAAAAAACGAGCAAATATATAATTTGCAGTATAATTTGACAATGATTGTTATTGATATATTTTTTGCTTCTGAAAATGATTTCAGAAATAGATAATTAGAATACTTTGTTAATTGGTTCTCAATACATCCAGAATAAATTTAGGACACCCGAACTGACGAAGTAATTCTATAAATAAAGTGTGTATTTAAACTTTAGGACCCGCCCTAACCTCTGGAATAAAACGATTGGGTAAATAAGTTAGTAACCTTTTTTGGTAGAATTGGTAGGCTACTTTTTCTTTATTAGCTAGATTTTGAAGTACATAATCTCTATCTAGAGATGTATAATGTACAATATCATAAAATTGATTATTGACTATTTGAGAATCAATCACCAACCCTTCAAAATCGATTGCTATATCTTGAGTGGTTTGTATTTCAGAAATATTAAACTCATAATCAACATGCTTCTCTTTTGAAGGAATAGAAGATTTGTCTTTTTCTGAAGAAGAAAAAAGAATAGCAATATTCTCATCCTCATTAAATAACTGTTGTACACTCGTTACATCTATAGTACTGTAATACGTTATTCTTAAGGTACCTGTAGAAGATTGGTTTACTTGGATGTTAGTAACGCCAGCACTTAATAGGCGTTGTTTTACAACTTGAAGTGTTTTTTGAAGCGCCGCGCTGGTAACATTCTGGTCACTATACTGTACTTCGATCTCTTGGTTTACAACTGCTGATTTTTCAACACTAACTCCTAAGAAAGCGAGTACAATAATAAATGCTCCTAAGTACCATTTTGTACGCATGCGGCAAATATAAAAAAATAAAGGCTACATAAACTGTAGCCTTTATAAAAATATGTTTTTCAGGTAACTATATTATTCTACAACTCTAGTAAACCATTTGTTTTACTTACTCCTGCTGCACTTTCTTGCATATGTGCTTTTTCTGCATCATTTAAGTCAACATCAACAATCTTTTCAATTCCGTTACGACCTAATACTACAGGTACTCCAATACAAAGGTCATTTAGTCCATATTCTCCTTCTAAATAAGTTGAACAAGGGAATATTTTTTTCTGGTCACAAGCAATAGCTTGTACTAATCCAGATACAGCTGCTCCTGGTGCATACCATGCAGAAGTTCCTAAAAGCTTAGTTAAAGTAGCTCCACCAACTTTAGTGTCTTCTCTTACTTGGTCTAGTCTTTCAGAAGAAATAAATTCTGTTACTGGAACACTATTTCTAGTTGCCAAACGCGTTAACGGCACCATACCTTTATCACTATGACCTCCAATTACCATTCCGTCTACATCACTAATAGGTGCTCCTAAAGCTTCGGCTAAACGATACTTAAAACGAGCACTATCTAGTGCGCCACCCATACCTATAATTCTGTTTTTAGGAAGATTGGTAGTCTTGTGTACTAAATACGTCATAGTATCCATAGGATTACTCACAA
Organism: Patiriisocius hiemis; assembly: GCF_031846325.1. Classification (NCBI taxonomy): domain Bacteria; kingdom Pseudomonadati; phylum Bacteroidota; class Flavobacteriia; order Flavobacteriales; family Flavobacteriaceae; genus Patiriisocius; species Patiriisocius hiemis. The sequence continues at coordinate 203,168 of NZ_JAVRHZ010000004.1, read as the reverse complement.
CAATCACAATTGTGTTAGGAGAGTGCTCTATAAGACTTGCTGAAACTGATTTCACAATTCCTGCATTAATACCTATAAGCTCTTCACGAGTCATTCCTGGTTTACGAGGGATTCCACTTGTAATAACACAAATGTCACTATCTGCTGTTTTAGAGTAGTCGTTAGTAGAACCCACAATACGAGTATCAAAACCATTTAAGGAAGCTGTTTGCATTAAATCCATCGCTTTTCCTTCTGCATATCCTTCTTTAATGTCTAATAATACAACTTCGCTTGCAAAGTTTTTAATTGCGATATATTCGGCACAACTTGCGCCTACTGCTCCTGCTCCAACAACTGTAATTTTCATAAAATCTATTTTTTAATTTTTCTCTACTAAGAGATTATATTGGTTACTAATTTATTGAGCTGCAAAAATATATATAATCTACTTAAAATCAGTTTGAACTTTTGATTTTATGAAAAGTTTAATCATAAAAAAACACCTGCAAATTTTGCAGGTGTTTTCTAATTCTAAAATCATTATTAATTAAACATCAATATTTGCATATACAGCGTTTTTCTCTATAAATTCTCTACGAGGTGGAACCTCATCACCCATTAACATTGAGAAAATTCTATCTGCTTCAGTACCATTGTCTATAGTTACTTGGCGTAATGTTCTAAACTCAGGGTTCATTGTAGTATCCCAAAGTTGTTCTGCGTTCATCTCTCCAAGACCTTTGTATCTCTGGATAGCAGCACTACCTCCAAACTCTTCATTTAATGCATCTCTTTCTTTATCAGACCATGCATACCTCTTTTTTGCTCCTTTTTTAACAAGGTATAAAGGAGGAGTGGCAATGTATACGTAACCCGCTTCAATAAGATCTTTCATATATCTAAAAAAGAAGGTTAAAATTAACGTTGCAATATGACTACCATCTACATCGGCATCACACATAATCACTACTTTGTGATAGCGAAGTTTTTCAAGATTAAGTGCTTTGCTATCTTCTTCGGTACCAATAGTTACTCCTAGAGCTGTAAAGATGTTTCTAATTTCTTCATTTTCAAACACCTTATGTTGCATTGCTTTTTCTACGTTCAATATCTTACCACGTAAAGGCAAAATAGCTTGAAAATTACGGTCACGTCCTTGCTTTGCAGTACCACCCGCCGAATCTCCCTCAACTAAGAATACTTCACACTTTTCTGGGTCTTGCTCTGAGCAATCACTTAACTTTCCAGGTAAGCCTCCACCACTCATTACGGTTTTACGTTGCACCATTTCACGAGCTTTTCGTGCTGCGTGACGTGCAGTTGCTGCTAAGATTACTTTTTGAACAATAGTTTTAGCATCGTTTGGGTTTTCTTCTAAGTAGTTTTCAAGCATTTCTGAAACAGCTTGACTTACTGCTGAACTCACTTCACGATTTCCAAGTTTAGTCTTAGTTTGCCCTTCAAATTGTGGCTCTGCTACTTTTACTGAAACTATTGCTGTAAGTCCTTCTCTAAAATCATCTCCAGAAATATCGAACTTTAATTTATCTAACATTCCAGAAGCATCTGCGTATTTCTTTAGGGTATGCGTCAATCCTCTCCTAAAACCAGATAGATGTGTTCCTCCTTCGTGTGTATTAATGTTATTTACATACGAGTGCAAGTTTTCATTATACGAAGTATTATATACCATTGCTACCTCTACAGGAATGTCATTTTTTTCGCCTTCCATAGCAATAACATCTGCAATTAGCATTTCTCTATTTCCATCTAGAAAACGAATAAATTCTTTAAGTCCTTCTTCAGAATAAAATGTTTCACCAACAAAACTTCCATCTTCATTTTTATGACGTTTATCTTCAATAGTGATGGTAATTCCCTTGTTAAGGTATGCTAGTTCACGTAATCTACTAGCTAGGGTATCATAGTTATAATCAAGCGTTTGTTGAAATATTTGAGGGTCTGGTCTAAAAGTAACAAGTGTACCTCTATCTTCTGTAGTGCCTGTAGATTTTACAGGGTACATAGTTTTTCCTCTTTCATACTCTTGCTCCCAAATTTTACCGTTTCTATATACAGTAGCTTTTAAGCTTTCAGAAAGTGCATTTACCACAGAAACCCCTACACCGTGAAGCCCTCCAGAAACCTTATAGGAGTCTTTGTCAAACTTACCTCCTGCACCAATTTTGGTCATTACAACTTCAAGGGCAGAAACACCTTCTTTTTTATGTAAATCTACTGGGATTCCACGTCCATTATCACGAACAGTAATAGAGTTGTCTTCGTTTATCCAAACATTTACAGTATCACAATGTCCTGCTAAAGCTTCGTCAATAGAATTGTCTACAACTTCGTATACTAAATGGTGTAATCCTCGTACTCCAACATCACCAATATACATTGATGGTCGCATACGCACGTGTTCCATTCCTTCTAAGGCTTGGATACTATCCGCACCATACACTTTAATATCTTTTTCGTCCTTCATAAAATTAGGTTGTATTACTAAAATTTCATAACAAACAAATATAACAAAACCCCTCATAAAATATAGGTATTCGGGGGTAACAGGCAAGTAAGTTATTAACAAATTATTGTGAAAAAATTATATTCAAAAAACGATATTTGTTTTAAGCAAATTTCAAGATGTAAGAAGCATCAAATAAACACGACAAAAAGCACACTTATTAATTTTATGAAACCTTTATTTTCCTTATCTCTCTTCTTCTACTTAGCTATTTTCCCAAGTATAACTAATGCTCAAATGTTTCCTAAAATGGACTCAAGTCCTATGGACTTAGCAATGGCAAGAGAAAATAGAGACACACCTCCAATTGCAAGAGTAATTTATAGTCGTCCTTCAAAAAAAGGAAGGGAAATCTTTGGTAATTTGGTTCCCTTCGGAAAAGTTTGGAGAACGGGAGCTAATGAAGCTACAGAACTTACTTTATACAGGACACTAAAATTTGGGAAAACCTTACTTAAACCCGGAACATACACCCTCTATACAATACCTAACAAAGATGAGTGGACGGTTATTATTAATAGCGACACTAATGTATGGGGAGCCTATAGCTACAAACCCGAAAAAGATATAGCAAGATTAAAAATTAAAAGCAGAAATGCTCCTGCACCAACCGAAACTCTATCTATGGTCTTTAGGCCTGAAGAAAATGGCACAACTTTAATGATAGGTTGGGACGATACTTATATTGAAATACCTTTTACTAAAACAAATTAATTTTAAACTATAACATTATGACAAAAGCAAACGCAATTAAAGCAATCACATGTGCCTTTTTACTATTACTAACTGTGACGGTAAGCGCACAAGAATTTAAACCATTAGACAAAAGTCCTATGGATGCTGCAGCATATCCATCTGACTATAAAGAGGCCAATAAACTTATAAAAGTGACATACAGCAGACCTCAACTTAAAGAAAGAAGTCTTAGTAAATTAGCTCCAAATGGTAAAGTATGGAGAACCGGAGCTAACGAAGCTGCAGAACTTACTCTATATACAGATATGATGCTTGGTGATACTATGGTAAAAGCTGGAACGTATACTTTTTATGTAATTCCTGGAGAAAAAGAGTGGACTGCTATTATTAGTAGTGACTTGAATGTTTGGGGATCGTATTTTTATAATGAAGCTAACGATGTAGCAAGACTATCTGTTCCTGCAACTATGGCAAGCGACTCTTTAGAAGCATTTTCAATTGCTTTTGAAGGTGTTGATAATGGTGTACACATGCACTTAGGTTGGGGCAAAGTTAGAATCGCTGTACCTTTTACAAAAAAATAATTTTAAGAAAAATAAAAAAAAGCCGCTATCTAGCGGCTTTTTTTATGGGATATTAAGATATTTATGGGTCTGTAGTGAAACTTTCCATTTAGGATTTTTCATTACATAATCTACAATTAGAGGCATCATTTTTTCACGATTACTCCATTCTGGCTGCAAGTACAAAATACAATCCTTAGTTACCTTAGCAGCTTGTTCTTCTGCAAATGCAAAATCACTTTTATTATAAACTATAACCTTAAGCTCGTTTGCAACTGGATAAATCTCAGGAGTAGGAAGTTTAATTTTTTTTGGTGAAAGACAAATCCAATCCCAAGAACCTGTTAGAGTATATGCACCAGATGTCTCTATATGAATTTGCATTCCTGCATCTTTTAATAATCCAGTTAATGGAGCCATATTCCATGTAAGTGGTTCTCCTCCAGTTATAACTATAGTTTCAGAATACTCTTTTGCATCTTCTACAATTGCCCCAATTGCAGTTGGGGGATGTATTTCTGGATTCCAACTTTCTTTAACATCACACCAATGGCACCCTACATCACAACCTCCAATTCTTACAAAATATGCAGCTGTCCCCTTGTGAAAACCTTCTCCCTGAATTGTATAAAAAGCCTCCATTAGAGGTAACATTATTCCTTTTTCTACTAGATCTTGCGTATCATTTTTCATTGTGGCAAAAGTACAACAAGAAAATAGACTCACCAGCTAAAAGTTTAAATGTTAAAGTTTTTAACATTTTGGCAGTTTTTCATACTTTTGCCCGAAAATTTCTTTTAGCATGTGCCTTTGGTCTGCTTTTTGAATAATTTTGTAGAGTAAAGAAAATATCCCCGTTATGAACTTAACTCAAATTATCCCTAATAAATTGTTAGTGCTTCTAGTATTGTTTTCAATTTTTTCAAGCACTACAATTTTTGCTCAAGTTGGTATCAATACTACCTCTCCAGATAACTCGTCAATCATAGACATAACTTCTACAAATAAGGGTATGTTGATTCCTAGAATGACATCTGCGCAGAGAGATGCTATTTCAAATCCAGCTAATGGATTATTAATTTACAATACAGATAGCGATGAGTTTCAATTTAACTCCAATAATACTTCCACTCCTATTTGGGAAGCTTTTGATGTAGCTCCAGTAAATTCATCTAACATTGGGCAGTCTATTAAATACTCAAATTTAGACATTACTACCAATGTAAATGCAAGTCCAGCTATAAATGCTCCCTTACTTGGCACACAAGAGTGGAATGACAACACGACTCTTTATGTTCCTAATTTTCTAACTAATGAAATTACTATTTCTGAAACTGGTAGATATAGAATTGTTGTCAATATACCTCTAATTACTGCCGACGTCAGAGACCGTATGGCACCAGAAATGAGGATTACGGTAAATGGAACTCCCGTTGCATCTTACAGCTCTACTGGTTATATAAGAACCAATAATGGTCATCAAAGTTCTTCATTACATCTAACTGAGGTATTAGAGGTTACAAATGGAGATGCAATTGCTGTTATTGTACAACAAGCAGGAAATGCAAGTAATGCAACAAATACTGTAGAAATTAGAGAAGTAGGCGCTGCAAATATTTATATTGAAAAAATATTATAACGATTTAACTGCTATAACTTCTATTTCAATTTTTGCTCCTCTTGCTAATGCTTCGGCGGCAAACGTAGTTCGAGCTGGTTTTTGAGGAAAATAAGTAGTGTAAACTTTATTGAATGCTGCAAAATCTCCTATTGTATCTAAAATTACAGTAGCCTTTACAACATCTTTCATTTTTAAATCATGTTGCGCTAAAACATCTTTAATATTTTCAAGGGTTTGTCTAGTCTCAGCCTCAATACCACCTTCTACGAGTGTTCTGGTGGCATGATTCATACCAATTTGCCCAGCTAGAAAATATAAATTTCCAACCTGAACCACATCACTAAAAGGAGCATTTTTCTTTTTCTCTTCATGAGATTTATGAAATATTGGAGGTACTGCTTCAGTTTCTTCAGTATGTAAGTTATTACAAGAAATAGTAATTAGCAGAATTGTAATACATGTAATTAAGGTAGAAAGCTTACATTTCATTTGTTTCAGTTTAAAAAAAGTAAATTACGGAATATTTCAATAGCATAAATACAATTATTATTTTTAGCCAAAATTAGAACAGGATGTCTAAAGAACAAGATTTTTTTGAATACATAGAAAAAGGAAACACCTACAAAGGTGATTTCATTTCTCTTGGAGCAGCTATGCTAGAAGGCGAAACTATTACTAATGCCTTAGTAAAAGTTCCTCTTAAAACTATGAACAGACATGGGCTTATTGCAGGCGCAACTGGTACTGGAAAAACAAAAACCTTACAGGTTTTAGCCGAAAATCTTTCAGCAAAAGGAGTTCCTGTGCTATTAATGGATATGAAGGGTGACTTAAGTGGTATTGCACAGCCTAGCCCTGGACATCCTAAAATTGACGAACGTCATGAAAAAATAGGCTTCCCTTTTGAAGCAAAAAAATTCCCCGTTGAAATATTATCACTTTCTGAACAGAAAGGAGTAAGGTTGCGTGCTACTGTAAGTGAATTTGGGCCTGTCCTTCTTTCTAGGATTCTAGATGTTAGCGAAACACAGTCGGGTATAATTTCGGTACTATTTAAATACTGTGATGATAACAAACTACCATTATTAGATTTAAAAGACTTTAAAAAGATTTTACAATACGCTACCAATGAAGGTAAAAAAGAGCTTGCCGAAGATTATGGACGTATCTCTCCTGCCTCAACTGGTGCTATTTTACGTAAAGTAGTTGAGCTAGAACAGCAAGGAGGTGATTTGTTTTTTGGTGAAAAATCATTTGATACAGATGATTTGTTACTAGTAGATGAAAATGGAATGGGGTATATTAATATTGTTCGTTTAACAGATATACAAGACAGACCTAAGCTGTTTTCTACCTTTATGCTTTCGCTACTAGCCGAAATATATGGAACATTCCCAGAACAAGGCGATAGTGGCAGGCCAGAACTCGTAATTTTTATTGATGAAGCGCACTTAATTTTTAAAGAAGCAAGCGATGCATTACTAGACCAGATAGAAAGCATTGTAAAGTTAATACGTTCTAAAGGTGTGGGACTTTATTTTGTAACGCAGAACCCTACCGATGTTCCAGATGCAGTATTGAGTCAGTTAGGTTTAAAAGTACAACATGCACTTAGAGCTTTTACTGCAAAAGATAGAAAAGCCATAAAATTAACAGCAGAAAATTACCCATTATCAGATTATTATGATACTTCAGAAGTACTTACGTCGTTAGGTATAGGAGAGGCATTAATTACAGCCCTTAATGAAAAAGGAATACCAACACCTCTAGCAGCTACGATGCTTCGTGCTCCTATGAGCAGAATGGATGTGTTGGAAGATGATGAAATAAAAGATTTAATTGCAGATTCTAAGCTTATAAAAAAATATAATGAAGAAATTGATAGAGAAAGTGCTTATGAATTATTAAACGAAAAAATTGAAACGGCTGCACTAGAAGAAGCTAAGGAAAAAGCAAAAAAAGAAAAAGAGAAAGTAAAAAAGAGTAGTTCTTCTAGAAGGACCTCAACAACAAGAAGAAGAACAAGTAAAAGTTCTTTAGAAAAAGTACTAACAAGCCCAACAGTAATACGAAGCGTATTGGGAATACTAACAAAATTAATTAGATAACAATAAACATGAAGAAGACCCTTATTTTAGGAACACTAGTAACATTACTTTTTATCCAATGTGGAAAAGAAAAAGATCCATTTTTAATTTCTAATGGAGCCATTGGTAATCTTACTAAAGACATACAAGTAAAACAAGTAGATTCTATTTTTGCACAGGATTCTATTGTAAAGTTAAACCCAATAGAGAATGCCCTTGGAACACAAGGAGAGGTAGAGGTTTATGATAAAGATGGTAAAAAATTGCTATTACTTTCTCCATCTAACGAAAATGACCCTACTGCAAAAATTAGTAATATTCAGGTTTTTGATGAACGTTACAAAACAGATAAAGGACTAACTTTAAACAGTACTTTTGGTGATGTAAAAGCAAATTATACTATTTCTAATGTAAGAACTACAATTCGTTCTATTGTTGTTTTTCTTGAAGAAACAGACGTTTATCTTACTATAGAAAAAGTAAAACTTCCAGAAAATTTACGCTATGACCCTAGCCTAGAAATTGACGCCACACAAATTCCAGATGATGCTACTTTTAAGTATTTTATGATTGGATGGGATGAAGAAGAGGAAGGAAAAGAAGAATAACTTTTCTCATAGCTTACATATAAAAAAAGCCTTCAAGAAATTTGAAGGCTTTTTTTATTTAATGATATGTAGTACCTTCAATAGCTCAATCAATCAATAAAATCATGAAACTATTTTATCTTTTTTTAGTACTCCCTTTTATTGCCTTTTCACAATTACAAATGGACTATGAGCCTTCTGCCGAAAATCCATTTGGAAAGCCTAATCCAGAAGCACCTCAACAAATTAAGGACTTTGCACCTATGATTGGTACTTGTAATTGCACCTCTACTAGCAGAAACCCAGACCAAACTTGGGCAGCTCCACAAAAAATGACTTGGACCTATAAATACATTATGAACGGGATGGCTATACAGGATGAAACCCTAAAAGAAGATGGTAGCCACTCTGGGAGCATACGTCAGTTTATTGCAGATAGCAGTAAATGGTACGTACATTACTATTCTAGCAACGCACCCACCACCATACTTCCAGCTTGGGAGGGTGGTAAACGAGGTGATAGTATTGTTTTGTATAGAGAACAAAAGGCACCTAATGGAACAGATGGTTTTTACAGAATAACTTTTAAAGATTTCAGTAAAGAAGGCTATAATTGGCTTGGCGAATGGGTAAATACTGCCGAAACTTTTTCGTTCCCTACTTGGAAAATAGAATGCAAACGACCAAAACAATCGGATAAAGAAATTATACTAAAAAATACTGCTGGCTTTTCTGAAGCTTACATGAAAGAAGATGCTGCTGCAATTGCTAACTTTTATACTCTTGACGGAAAGATTTTCCCAGGACGTAGTGATATCATTTCAGGAAGAGAAGCTATTAAAAAACGTTGGACAATTACAGATGGAAGAGACGTATTATACCACAAAGTAATACCTTCAGAAATAAAAATAATTGATAACTACGCCTACGATTATGGATATTATGAAGGCAAATCACTTTCAGCAGATAAAAAAGAGAGTTCTTTTAAAGGCAAGTATGTTATTATTTGGAAAAAAATTAATGACGACTGGAAAATTTACCTTGATATCTGGAACGGATTAGAATAATATCTATTATGAAAAACGCGCTATATTTCTTTTGCATATTTCTATTAATTGTAAGTTGTAAAGAAAAAAACAAAAATTCTTCTTTAGAAAATGTTGTGGAAAACAACCACAACAAAAACTGCGAAAACACTATAGATTATGGTGATAGAACTTTTTGTTTACCAATGATTGAAGGATATACAGAGGCTTATAAAAACCCAGCCTTTAAAAAAAGAGCAGATGCCTTTGAGGATAAACAAAATGTCACGCTAGCTTATTATGTAACCAATGAGTTATACAGTAAAGCTGACATATTAGACACCATAAGCTACGATGATTTTTATAAGGTGTACGTGTCCAAAATGGCAAAAAACTATGCTATGACTCAAACTGAAATGAGTGAGGTAATGAATGCTATGACAGGAGGCATGCTTGAAAAAACAGTTGACGATTTAAAGAAAGAAGGAACACTTACCAATAAGTTATCTATTAATAATCCTGTACTAGTTAACAAATTTAAGCCTCATTATGATGCGCTAGGAGCTATTGTACTTATGGAGATGTTTTCTGAGTATGAAACTAAAACATTAGCACTCTCAATGAATACAATCCTTGTAAAAAACAGATTGGTTTTTGTTGCACATTACCTTGATTATAAAGACGAAGACACTTTTAATACATTAAAGAAAAATACTGAAAATTTTATAGCTACTTTTATAGAAGCAAATAAATAAAAACATGAGTTCTCTAAGACCTTTTCACTTAGCTATACCTGTCACTAATCTTTCCAAGTGTAGAACGTTTTACAGAGATGTTCTTGGTTGTAAAGAAGGCAGAAGTAGTGATAATTGGGTAGATTTTGATTTTTTTGGACATCAATTAGTAATACACCTAAAGGAAGCTATAAATGGTAACGATATTTCAAATCCTGTTGACGGAAAGGATGTGCCAATTCCTCATTATGGTGTAGTGTTAGACATGGATACGTTTCGTAGTTTTTCTGAAAGATTAAAGCAAAAAAATATAGAATTTATTATTGAGCCTTACATCCGTTTTGAAGGCGAAGCTGGAGAACAAGCTACACTATTTTTTAAAGACCCTTCTGGCAATGCTTTAGAATTTAAAGCATTTAAAAATATAGATCAACTTTTTGCAAAATAACGTTCTACTATGAAAGACACCATCTCGCCAAAAATAATACGTCAGTTATTTGTATTGTTACTCATTGCAATAATTGGTTTTCTCATCTTTAGAGAAATGCTCCCTTATTTTTCTGGAGTGTTAGGGGCTATTACTATATATGTTTTACTACGTAAATGGATGGTTATACTTACCAGAAAAGGCTGGAATCAAGATGTTGCAGCTGGAGTTTTAATGCTGGGGTCTTTTTTAGGAATTTTAGTTCCCGTATCTGGTGTTATACTTATGCTTGGAAATAAAATTGGTAGTGCTGTTAAAAACTCTGAAGAAGTAGTAAAAGCCACAAAGCAACAATTGGGCGTTTTAGAATCTAGAATTGGTTTTGACTTAGCTTCAAGTATAGATGTTTCTGCAATTTCAGAATGGCTCTCAGATAATTTACAAAATTTTGCAGGTGGCACCTTCAATATTTTTATAGCGATTGGTATAATGTATTTTATGCTTTACTATATGTTAACCAATAGATCTGAACTAAAAGAATCTCTCTTTGATTATATTCCTATTAATAAAGAGAACCTTAAAACCATTGGTGATGAAGTAAATGCTATGGTACGCTCCAATGCATTAGGTATCCCTTTAGTAGCCATTGCACAAGGAATCATTGCATTAATAGGGTTTTTAATTTTTGGAATAGAAGACCCTTTCTTTTGGTTTGTTATAGTCACTATAGGCTCCATGATACCATTTGTAGGGACCCTTATTGGTATTTTACCCGTTTTTATACTCACGCTTTCTTCAGGTAATACTTTTCAGGCTTGGGGAATCTTAATATATGGACTAGTGATTGTTGGTTCTACAGATAATATTATAAGACTATACATACTAAAACGCCTAGACAATGTGCATCCACTAATAACATTAATAGGTGTAATTGTTGGTGTACCATTATTTGGGTTTATTGGCCTTATCTTCGGGCCATTGCTAATCAGCTTATTTTTGATTGTACTACGTATTTATAGAAAAGAGTATGGAAAAGATGAAGGAGTATAAATTAAAATTTCAAAAAGGAAATCTCTAATAACAAAACAAACATATTTTTAATAAAATTTTAAACTAGTCGTGCCTTTCTTTTTAGTATTTTGGAGGTATGTCACAAAAAAACATACTAGAAAAAATAGATGATACTTTTTTAGAAACTAAAATCTCTAAGGTTGATGATGAGGATGTAGAAAAAGTATTAAAAAACGAGCAATCTATTCTGCAAAAAATAAAAACCAATCCATTATTTAGAAAGTATAGAAATCTTGCCTATGCTATGTTACAAATGGTAAAGGATACCAAAAACGGCATTTACAAACAAACTCCTTGGTTTACTATAGCAACTATTGTTGTAGTGTTACTGTATATTTTAAACCCTTTAGATTTAATTCCAGATTTTGTTCCAGGCTTAGGGTATCTTGATGATGCTTCGGTATTTGCACTAGCGCTTAAATGGATTTCAAAAGATATTGATGCCTATCTCGATTGGAAATTGGAAGACTCCGAGTAAAAAGTTACCCTTTCCTTTGCTCCCTAGCCAACAATGTGTTTTTAAGTAACATCGCAATGGTCATAGGCCCTACACCACCAGGAACAGGTGTAATAAAACTTGCTTTTTTGCTTACATTTTCAAAATCAACATCGCCAGTAATCACATAGCCTTTTTCTTTACTATCATCCTCTACTCTAGTAATACCTACATCTATAATAACGGCATCGTCTTTTACCATTTCGGCTTTTAAGAAGTTAGGCACTCCCAATGCAGAAATAATAATATCTGCTTGGCTTGTAATCTGTGTAATATTTTTGGTATTGCTGTGCGTTAAAGTAACAGTACTATTTCCTGGCCACCCTTTTCTACTCATTAAAATACTCATAGGACGGCCTACAATATGGCTACGTCCAATTACTACTGTATGCTTTCCTTTGGTATCAACATCGTAACGTTCTAATAACTCTAAAATACCAAAAGGAGTTGCAGGGATAAACGTACTCATGTCTAATGCCATACGCCCAAAGTTTTCAGGATGAAATCCATCAACATCCTTACTTGGGTCTACAGCCATTAACACGCGTTGTGTGTTTATTTGCGGAGGCAACGGTAACTGAATAATAAATCCGTCTATATCATCATTTTCGTTAAGCTCTTCAATTTGGTCAAGTAATTCAATCTCGCTTGTAGTATTAGGCATACGCACCATAGTAGATTCAAAACCAACGCGTTCACATGCTCTAACTTTACTTCCTACATACGTCAAACTAGCACCATCATCACCTACAATTACGGCAGCAAGATGCGGAACTTTCTCACCTTTGGCTTTCATTTTATCAACCTCAGCCTTGATTTCGTTCTTAATGTCGTTACTTACTTTTTTTCCGTCTAGAATGGTCATTAGTAGCTTATAGTTTGTGGTTAAATCATAAATATCTTAAATGTACTTTGTGCTTTAAATTACCTCATCTTATTCATCATCTGCATCATCTTTCGGCCTCCACCTCCTTGCATCATCTTCATCATCTTACTCATTTGATTAAACTGCTTTAGTAACTGGTTTACTTCTTGAACACTTGTACCGCTTCCCTTAGCAATCCTCTTTTTTCTACTACCATTTATTATAGCTGGCTCAGTACGCTCTTGAGGAGTCATACTATGTATAATTGCTTCAATCCCTTTAAATGCATCATCATCTATATCAACTCCTTTTAAAGCTTTTCCAGCTCCAGGAATCATTCCAACGAGATCTTTCATAGACCCCATCTTTTTTACTTGCTGAATTTGTTTTATAAAATCATCAAAACCAAATTGATTCTTCGCTATTTTCTTCTGAAGTTTTCTCGCCTCTTCTTCATCAAATTGCTCTTGGGCTCTTTCTACAAGTGACACTACATCTCCCATTCCAAGAATACGATCTGCCATACGTGCTGGATGGAATACATCAATAGCATCCATCTTTTCACCTGTACCAATAAATTTTATAGGCTTATCTACAACACTCTTAATAGAAATTGCAGCTCCACCTCGAGTATCACCATCAAGTTTTGTGAGTACAACTCCTTCAAAATTAAGTCTATCGTTAAATGCTTTTGCTGTATTAACAGCATCTTGTCCCGTCATGGAATCCACAACAAATAATGTTTCTTGCGGATTTATTGCCTTGTGAACGTTTGATATTTCGTTCATCATTTCTTCATCTACTGCTAAACGACCAGCAGTATCCACAATCACCACGTTATGCCCATTTTGTTTGGCATGTGCAATAGCATTGGTAGCGATTTCAACAGGATTCATATTTCCTTCTTCGCTATATACATCAACCTTTATCTGGTCTCCAACTACATGTAGCTGGTTAATAGCGGCAGGACGATATACATCACAAGCAACCAAAAGTGGTTTTTTTGTCTTTTTGGTTTTTAAGTAATTAGCAAGTTTACCAGAAAACGTAGTTTTACCACTACCCTGTAAACCAGACATTAAAATAATAGAAGGAGAGCCACTTAAATTAATACCGGCAGTTTCACCTCCCATTAATTCAGTTAATTCATCTTTCACCAATTTAACCATTAACTGGCCTGGCTGAAGAGTTGTTAATACATCCTGTCCAAGGGCCTTTTCTTTAACAGTATTGGTAAACTCCTTTGCTATTTTGAAGTTAACATCGGCATCTAGTAAAGCACGACGTACTTCTTTAAGGGTTTCGGCAACATTAACTTCTGTAATACTCCCATGCCCTTTAAGAACGTGGAGGGCTTTATCTAGCTTATCACTTAAATTATCAAACATAAATTATACTACTAATTTTAAGAGCGTAAAGATACTAATTGACAAGGGAGTTACAAAGTAAAATGAGCCCCTAGTTAAGTAATCAAATGTTTGAAGTTTTAAGTATCTTCACATCAACAAAACAAAAAGACCATGCAAAAAAATATTTTAACCATCGTTCTATTCTGCTTTACTGTATTGCTTTCGGCACAAAATGTAAAAATTATTCATGCTGGAACGTTACTTGCTGTTCCAGGTACTTCCCCTACTAAAAACCAGAGTATTATTATTGAAAATAACACCATTAAAGAAGTACGAAGCGGCTTTATAACAGCAGAACAAGCTGGTTATAAAACTCAAGAAGTGGTTGTTATTGATTTAAAAAAACATTTTGTATTACCTGGGCTAATGGATATGCACACTCATATTACTGGAGAACGAGATCCTAATGCTAATCCATACGAGTGGGTAAAATTAGAAGAAGCAGATAATGCCTACAGAGCCATCCCTTATGCAAAAAGAACCTTGCAAGCTGGTTTTACTACAATACGTAACTTGGGTGGAGATACTAATGTAATGAACGCATTAAAAAGAGCTATACGTAGTGGACTAGTAGAAGGCCCTAGAATTTTAGCTTCAACAGGAGCAATCTCGGCAACTGGAGGACATGGAGATACACATGGATATAATAGTGATATTATGCATATGATAGGTGTTGACAAGAGTATTTGTGATGGTGCAGATGACTGTCGAAGAGCTGTAAGAGACTTAGTAAAAAGAGGTGCAGATGTTATTAAAATAACAGCTACGGGAGGTGTTTTAAGTAATACTGCTGCTGGAGTTGGACAACAATTAACAGACGACGAGTTAAAAGCTATTGTTGAAACCGCTAGGAGTCTTGGTAGAAAAGTAGCTGCACATGCACACGATTCTGGTGGTGTAAATGCTGCCTTAAGTGCAGGTGTAAACTCCATAGAACACGGATCGTATTTAAATGATGAGTCGATTAGACTTTTTAAAGAAAAAAATGCTTACCTAGTTCCTACACTTTTAGCTGGCGTTTCAGTAAAAGAAGAATTGGCAATAAACGATAAAATCCCACCAGCTATTGCTGAAAAAATAAGACAAGTTGCTCCAGTAGTTGAAGCATCTTTCAAAAAAGCATTAAAAGGAGGAGTCACTATTGCTTTTGGAACAGACTCTGGTGTAAGCAAACATGGTATAAATGCACGTGAATTTGAATTAATGGTACAATACGGAATGGATGAAAATGAAGCTATTAAAAGTGCGACCGTTACCACAGCAGAATTAATTGGAATGACTCCAACACTAGGCTCTATAGAAAAAAATAAACTTGCAGATATTATTGCTGTTGAAGGAAACCCACTTGAAAATATAAGCCTCCTTAAGGATATAAAATTTGTTATGAAAGATGGGAAGGTTTTTAAGGAGTAGTCAAATGGTATATCTTTATATTTTAAAAATTCATTAATCAAAAAATAAAACAATGAAAAACTACATCACAATATGTATTGCATTACTTAGTATTGCTTTTGGTTTTGCACAGTCTGAAAAAGAACTAGTTGAAGCTACTGTAAATAAAGAAACAATTAAAGGACATATTTATTTCTTAGCAGACGATTTATTAAAGGGGAGAGAAACTGGCACTCCAGAAAATAAAATTGCTGCATCATACTTAGCCAACACACTACGTAGTTATGGAGTTAAACCAAACCCTAAAACCGGAACCTATTATCAAGAAGTTACACTTCAAAAAACAAGTCCTCCAAAAGAAGTTTCACTAAGTATAAATGGAACAACAATAAAAGAAATGGTTGTTTTAAAAGCTGCAAAAATGGCTCAAAATGAGCAATCTGTCTATGCTGGTTACGGGATGGAAGAAGATTATGAAGGTCAAGATGTAAAAGGAAAAATAGTGGTTATTAAAGCTGGAAGCAAGGATGCTAAGGATGCAAGAGCTGCCTTTGGGTTACGGTCTAAAAAAGAAGAACTAGCAAAGAAAAATGGAGCCATTGGTATTGTTGAATTGCTCAATGCCCAGGATAATATATGGGGATTTATCTCTCATAACTTTAACGAACCAAGACTAGAGTTGGTAGAGCTAGATGATAAAAAAGAAATGACTAACAGTTCTGAATTTGTATATATATGGGCACTTGACAAAGAGCATGTTATGGCTCAAAATCTTGCTACTAGTAGAGCCGTAATCGTAGATGTATCTATGGTAGAAAAAAATGTTAAGTCTATTACTTCTAATAATGTAATTGGAGTTATAGAAGGAACTGACCCTAACCTTAAAAACGAATATATTATCTACTCTGCACACTATGACCATGTAGGAATAGGCACTCCAGATGAAACAGGAGATGCAATTTATAATGGGGCTAGAGACAATGCAGTAGGTGTTACAACAGTACTAAGTATGGCAGAAAACCTAGCAAAGTACCCAACTAAGCGTTCTGCACTTTTTATACTTTTTACAGGAGAAGAAAAAGGGCTTTTAGGAAGTAAGTTTTATGTAGAAAACCCTGTTTTACCTCTCAACCAAATGGTATACTGTTTTAATAGTGATAATGCTGGATATAATGATACGTCACTCGCAACAATTATTGGGCTACCAAGAACCACAGCCGCAAACCATATTAAAAATGGAGCTAAGCAGTTTGGTTTAACAGCGGTAGACGACCCAGCTCCAGAGCAAGGATTATTTGACAGAAGTGATAATGTACATTTTGCTGCTGCTGGAATACCAGCTCCAACCTTTTCATTAGGTTTTACAGCTTTTAATGGTGATGTAACAAAGTATTATCACAGACCTGGTGATGAAGCAGATTCTATAGATTATGATTATATGGAAAAGTTTTTTAAAGCGTATGTAGCTTCTGGAAGAGCTATTGCAAACGATCCTGCAACACCTACATGGACTAAGGGTGATAAATACGAAGCTGCTTCAGATAAACTTTATAACAAATTAAAAAAGAATTAAAATGAAATTATTTTGCTGCCACATGTTATTTGTCATAGCGATTATCTCATGTGGCATCAAAACTCCGCAAATGGACTATAGCTATACAGACCAAAATAACAACAGTTATTATATTTCAGAAACCGAAATACGATATATACCTATAACTCCTTCTGAAAGTTCTTCTGGGGTTTATAGCGGAGGCAATAAAAAGAATGTTTCAATTTCAAAAGCTCAATTTTCTGAAATTTCTGAAAAGTGTGATGCCATTTTTAATACTCCAAATTTACAAACCAGTCAACGTAGAATGATGACATCAATTTTACGATTCTCTAGTTCTTCAGAAAGTAAAAAGATTATTTTAACACCTTCAGAAAAAAGAAAAGAATTAGAACATTTACTTAAGGAACTTTGTAGTCTTAAATAAATTAAAAGTCCGCTTTGAATTTTCAAAGCGGACTTTCTTTTAAGGGGCAAAAAAGTGATTTTACCCACTTACACTAACCAACCAAATAATCATCTATAATTTTTCAAATACTAGTGTGTCTGTGTTTCCATTACCACCACTAATATCTTGTAGTTCTACTCTTGTAGTGATAAAGTTTTGCACATCCCAGTCGTCATTAAATTCATCAAAAGGGAAATTTGCGCCAAAATCCATGTTAAAGTCTAAATCACTAGAACCTCCTGTGATACTCCAAGTACCATTAATAGTATTTGATCCATTTGTTGCAACTACAGTTCCATCTGTATTAAAAGTTAATGTATAACCTGTATAGTCTCCTGTTTCGTCATCGCCATCATCAATATAACTAGCTACAAGCCATTGTCCATCTTGCATAATGTTTGTTAATTCTTGTGCAGAATTCCCTCCATCACAATTAGGTGCAGGTTCTCTACCAAAGTTTAAGAAGTCTGTTCCTCCATTACCTCCACTAACATCTGTAAGGCGAATGATTTGACCATCAAATTCTATAACATCCCAGTCATCATTTAAGTCTTCAAAAGGATCATCTCCATTAGTGAAATTATAATTTAAAATTAGGTCAATCCCACTACTAGATGCTTGCGCGGACCAAAAACCATTAACAGTATTTGAATCACTAGTTGCAGTTGTAGTTCCATTTGCGTCAAAATTAAATTGGTATGCAGCATAGTCACAAGTCTCATCGTCACCATCGTCATCGTAAAGCGTTATGAACCATGGGTCTGTAATTAAGTTATCAATAAATTGATTTAAAGTTTCATTATTTCCAGTATTGTTTGGAGTTCGCTCAAAAGTTAGGAAATCTGTACTACCGTCACCACCACTTATATCTTTAAGTCGAATTATATTCTCATTAGCTTCAATAATATCCCAATCTTCATCTAACTCATCAAAAGGATCATTTTCTCCAAAGAATAAATCTAAATCTGGAGTACTACTTGAGGTTAAATTCCAAGTTCCATCTACAGTATTTGAGCCATTGGTTGCTTGAGCTGTATTGTTTGTGCTAAAAGCAAACTCATAGCCAGCAAAGTCGCTAGTTTCATCAAAATCGTCAAAATAGTATGTTATATACCAAACACCCGTAGTTAGGTTTTCTTCAAAAGCTGTAGTGTCTACAGGGTCGTCGTTAGTATTTGTACAGTTTGCAATTATATCTTGTAATTCTTGATTATTATTTACTTCTACTGTATTACCATCATTTAAGATTACTGAAATAGGAAAACTAATGCTTACCGTTGTATCGCTGCTTAGTCCTGTTAAAAATAAAAAGAGTTCAACATCACTATTAACAGTTACTGTATCTGTTTGATTTTGGTTTGCATCAAAAACAAAAAATGTAATTGGGTACACAAAGTCAACACACTCTATAGGATCATCATTACCAGAGCAAGCATCTATTAGTGCTTGAAGGTCTGCTTCGGAGTTTAAGGTTAATTCAGTAAAGTCTTCTAATAGTACTGTAAAAGGATATACAATTTCAAGTGTATCTGTATCATTAGGAAATTGATCAAATATATCTTGAATAATTGCTAAGTCTGCTTCACTTTCGACAATAACTTTTTGTCCATTGGCAAAAACTGTTACTGGATAAACAACTGTTGTGCAAGAGTTACCATCAATTATATTATCACTAGTATTTCCACTTTGTGAGCTTCTAATTAATAAATTTGCTAATGGAGAGTCTGAGTTTATTACTTCTCCCGTAGGTTGTTCTTGAGGATCCACATCATCTGTTGTACATGCTGAGAAAAGTAGTACCATTACAAAGGATGAGAAAATTAAAAGGTTTTTAATATTTTTCATTGTTCTATTTTTTGGGTTATATAAATAGAACAGCTTACTTCTCTTTTACCCTACCTTTTATTAATATTAAAAAATAAAAAAAGGCTAGTTACAATTGCAACTAGCCTCTACTTTGGGGACAAAAAGAATGTTATTCTTTTTCAAAAGTAAGTCTATCTGTACTACCATCGCCTCCACTTACATCAAACAATTCTATCCTATTATTTGTTACTGAAACGATATCCCAATCATCATTTAAGTCTTCAAAATCATTATCCTCTGGGACTGGAAAAAAGATATTAAAATCATCATCGTCTGTACCACTATCATCATCACTAGAATCGTTAGAATCATCTACAGACCAGGTACCAGTTACTGTATTAGTTCCGTTAGTAGCAACCAGGCTTCCATCTTCATTAAAACTAAAGCTATATCCTGCAAAATCACTTGTCTCATCATCACCAGAATCATTATAGTTTGTAATTCTCCAAGTACCTTGTTGTGCAATCATTGTTACTTGGTCGGCACTACTATTACCATTATTATCACTATTAGAATCATCTGTATCACATGAGACAAATAGGAAGGTTATACATATTGTTGCTAAAGCAATTAAATTTCTCATTTTCATAATTATTAGGTTTTATATATTTAAAAGTATTTGTTTTTAGTTTTTTTGAATTATTAAAGTGTCTTCTATATTACCACTACTATCCCTTGTAATAAAAGTAACAGACGTATCATTAAATTGTAGCACTTTATATTCGTCATCATCAGTTCCATTAATTGGGCTATCCATATCAAACTCAAAATTAAGTTCGCCTCCCACGGTAGAAACAATCCATATACCATTTACCGTTTGGCTTCCATTTGTTGCCTGTACTGTATTATTATTCATAAAAGTGTAATTATATCCTAGATAATCTTCAGTTTCATCATCACCATCATCTAGATAACTATCTACAAACCAAGTTCCAGAAGCCATAATATCTATGAGTTCTTGTGGATTTGGAGAATTACCTCCATTTGGTTCACGCTCAAAAGTTAATTTATCAGGGTCACTTCCAGAATCCTCATCTTGGAGCCTAATTATAACATCTGAAGATTCTAAAACAACCCAATCGTCATTAAGCTCTCCAAGTGGGCTGCCCGAGCCAGAGTTGCTAAAGTTAAAAATTACATTTAACGCACCATTCATTTCTTGTACCGTCCAGAATCCTTCAACAGTAGTATTTCCATTTACTCCAGTTGCCATTCCGTTAGTGAAAAAAGAAAACTCAAAGCCATTATAATCTGAAGTTTCATCATCTCCGCTATCTTCAAAAAGAGTAATATACCAAACCCCTACTGTAAAGTCTTCAATGAAATTATTTATTGTTTCATTATTTCCTGTATTGTTTGGAGTTCTTTCAAAAGTTAGGAAATCTGTACTACCATCTCCTCCACTTACATCTCTAAGGCGTATTATATCTTCATTGGCCTCAATGATATCCCAATCTTCATCCAACTCATCAAAAGGATCATTTTCTCCAAAGAACAAGTCTAAATCTGGTGTGCTACTTGACGTTAAATTCCAAGTTCCATTAACTGTATTTGAGCCATTGGTTGCTTGTGCCGTATTATCTGTACTAAAAGTAAACTCATATCCAGTAAAGTCGCTAGTTTCATCAAAATCGTCAAAATAGTATGTTATATACCAAACTCCCGATGTTAGATTTTCTTCAAAAACTGTAGTATCCACAGGGTCGTCATTAGATTCGCAATTGGCGTTAGCTAGAATTGTTACCAGCTCTTGATTAGAATTTACAGCTACTTCTTCTCCATTAACTATAACTGTTACAGGGAATTGAAGACTTACAAAATCATCATCGTCTAAATCATCTAAGAAGTTATATAACTCTATACTACTATTAATAGTTACAGTATTTGTTTGTTCGTTGTCACTATTAAAAGTAAAAAAGGTAAGGGGGTATACAAAGTCAACACAGGAAATAGTATCCTCAATATCATTTTCACAGCTAGCAATTAAAGCATCAAGTTCTTGTTGGCTACTTACTTCAACTTCAGTAAAATTTGCTAGTGTAACCGTAATTGGAAACTGTATTTCTAGCGTATCTTCATCATTAGGAAATTGGTCAAAAATATCTTCAACAATTTCAATATCATCTTCATTTTCTACAGTTACTTCTTGACCATTTGCTATAACTGTAACTGGCAAATTAATAGATACACAACTACTACCATCTATTAAATCATCAAAATCTCCAGCATTTTGAGATGACCTAACTAACAAATTTGCTAGTGTAGAGTTTGCAGTAATAGTATCTGGATCTGTTTCATCAATAAACTCAGATTCTTCTTTTTGACACGAACTAAAAACTAGAAACACACTCATTACTAGTAGGTATGCTATTCCTTTTGGAGTTTTCATTTTTTCTTTAATTTTTAAGTATTATTAGGCTTATTCAATAGTAAAACAGTTATCTTTATTTTTACCCTACCCTACTTGTTGTATTTTTATAAAAAATTATTTTTCTTATTTATAGTTATAAATGAAAGATACTAAAAATGTTTGTGAGGAAAACACCTTTAACTCTATATATAAACAGTATGGAGAAGCTATCTGGCGTTTTATTTATTACAAATGTGGTGATAAAGCACAAGCAGAAGATTTAGTACAAGATGCCTTTATAAAACTTTGGAATAACTGCGCAAAAGTACCTTTTGAAAAAGCAAAATCATACCTATATACAATTACCAACAATGCTTTTTTAAATGAAGTTGCTCATAAAAAGGTAGTACTTAAATATCAAAAGAGTAAAAATGATAGTGTTAATATTCAATCTCCGGAGTATGTTTTACAGGAAAAACAATTTCAAGAAAAATTAGAAAATGCTATCGCTGATTTAACTGAAGCGCAACGAACTGCTTTTTTATTAAATAGGATTGAAGGTAAAAAATACAGAGAAATTGCAGAGATTTTGAACATCTCAGTAAAAGCAGTTGAAAAACGCATGAGTCAAGCACTAGCAGCTTTAAGAGAAAAAATTGAAAATATTTAATACCAAGGTAGGGTAAACTGTTTTAAAACTGTTTAATAATTGATTAGCGATAAAATGGATAAAGAACAATTACTACATAAAACACTTAATGAAACTGCAACTGATAAAGAATTAGAGCTTTTAAAGCAGGATGCACGTTATGCTTCGTATTTAACTATCGCTAATGCTTCTAAAAATCTTACAACTCCATCTTTTGACAGCAATACTGTATTAGAAAAAATAAATAATAAAAAGACAAAGAATACTAAGGTTAAAAAATTAAACCCAATTACAATTCTTACTAGAATTGCTGCAGTTTTAGTTTTAGTATTTGGGAGTTACTTATTTTATCAATCTTTAGACACTTCAATTTCTACTGGTATTGCACAAAAAGAAACATTTAATTTACCAGATAACTCTCAAGTAGTTTTAAATGCAAACTCAGAGGTAAGCTATAATAAAAATAAATGGGAAGATGCTAGGGAAGTTACCCTCGATGGTGAAGCCTATTTTAAGGTAACTAAGGGACATAAATTTGATGTTGTCACTAATACTGGTAAAGTATCCGTTTTAGGAACTCAGTTTAACGTATATAATCGCAACGACTTATTTACTATAAGTTGTTTTGAAGGCCTTGTAAGCGTTACTGTAAAAGACTCTGTTATAATGCTCCCCGCCGGGACTAAAATTGCAATAAACAATGGAAATATTGGTAATAAACAAACCATTACTGAATCGAACCCATATTGGGTTTTAAACGAAAGTTCTTTTAAAAACACAACTGTTGCTACTGTAATAGACGAACTTAAAAATCAATACAACTATACCTTTACTATTAAAGGTAACACTATTTCCAAAAAACGCTTTACAGGAAACATAACACATACAGATATTGAGATCGCTTTAGAATCGTTATGCCAGCCCCTTCAACTTACCTACAGTATAGATAACAACGAAATAACCATCTATGACAAAGAGCAAGAATAGTTGCAAAACTCTTATTGTAGTTATCTTTTTCTTTTTTCTTGGAAATATCCAGGCTCAAGAAAAAACTCTATTAACGACCGTACTTCAATCACTTGAAGAGCGATTTGATATAAGTTTTTCTTTTTCTGAAGACCTTATAAAAGGTAAAGAAGTTGTAGTACCCTCAAATAGTTTAACTCTTGAAGAAGCACTCAAATACCTAGATAATGTAACAGATCTTTTTTTTAATAGAATAAATCAACGCTATATATCTGTAATACCTAAAAAAAATGTACCCCTTTGTGGACAGCTCATTTCAATGGAAGACAACCTTCCTCTATCTGGTGCAACCATCCAAGGAGATGATGTGTCAAGTGTTATAAGCGATTTAAATGGGGTTTTTTACATTAATTCATCTAGTACCGCCCCTATCACTATTCAGTTTTTAGGGTACGAAACTTTGACAATCACAGCAAAATCATTATCTCAAAATTGCCCCACTATTTATTTAGTACCTCAACTAAATGAACTTAGCCCTGTATTAATTAATACTATTTTTACAAAGGGAATTTCCAAAAACAACAACGGTTCATTTAGAATTAACACAGGCACCTTTGGCTTACTCCCTGGTCAAGTTGAAAATGACATTCTACAAATTGTACAAGCCTTACCAAGTGTTGAAAGTAGTGACGAAACAATATCTAACTTAAATATTAGAGGAGGAACTAATGCTGAAAATTTAATTCTTTGGGAGGATATCAAAATGTATCAAAATGGCCATTTTTTTGGGCTTATATCTGCTTTTGACCCTAATATAACCAAGGAAGTATCTGTTTATAAAAATGGAGCTCCTGCAAGATATGGAGAAAGTGTTTCTGGAGTTATAGCTATGAGTACAAGTAACCCAGAAAACAGTGATTTTTCTGGAGGTGCAGGCTTTAATTTAATTAATGGAAACGCATTTTTACAAATACCCATTTCTGAAAAAGTAAAAATGAGTTTCGCTGGCCGAAAATCTTTAACTGAAATTATTGAGACACCTACTTATGATACTTACGCTAGTAGAATCTTTCAAGACACAAAAATTACAACTACCACAAACAACAACTTGGAAATAGATGGTAATGTTGATTTTTCATTTTACGATTTCAGTACAACAACACATTGGAAAGTTAGTGAGAAAGACCATATTAAAATTAATGCATTAGCAATTCAAAACGACTTAGAGTATATAGAAACTATTGTAAATACTTCTAACTCTGAAACAAGCCAGCTTAACCAAAGTAACCTAGTGGGTGGCATCTCTTGGAATCGAGATTGGTCATCTTCACTTTCAAGTTACGTGATGGGTTTTGCAACCTATTACCAACTTAATGCAGAAAATCAAGACATTTTTACAACGCAAGTAAGCTTGCAAGAAAATGAAGTTTTAGAAACTGGACTCCGTGCTGAACTTAAGAAACAGTTTTCAGAAAAACTTCATCTAAACGCTGGGTATCATTTTACAGAAACCGGTATAAGCAATACTCAGGATGTTAATATTCCTAGATTTAGAGATTTTGAAAAAGAAGTACTTAGAACACATAGTGTGTTTTCTTCAGCCACCTTTCAGAAACAAAAAACACGTGTTCAACTAGGTGTAAGAGCAAATTATTTCAGTAAATTTAATAGGACTATTCTTGAGCCTCGATTCCAGCTTAGGCAAGAGTTATCATCCCATTTTGTAATAGAATTATTAGGCGAATTTAAAAGCCAAGCTACTTCCCAAAGAATAGATTTTGAAAGTGATTTTTTAGGTATTGAAAAAAGAAGGTGGATTCTTGCCAATGAAGAAACTATACCAATAATTACAAGCAAACAAGCTTCTTTACAATTGGAATATAAAAAAAATGGTTGGTTACTATCTACAGAAGGCTTTTACAAGAAAGTAGATGGCATATCCTCTAGAACACAAGGTTTTCAAAATCAATTCCAATTTGTTAACGCTACAGGAGCGTACCAAGTGAGAGGTCTAGAAGTTATTATTAATAAAAAAACTAAAAACCTAAGTTCTTGGCTAAGTTATAAATATGCCGTTAACAATTATAGCTTTGATGAGTTTCAGCCAAGTACATTCCCTAACAATTTAGATATTCGTCATAATATTACGCTAGCAACTTCCTACACTTTAAATAAATTTAAAATTTCTTCAGGAGTAAACTGGAGAACCGGAATACCTTTTACTCAAGCATTAGATATACAAGACAATGAAAACGGCACAAAGTCTATAATTTATGACACCCCAAACAATAGCCGTTTAGAAGATTATATTCGTTTAGACTTTTCTGGTGAATATGTTTGGGATATATCAAAATACACAAAAGCAAAAATAAACGTTGCACTACTCAACGTTTTAAATAAGCAAAATATATTAAATAGGAGGTTTGCAATTTTAGAAGATGAAAATGGAGAGTCTCAAATAAATACAATAGAAGAAACTTCATTGGGCGTCACACCTAATATATCTATTCAGGTTTTATTCTAGATATAAAAATACACTAACAGAATTCATAGATTTTTCCGTACTACCTGTATTCTTACACATATTTTGTAGATACTACTATAATTTAGAGGTGATATTAATCTAAAAATCTACGTATTATGAAACCTACTAAAATATTGTTGATCATTTGTATTTTAATGAGTTATTCGCTTACTGCTCAAAATAAAACTTACTCAAAAGAAAAAGTAAAAATTACATTAGAGAAAGATGCCACTATGGATAAAGAGGTAAAAAAACATCTACTCACTATGACATCTATTGTGGAAAGTAAAAATTGGAGAGAAGACAAGAAAAAAGTGGCCTACTTTAAAACATCAATGAACAAGTTTGAAAAAGCGGTAAATGAAAAAAAAGGAGGATTAGTTTTTGAAAATGTTACTATAAAATATGCTCATAAAAAACATCCTGGAAAAGACACAGAATCTTTTATTAATAGATACAACTTTTACATAAAGCAAATGGAGCGTGTTCATGAGGATGAATAAAAAAAGTAGCACTATATTAATTTTATTTAAAAAAAAGAGACTTCAAATTGAGGTCTCTTTTTTTATGAATAAATCTTACCTAACAGAAATCATAGATTTTTTATCTCTACTAGTTTTCTTTGATAATGAGATAGTTATAAGCATCTACTTTAGCAGTATTAAATAATAACTCAAATTAAATTATCATGAAAACAAACATCAACAACATTCTAAAAACAGTATTATTTGCTGTAACATTTATTGCATTTACAGTAACGTCTAGTGCGCAAACATGTACTTCAACAATTAAATCTAGAACAGGAACAGTATATGCAGCTGGCCCAGCTAAAATAGATTTTAAAGCAACTTCAAATAGTGTTGAAGTTAGCATTAATAAAACAGGAGGTAAAGCAAAAACCACCGTTAACATTTACGCTAATAACAAATTTGAAGGTCGTATTATTTTCGAAAATGGACGTGACAAGCCTACTAAGAAAAAAACCATAACAGGTGTAAAGAACAAAAACATTAGAGTAGAGATTGTAAATCAATCTGTGGGTAACAAGTTTCAGTATGCTATGAAAGCAAAAGGAAGCACAAAAAATCTTTCTAAAAGTGGTCGTGTTACTGGACGTCTTGTTGGACAACAAAAAAAGACGATTTACACAAAATCATCTTGTACTAATAAAACTAAGGTAATTATTAAAAGAACTTCTGGTATTGCAAGAGGAACTGTAAGAGTATGGAGAAAAAGTGGTAGCTCTTGGGTGGAGCATAGTAGTGAAACATTTGAAAGAAGCCAACCAGGAAATGAAATGATTATAAATGTAAACTCTGGAGCAGAGTTAAAGATTGAACTTAAAAACATTTCGGTGGGGAATACATTTGAATATGTAATGAATGCCTTAGTAAGATAAATTAATAAACAACTTAAAATATATTATCATGAAAAAATTAATCGTATTAATCGGAATCGCATTATTTAGTTTAACATTTCAAGCTGAAGCACAAAACTGTAATCAGGGAGAGAAGCTAGCAGAAAAAACTTGGGAAAAATGGGGCCCATGGAAACCAAATATTCAACTAAACCCTTTTAAAACTAAAGTAAGAAAGATTAAACAAGTTTGGAACTGGATTGCTGCTAATGGCGGTTCTACTATAGGACCACGTTTACTAGAAATAGATGGTGTTAATGAACAAGGGAGTATTACTGGACAAACTAAAAGAACTTTTGTAACACCTCCATCATTTAACAACAATGTAAGACTAACCATAAGTAAGTATGATGGTAAAGCAAAGACAGGAGTTGTTATTTGCACACAAGGTAGAGATGGTGTAACAAGACAAGTTAAGTCATATACATTTCCTAATGGCAAAGGTGATAAAGTTAAAACCTTTAATCTTAGTGGAATGAAAGGAAAGATCATTATTGTTGCTATGAAAAACCAATCTGTTGGTAATAAATTTAAATACAGAATTAAAGCAAAATAATGCCACAATTTAAAAAAAAGGGATTAGACAGACTTCTAATCCCTTTTCTTAAAACCTCTATGAATTCATAGATATTTTTTAACTACTAGAATTCTTACTTAATAACTTAAATCAGGTTTATATATTTAAAAATTATTCATTATGAAAACATTACTATACATATTTTTAGCACTCCCATTGTTTATGACAGCACAACCAACTGTTTTTAAAATAGAACCAGAAAAAAATGGAACTGTCTCTTATTCTGGAAATCTCTCAGACGGAGTTGTCTTAGATAATTTGTCTTGGGCATGGAGTAGCCAGAATGCTTGCTTTCCAGAAACTCAACGTAAAAAATTTACAGGATCTCATGTGTTTTTTGAGGGCATTATTCCTACCTATAGCGAGATGGAAGTAACTGTCGTACCTAAAGACCCTAAAGCAAATTTTAGTATTTATGCGTACCAAACTGGGACAAACAATGAAGACCTAACACCTAATCTAGCAAGATGTATTCGCTGTGAAGCAGACCATAAAAGAGAACGCAACAGAGTAGGTAGAGCTACACAAGATCATACAAGAACAGTTACTAATTTAGTCGCAATTAATAGGCCGTATAGAGTTGTGATTGTTGTTGTTGGTGCCGAAGGATTAACCGAAGGAGACTTCACATTAAATGTTGCTATGAAAAGTAGGTAACATACTTATTTAAAAAAATAGTACTTTAGAAAAATAACCATCTATTTTGAAACATCTTTACTGGATAACTATACTACTTTTTACCTGCACTTCTGTCGTCGCCCAAGATAACAGAAGTGTTGATAGTTTAATAACTATCACTAAAACAAATAAAAACGATTCTGTAGTGATGGTTGCATACAATAAATTAAGGAGAGCAACCTACTACTCTAATCCTGAAGCTTCAAAAGAGTACACCAAAAAATTTCTTGAATACGCAAGAAAGAGAAATGACAGCTTAAATATTGCTTTTGCCCATTTCTATCTGGGGAATTCATATGTACAGTCTAACAACCTCAACCTTGCTATTACCGAATATTTAAAATCTTCAAACTACTACGAGAGAGTAAATGATACTAAGAGGCTTCCATCTATCTACAATGCTATTGGAGCTGTTTATGAAAAAAAACAACAAGATTCATTATCCTTAATTTATTACAATAAATCTTTAGATTTTAGTGAAAGTATTGATGATAAAAGAAGAGCATCAATCGCATTGATAAACATTAGTAATGTGTATCAAAATCAAGGCTTCTACAATAAATCGATTGAAAAACTAGATGAGTCAATACATTTAATTCAGCTTGTAAAGCAAACAAAAGACAGTATTAAAGTATTGCAACAAGAAAAAATAGCTAAAATTAATTTAGCGAATGTATATCAAAAATCTAAAGACTATAAGGAAGCAAAAAGTATCTATACTGATTTACTAGTAGACCTTGACACATTAAAAGATAATTATATATATAATCATGTTCTAGCTGGATTAGGCAAAGTATATTTTAGTGAAGGAAATACTATACAAGCAGAAAAATATATGGTAAAAGCCTTTAAAAATTATGAGAAAAATAATTTTGAAGAAGACAAATACCAATCAATGCTTGACCTTATAGATGTCTATAAAGAAAATGGCAAAACAGGTAAGGCCTTAGATCTCTTCTATGAATTTAATGGCATTAAAGATTCTCTCTTTAGCATAGACAGAGATAAAAACCTCGCAGAAATGCTTCAGAAGTATGAAGCTGCAAAAAAAGACAAAGAAATTGCACAACAACAATTAACTATTGAAAGAAAGAACAAACAAAAAAATAGGATTCTCTTTGGCCTTATCGCAACAGGTGTTTTCTTAATTGGTATGTTTTTATTTTTCAGGAAGAGAATTCAGTATAAAAATAAAATTGCTTTACAAAATGCAGCAATTCAGAAACAAAAAATTACTGATCTTCAACAAAAAAACAAATTACTAGCTATGAGTAGTATGATAGAAGGCCAGGAGGCCGAAAGGCTTCGTATTGCAAAAGATCTCCATGATAGTCTTGGAGGCTTACTAAGTACAGTAAAAGCACATTTTACTACTATACAAAATGAAATTAAGCAGCTAGAAGAACTAAACCTTACAGATAAAACCAACCATCTTATTGATGAAGCTTGTATTGAGGTAAGGCGTATTTCTCACAACATGATGCCACATGCATTAAGTATTTCTGGACTACAAGGGGCTATAGAAGATTTAGGAGTGCACCTAAATGATCAAGGATATAAAACAACAGTAGAAATAACTAACCTTCCTAAAATTGACAGCACAAAAGAGGTTATGATTTATAGACTAGTACAAGAAATAATTTCTAACATTCGTAAACATGCAGATGCAAAAGAAATTTTAATTCAGTTACTTGGTGACAATCAAGAGGTCAATCTTATTATTGAAGATGATGGAAAAGGTTTTGATTATGAAAAGGCTTTAGAAAAAGGTGGTCTTGGACTTAAAAGCATTAATAGTAGAGTTCAGTTTTTAGACGGAAATATAGATTGGGACACACAATTAGGGCAAGGCTCTTCGGTTATTATTAATATTCCTGCAACATGATATGTAAGCGGAAAAACATATCAAAATTTATGCTAATAATCCTATTTGGATTCCTTAGCATCACGTTCTCTTTTTCCCAAGAAGTACTTAAGCAAAAAATAGATAGCACACTTCTTTCTATAAAAAACATAGAAGACTACGACCAAAAGAAAGCGGCATATTTTAAAATAAATAGACAGGTTTCTTTAAAAGGTGGTGATAACTATCAAGAACTCTTTACCTACATTATTACACAAGACAATTCTGCTCTTTCAAAAGCTGTGAACTATTTAACACACGCAAAAAAGGTATCACAAAAAGGAGATATTGATAAATCTATAGATTATAAACTGGCTGGACTAAAATTTGCAAAAGAGCTTGATGATGAGTATTTAATTATTGAATATTATATTGGCTTTGGGACTTCTTATGCATATAAAAATGAGCCAGACAAATCGCTTTTTTATTTAAATCAGGCAGAAGAGTTAGCCATAAAAGAAGAAAACAGAAGTTATTTATGGAGTGTGTTTTACCAAAAAGGAGTACTTGAAGTTACGAGAAAAAACTATGAAGTAGCCACCAATCATTACCTTAAAATGTGGGAGGAAATAAAAGACTATGAAAACACTTCTAGAAAACGTTTTGCCCTTTATATATTAGTTGATTATTTTTCTCAAATAGATAAGCCTTTAGAGCTTGCAAAATTTACGGGCTTATTAGCAGATGCATATCAAGAAGCTAACCCTAACTTGCCAAGTGGGCATATGCCTATTAAAAATATTTTTGAAAAAAATACTGATTCAGAAAATATACCTAGACTTAAAAAAGCAATTACTATAAGTGACAGTTTAAATAATATTAATTCACTAGCCTATTCTTCAATAGCACTAGCAAATACATACCTAGCAAATAAAAGGTCCAAAGAAGCAGTAAGCACACTCAATAGAGCTATTAAAAAAGTTGAAAGCACGCAGAAGCCGCAAGTACTTATAGACTTATATACAAAAATGGAGACCGCTGCTGTGGCAGCATCAGATTTTGAGAATGCTTGTAAATATAAAGCTAGAGAAGGAAAAATTAGAGATAGCCTTGCTTCAGAACGAATGCAAGAAAACATTGCCGAAGTTGAAGTTAAATACGACACCGAAAAAAAAGAACGCAAAATAGCAGAGCAAAACCTAGAACTAAAAAAAGAAGAACAACAAAAACAGAATAGCGTTTATGGGTTAATTGCATTGGTTGCACTACTACTGCTCTCCTTTTTATTTTTTAGGTATCGTTTAAAATCACAGCGAACTATTGCGTCCCAAACAGAAGAAATTCAGAAACAAGAGATTACTGAACTTCAACAAAAAAATAAATTACTAGCACTTAATAGCATGATAGAAGGACAAGAGGCAGAAAGACTTCGTATTGCAAAAGACCTTCATGATAGTTTAGGAGGGCTGCTTAGTACTGTAAAAGCTCATTTTACTACAATACAAAACGAAATAAAACAACTAGAAGAATTTAACCTAACAGATAAAACCAATCATCTTATTGATGAAGCCTGCATTGAGGTAAGGCGTATTTCTTATAATATGATGCCACACGCGCTTAGTATTTCTGGATTAAAGGGCGCAATAGAAGATTTTGGCACCCAACTCAATGATGAAGGATATACTACCACTATAGAAATTTCAAATTTGCCTGATATAGAAAATACTAAAGAAGTAATGATCTATAGGCTCATACAAGAAATTATTTCGAACATTAGAAAGCATGCAGAAGCTAAGGAAGTTTTAATACAGTTACTTGGTAATGAAGAAGGGGTTAATCTTATTATTGAAGATGATGGAAAAGGATTTAATTATAAAAAAGCAGTAAAAAAAGGAGGTCTTGGCCTTAAAAGCATAAATAGTAGAGTTCAGTTTTTGGATGGAACAATAGACTGGGACACCCAAAAGAATGAAGGAACATCAGTATTAATTAATATTCCAATATCATGATACACGTATTTATAGTAGACGATCACAAAATGGTAATAGATGGTATGCAACTATTACTAAAAGATGAACAAGATATTGTTGTTGTAGGTACGGCATTAAACGGAGAAGATGGTATTAAACAAATACCAGAAACAAAGGCAGATGTAATACTTTTAGACATCAATATGCCAGGTATTAATGGTATAGAAACCTGTAAAGAACTTTTAAAAATTAATCCTGATTTAAAGGTTATTGCCATTTCAATGCATAAAGAAAGTAGCCTAATAAAGTTAATGCTAAGTAATGGTGCAAAGGGGTATGTGCTTAAAAACGCAGGACAAGATGAAGTAATAGATGCTATTAAAACTGTATATGAAGGCAAGATGTATCTAGATGACACAGTTAATGAAATTGTACTTAATAGCGTAGCTAACAATGGTTCTGAAAAGTCTGTAAATCCATTCCCAAAGCTTTCTCGAAGAGAAAAAGATGTTTTGAATCTTATTTTGGAAGAGTATACTACACAGGAAATCGCAGATAAGCTTTTTATAAGCTTTGGCACAGTAGAAACACACCGAAGAAATATGCTAATAAAAACTGGTGCTAGAAACACAGCAGGATTGGTTAGAATAGCATTAGAATATGAACTTGTTAAATCTTAAATCATGAAAAAAATAATTCTATTACTAATTTGCATTGCTTTATTCTCTTGTGCCTCAGAAACCGAACAAAAAGGCCTAGATACTATCGCTAGCTTATATGATGCAACCGTAAGTTACTCAAAGGACTTTAATAGTTCAGCTGGACAAGAAACCCAAAGAACATTTAATGTAAAAGTATCAAACAGTAGTTTAATAGATAGTTTACAACCTAGTGTTACAACAGCTAACATAGCTATGCTTATTTTTGAAGGTTTTACTGCAGAGGAACAATCAAAGTACGATTATATAGATGTTGAACTTATTTCTACAAAACAAGATACTGCTGCTATTACTTACAATACTAAACTAGTAGAAAGGGTAAGTAAAAAATCAAAAAACTATAAACTCTTTTCAAAAAGTCTTATAGAGAAAGATTTTGCTACAATTGACAAGATTAAAAGTAAAAAAGACTTTCCTAAACCTATTGCTGCCGGTTTAAGACAACTTATTGACGAGCTAGAAAATGAGAAAGGGAAACTAATACGTTATCAACCTTTTGGTGTTGGAGAAACTAAAAACCAAGCAGGAGAAGTTGCTTTTCAATATCAAGGATTTCTAATTTTTGAAAATGGAAGAACTTCTTACTTTGTTTACGTGGAAGATGTCCTAGATAACGATAAAATTGTAGGCTTTAGAATTTTATAAATTACATGCGTTCTGGCACATTAATACCTAACAAATTAAAAGCAGTTTTTATTACCTCCCCTACTGCTCTACTTAGTTGGATTCTAAAAGATTTTTCAGCCTCTGAAGCAGCAGCAAAAATGGGTACATTTTGGTAAAAAGAATTAAATTCTTTTACTAAATCATAGGTATAATTAGCCAATAAAGCTGGACTATAATTTGTTGCTGCAGCATCTATGGTTTCAGGGAAAAGTTGTATTTGTTTTAAAAGTGACTTTTCTTTTTCATGAAGTTCTAGTGTCTGGTCGAGCGCAATCGAAACCTCATCACCTGCCTTTCTTACAATAGATTGTATTCTAGCGTATGTATATTGTATAAATGGGCCAGTATTTCCTTGAAAATCCACACTCTCTTCTGGATTAAATAAAATACGCTTTTTAGGGTCTACTTTTAAGATGTAATATTTAAGTGCTCCTAGACCAATAGTATGGTACAACGCTTCCTTTTCTTCATTAGAAAAATCATCGATCTTGCCGAGCTCTTCAGAAATATTCTTAGCCGTTGTAGCCATATCGCTTATTAAATCATCTGCATCTACTACAGTACCTTCACGGCTTTTCATTTTTCCACTAGGTAAATCTACCATTCCATAGCTTAAATGAAATAAGTTTTTTGCCCACTCAAAGCCAAGTTTTTTTAAGATTAAAAACAGAACTTTAAAATGGTAGTCTTGCTCATTCCCAACGGTATAAATCATCCCGTTAACATCTGGGTGGTCTTTTACACGTTGTATTGCTGTACCTATATCTTGCGTCATATAAACTGCCGTTCCGTCGCTACGTAGTACAATTTTTTCATCAAGCCCTTCATCGGTTAAATCACACCAAACAGAGCCATCTTCTTTTTTAAAGAAAACACCACTTTGTAGGCCTTCGGCAACAAACTCTTTTCCTAGTAAATAGGTATCACTCTCATAATATAATTTATCAAAAGAAACGCCAAGTGCATCATAAGTTATATCAAAACCATTGTACACCCAACCGTTCATTTTCTCCCAAAGGGCAACGGTTTCTGGATCACCTGCTTCCCATTTACGAAGCATTTCTTTAGCTTCAACTAGAATTGGTGCTTCTGCTTTTGCTTCTGCTTCAGTTTTACCTTCAGAAGTTAAGTGAGCTATCTCTTTTTTATACTCTTGGTCAAATTTTACATAGTAATTTCCAACTAATTTATCCCCCTTAATACCTGTACTTTCAGGAGTTTCATTATTCCCATAACGCTTCCAGGCCAACATACTTTTACAAATATGGATTCCTCTATCATTAATAATCTGGGTTTTATATACTTTCTTACCATTGGCTTGTAAAATTCGAGCTACTGAATCGCCTAGTAGAATATTTCTAATATGTCCTAAATGCAAAGGCTTATTAGTATTAGGTGAAGAATACTCTACCATAAAAGCTTCAGCACCTTCATTTTTAACTCCAAAGTTGGCAAAATTAGAAATGCTTGTAAAAAAGTCTAAAAAATAAGCATCGCTTAGTACAATGTTTAAGAAGCCCTTCACTACATTAAAGCCAGAAACCTCTTGTACGTGTTCAACTAAGTAGTTACCTATAGTCTCACCAATTTGTACAGGGTTTCCTTTTACTACACGAAGCATTGGGAATACAACTACTGTGATATCTCCCTCAAACTCTTTTCTGGTTGCTTGAAACTCTACAGTTTCTAAGGTAGCATCATACTTATTTTGTATTGCTTCTTTTATTTTTATAGAAAGGGTCTCTTGTAATGGCATCGCAATAATTTAGGCAACAAAGGTACGTGATTAACTATTTTTTAGGAAACCTAATTTGTATCTTTATATCAAGTAAAAATAAATATAGAATATGCTTCTAAACGTTTCCTACAACAACAAAGAAATTACTAGAAAAATTGATGCTGAAGTAGGTAAACCTTTTACCCTAGCAGAACGCATTAAACGAAAAGGAATAGGTTCTTCAAAACTTATTATTACAGAAACAAGTATCCAAATTCACAACCTATTAATTCTTGATACTAACAGAAACCAATGCAATATAGAGATGCGACCTAACGGAATAATCGTTGGTTTTAGATCGCTTTTGGAAAGCTATGCACTTGTAATACCCTATTACAAACTAAACCTATATAAAGGTAAAGCCGAGGAATACTCTATCTACAGAGACGATTATTTTATAAAAATAGAAGCGAAAGCAAAAGATAAAGCAACGCATAAGTTTATTCAGAAAGTTTTAAATGCAAAAGCGAACAATGCACCTACTCGTATTGAAGATTTGTAATGCAATTTTAGTTTTAAAGAATTGCTATAAACCAATTATGCGTCAGTTCGAGTGTCCCGAACTAGTTTCGGGATGTATTGAGAACAATTTTAAGAGCACAACGTTACTTCTCGATACAAATTTTTCTCATTCTACTCCAAAAATCCACTCGAAGAGACGAACTGTAAAAAATCAAATCCCTATTAACTCACTTTTAACGATTTGTCTAAATATTTCTAGTTATCTTTAAACAAACTAAACTGTCTTGAAAATACTTCTTACTGGAGCCAATGGATACATTGGTATGCGTCTTCTTCCTTTATTACTAGAACAAGGGCACGAAATTGTTTGTGCAGTTCGAAGCGCCAATAGGCTATCTGTAGATGAAGAAACAAGAGAGAAGCTTACTATTGTTGAAATAGATTTCTTAGACGAGCCAAATGCAGATATACTTCCTAAAAATATTGACGCTGCTTATTATTTAATTCATTCTATGTCTGCATCTACTTCAGATTTTGATGAAAAAGAAGAAATTTCAGCAAAAAATTTTAATACTTATTTAGCCGAAACTAACTGCAAACAAGTAATCTA
Organism: Patiriisocius hiemis; assembly: GCF_031846325.1. NCBI lineage: Bacteria > Pseudomonadati > Bacteroidota > Flavobacteriia > Flavobacteriales > Flavobacteriaceae > Patiriisocius > Patiriisocius hiemis. The sequence goes on along the minus strand of NZ_JAVRHZ010000004.1, from coordinate 166,612 downwards.
TTTAGGAGGTATTGTAAATGAAGATAATTTATCAAAGCATTTATGGTCTCGTAAAAATGTAGAAAATATTCTTTATCAAGGCACCTACAAGCTTACTGTTTTAAGAGCAGCCATTATAGTAGGTTCGGGAAGTGCTTCTTTTGAAATTATTAGAGATTTATGCGAAAAGCTCCCTGTAATGATTACACCAAAATGGGTAAAAACTAGATGTCAACCCATTGCCATAAGAGATGTACTCAACTACCTTACTGGTGTTTTAGGAAATGAGAAATGTTACAACGAGTCTTTTGATGTAGGCGGACCAGATATACTTACTTATAAGCAAATGATGCAGGGGTATTCTAAAACTAGGGGATTAAAATTATTTATCCTTGATGTTCCAGTAATGTCACCTAAGTTATCCTCCTACTGGCTGTACTTTGTCACTTCTACCTCATATAAATTAGCGCTCAACCTTGTGGACAGTATGCGTATTGAAGTGATTACAAAAGACACTAGGCTAGAAAAGATTTTAGATATTAAACCAATCTCATATAAAGAAGCTATCAACTTAGCTTTTAAAAAGATAAAACAAAATCAAGTAGTTTCTAGTTGGAAAGACTCTATGGTAAGTGGTCGTTTTAGGAACGATTTAAAAAAATATGTAGAAATCCCAGAAAAAGGTTGCTTGAAAGATGCTCAAAAAGTAAAATTGAAAGATACTAATAGAGCACTCGATAATATTTGGTCTATTGGTGGTACTAAAGGATGGTATTATGGTAGCTGGTTATGGAAGTTAAGAGGCTATATAGATAAACTTTTTGGTGGTGTGGGTTTACGTCGAGGGAGAACACATCCTACTAAAATTTATGAAGGCGATTCTCTTGATTTTTGGCGGGTTATTTTAGCTGACAAAAAACAAAAAAGATTGTTATTATTTGCCGAAATGCGTGTGCCTGGTGAGGCTTGGTTAGAGTTTGAAATTGACAAGAATAATGTTTTACACCAAACAGCTACCTTTAGACCCCGAGGCTTATGGGGACGTTTATACTGGTACGCTATGCTGCCGTTTCATTATTTTATTTTTAATGGAATGATAAATAAAATTGCTACTTCTTAAAACCAAAAAGGTATTAAGTTTGCTTAGGAAGAAACACCTCAGCCATCATACATCGAGCACTACCACCACCACAAGTTTCTATTGTTTCTAAGTCACTACTTAAAATCTCACAATGCTTTTCAATAGCTGAAATCTGGTCAGGTCTTAAACTTTTATGTGCTGCCAAACTCATTACCATATACTTTTTATCATTATCCCCTTTAACCTGAAGCATATTACCTGCAAATTGATGCATTTGCGCTTCGGTAATAGTTATGACCTCTTTTTTAGTTTCTTTGAGATGTCTAAGTACATTTTTCTTTTCGTGCTTATCATCTATGGTTTCTAAACAAATAACTGCAAAGTTTTCGGCAAGTGCCATCATCACATTAGTATGATAAATAGGCAATCTTTCATTATTAACTGATTGATTTGCTACAAAAACAACAGGATCATATTCAAAATCTTCACAAAATTCTATAAGTAACTCCTCGTCAGCTCTAGGAGATAAAGCACAGTATGCTTTTTTGTGTACTCTGTCTAATAATAAACTTCCGGTACCTTCTAAAAAATAACCTTCATCCTCAGCAGAGGTATAATCCATAAAGGCTTCAATTAGGTAACCTTCAGATTCTAAACGATTAATAATTTCTTCTCTACGTTCTCTACGTCTATTTTCGGCAAACATAGGGTATAATGTAACTATTCCATCATGATGAAAACTCACCCAGTTATTTGGGAAAATTGAGTCTGGTGTGTCCATTTTTACATCATCATTCTCTACCACCACATTCACGCCAACTGCTTTTAGCTTAGTCACAAAATCATCAAACTCTTTTTGTGCTTTGGTATTAATCTCGGCATTTTTTAACTCCAAATCTTCTTGGAAATAATTGTTTATAGCAGTTTCTTCGTTCATCCTAAAAGCTACAGGACGAATCATAAGTATTGTGTTTGTAATTTGTTGCATTAAGTAGAAAGTTTGAGATACAAATTTAGGGTTTTTACTATTCAAAAACTGAAAAAACTGTTTGCTTTAATAGCATTAATCTCTACTAAAATTATAACTTAATCCTGCTCCATAAATAGGACCTAAAAATATATTTCTCCCTCCTATGATATATGAAAAGGTGCCATATGCACCAAAACCATCTATTATTGGGGCAAAAATTGTAGCACCCACCTTGTGATATGAAACTCCAAACTCTCTAAAGTTTTGGGGACGAGGCGTGCCTAAATAATCTATTCCGCCTAGTCCAAACTGAGCATCATAATAAATGTCATAGTAAATATTTTTCTTAGCTCTACCAACTTTCAATGTTAGAGGTACACTATTGGGTACTTCTTCTAATTTATAAGAAAAGCCTGATTGAAGTGTAGCAAGCCAGCCACTATTTATTTTATAATGACTCATTACTCTGCTTTCTATAATGGTAGCTTGTTGTCCAATGTCAAAAAGACCACCAATTTTATAATCTGATACTGGAGTAGAAATGCCAGCACTACCACTTAATTCCAATACACTATTAGTATATACTTTATCAAAAAATCTATTTTTGAGCATAATAGAAATGTCTTGAAAGTTTTTATTTCTCCCACTTTCTATATAAGGCAATGATACATTTATGTCTAGATTATTTGTAATACCATAGCTCGTAAAAAGCGAAATGTAATAGGTCTTTCTTTCAAGCCCTGTTTTATCTTTCCCCGCTAAATATTCATTAGAATCTTCAATACCTCCACCTACAACAATAGTAGCATTTCCTTGGCCTTGATAAAATCCATCAATTTTACCCTGAGAGAAACAAAGACAAGTAGTAAACAACAAAAAAAGGGATAATAAAACTTTCATAACTATATATACGAAAGTAACGTTATAAGAGGTTTTTTATTCTCTAATTAATGGCATTGTACTGCATCGCAATAAGCCTTCTTGTTTCGAGATTTCGTAATATGGTACCTCCTCTACCGTAAATCCTTGAGAACGCAACCAAGTATTTAACCTAGTAAAGTTTTTTTCAGAAATGATTACATCTTCAGAAATAGAGAAAATATTACTATTCATATGATACATTTCTTTTTTATCAATATGAAAGCAATTTTCTTTTCCGAAGAAATCAATCAACCAATTATACTCTTCCTCTTCAAGAAAACCTTCTCTATGAATGATACATTTTCCTTTACCTATAGGTTGAAAACAACAATCTAAGTGTAATGCATTATCCTCTGCTACGGTATTGGATTTTCTAAGGTTAAAGGACTTTACTTTTTTATCTGGAAATACTTCTTGTAGAAACTTAACTGCTTCCATATTGGTGCGCGCGGTAATATAATTTGAATAATCATCACCTCGATACGTACCCACAAAAATGTATTCTCCATGCGGCATTACATCCCCTCCTTCTATATGTGCTTCCTCAGGAAAAATAATACGATTTTCCTTAGGAATTTGTGACCATACATGTTCTATAGCTTCATATTCACGCTCTCTGTCTGGTAAAATATTTGCTTTAATAAATTTATCTTCTATCACAAATGCAATATCTCTAGAAAATATCTGGTTATAACTCTCAATGGTTTCTGGGCGATAAACTGTAACTCCATACTTTTTAAAAACTACAGCCACAGCTTCCATTTCTTTTACCATATCCTCAATAGTAGGATAAGTACCTGCTTTAATATGTGCAGCAGATTTTGGATCATACGCGTCTTCTAATTTTGGAGTAGAACCGTTACTATCTGCACAGCCTAAAACAACTGCTTTTAAGGGAGAAAATTCGTTAGTTACATTGAGTTGTATCATAAAAGCAAATATAAAAAAAGCACCTTAGTTAACTAAGGTGCTTTACTAAATAGTATTCTAATTTTTTAATCCCCTAAAATAATGGGAAACTCTTCTCCGTTAAATATAAAAATTGCTTGATTATCACAATCACCGTTTCCAAAATCTAATTGAGCAGTAAAATCGTTTTGCTGTAAGTCTAATACACCACTTACAAGATATTGGCAAGACAACTCCCTTACTAAAGTTTCTGAAACCACACCGCTTCTAGTAAATCCGTTTGTAAGTTCGGTATTCCAGTTTCCAGTAATATTATAAACATTATCTGTCCAAGTTCCAGAACCAACACCTTCCACCCATTCTGCAATTCTAAGCCCTGTTCTTGTTGCAGTAACTGTAGTGTTTGGAAATGAAACAGTAATAGCAGCATTTACAGTAGATTGTGGATTACCATTGTCATTTGACAGCTCTCTAAAAATCTCTCCACCACCTATTACACCTTTATTATTGTAAGTAAAGTTATTATAGGTGTACGTAATAGTTCTTGTTGCAGATTCTATAGGACCATATTCAAGTAATACACTTCCCGTAACAAATGCCCCGTTGTTAAGTTGGCATCCATCTCCAAAATCAAGTATAATACTTCCTCCCCCATTTCCGTCTGGAGATATGGTTATTGTTGTACACTCTGGGAAAAAAGAATTGTTACTAGATCTACCCTCTTCGGTTTCGGAATAGCCATTTTCTATGATAGTTAAAGCTCCATCTGCTGCATTATCAGCTTGAGCTGCTCGTGTTGTATCTTCAGTAGAGAAGTTTACTTCGGTAGGTGTGTCGGTATCCTCACTACAACTAACAATAAAAAGTGAAGCAAGCAGTAGGATTACATAATTTTTGGCAAAAAAGGTTTTCATAATGGTTTTATCTTTAAAGTTCACAATATTAGGACTATACTAACGCTTAATAGTTTAATTTGGTATTAAATTTGTGTATATTTTTATATTATTCTCTTTAAAAGTTTTATGAAGTATCTAATCATTTTATTACTCCTTTATGCGCTCCCAGTCACAGGGCAGCAAAAGATTGACACGCTATCAATTTATTTTGAAAATGATATTTCAGCCGTAAACCCAATCCAAGAAAAAAGAATTGATAGTCTATTAGAAACTTCTTCAAAAATTAAAAGTATTATTGTTGAAGGGTATGCAAACATGTTTGCTAGTGAAACATACAATCAAAAGCTTTCAGAAAATCGAGCTACAAACGTTAAAGCAATTATAGGTGATAGTATTTCAGTAAAAAGTATTGGAAAAGGAGAGGTAGAAAGTCCCCTACCTGAAGAAAGAAGAGTAGACATTATTATTACTTACAAAGAAAAAACAATTGAAGCCCCACAATTTGTACCTCCAGAAACTTCACTAGAAATATCTTTATCCGAAGCTAACATTGGCGACACCGTTATATTAGAAGGTATTTTATTTATACCTGGACTAGATGTAATAAGAGAAGAAAGTTTACCAACTCTTTATAAAGTAAAAAGATACTTACTGGAAAACCCAGCAGTAAAATTTAAGGTTTTAGGACATGTTTGTTGCGGAATTAACGGAGAACCCTCCCCAATAGATGGTAGAAACAATAGAACAGGAAACCTTACTTTATCTCGTGATAGAGCAAAAGCAGTTTATAGATATCTACTAAAGGAAGGGATAAACGCATCTAGAATGAGTTACGAAGGAATGGCATTTAAATTTCCATTGGGTAAAGGAGACATTAAAGACCGAAGAGTGGAAATTGAAATTATTTCTAACTAAAAAGGATTTATCCCACATAATTTATTATTTTTGCGCTCTGATTATGAAAAACATAGTCAATACATAACAATCATTTACAATAATATTAGCATGTATTTAGCACCAGAAGAAAAAGCAAAGATTTTTGCAAAGCACGGAAAAAGTGCAACAGACACAGGGTCTGCCGAAGGACAGATCGCTTTATTCACATACAGAATTGAGCATTTAACACAACACTTAAAGAAAAATCACAAAGATTTTAATTCAGAGCGTTCACTAGTAAAACTAGTAGGTAAGCGTAGATCTTTATTAGATTATCTAATGAAAAAAGATATTTTACGTTACCGTGCTATCGTAAAAGAATTAGGATTACGTAAGTAATACATTTTAATGGGCTCTTAGGAGCCCATTATTTTTTAGTAACTTTGTTACTAAGTTGAGAGCAATCTCACTCTATATAAATTTCAAATACTGAAAAAGCTACCCTTAGGTTTTTCATTGGTCAACCACAACAACACAACAACACTACAATCGAAAACCGATTGTTGACCAATTTTTTAACTACGCATTTTGCTATGCGTATAATTTAATTAAAATGATACCTAAAGTATTTAAAGAGGTCATTGACCTAGGTGACGGGCGTGAAATCACACTCGAAACCGGAAAACTAGCCAAACAGGCACACGGATCTGTTGTGGTACAATCTGGAAAATGTATGTTACTATGTACAGTTGTTTCTAATTATCACCAAGCAGATGTTGACTTTTTGCCACTTACTGTAGATTACAGAGAAAAATTTGCAGCAGCAGGACGTTATCCTGGAGGTTTCTTTAAAAGAGAAGCAAGACCAAGTGACGGAGAAGTATTAACAATGCGTCTTGTGGACAGAGTATTGCGCCCATTATTCCCAAAAGATTACCATAGTGAAACACAGGTAATGATACAATTAATGTCACATGATGATGATGTAATGCCAGATGCAATGGCAGGATTAGCAGCATCTGCTGCAATTCAGCTTTCAGACTTTCCGTTTGAGTGTGCTATTTCAGAAGTACGAGTAGGACGTATTAATGGTGAGTTTATTATTAACCCTTCTAGAGCACAGCTTGACGAATCTGATATCGATATGGTTATTGGAGCTTCTGCAGATAGTGTAATGATGGTAGAAGGTGAGATGGATGAAATTTCTGAAGAAGAAATGACTGAGGCTATTAAAGCAGCTCACGAAGCTATTAAAGTACAATGTGCAGCACAAGTACGTTTAGCCGAAGCTTTTGGAAAGAAAGAAGTACGTGAGTATGAACCAGCTGTTGAAGATGCAGATCTTGAGAAAAAAATACACGATATGGTGTATGACAAAACCTATGCTGTTGCAAAAGCAGGCTCTGCAAAACATGAAAGAGGACAAGCTTTTAGTGATATTAAAGAAGAGGTTTTCAATTCTTTTTCTGAAGAAGAACAAGCAGAGCTTGGAAAACTTATCCATAAATATGTAGCAAAAGCAAATAAAGCGGCTATACGTGATTTAACCTTAAATGAGGGGTTACGTTTAGATGGTCGTAAAACAATCGATATTAGACCTATTTGGTGTGAGGTAGATTATCTACCTTCTGTACATGGTTCTTCTATCTTTACTCGTGGCGAAACACAAGCACTTGCCACAGTAACCTTAGGAACTTCTAGAGAAGCAAATCAAATTGACATGCCAAGTTTTGAGGGCGAAGAAACATTTTATTTACACTATAACTTCCCACCTTTTTCAACTGGAGAAGCAAGACCAATTAGAGGAACATCGCGTCGTGAAGTAGGACATGGTAACCTAGCACAACGTGCCTTAAAAGGAATGGTTCCAGAAGATTGCCCATACACAGTACGTGTGGTAAGTGAGGTGTTAGAGTCTAACGGTTCTTCATCTATGGCAACTGTATGTGCAGGAACTATGGCAATGATGGATGCAGGTGTGCAAATGAAAAAGCCAGTTTCTGGTATTGCAATGGGACTTATTTCTGAAGGTGAAAAGTACGCAGTACTTAGTGATATTTTAGGAGACGAAGATCACTTAGGAGATATGGACTTTAAAGTAACTGGAACAGCAGATGGTATTACTGCTTGCCAAATGGACATTAAAGTAAAAGGGTTGTCATACGAAATTCTTGTAAATGCATTAAAACAAGCAAGAGACGGAAGATTACATATCCTTAAACACCTAACAGATACAATTGAAACTCCAAGGGACGATGTAAAAGAGTACGCACCTAAAATGGTAACTACACGTATCGCCAATGAATATATTGGAGCACTAATTGGGCCAGGTGGAAAAGTAATTCAAGAACTTCAAAAAGAAACAGGAACTACCATTGTAATTAATGAAGATCCAGAAACCGAAGAAGGAATTGTAGAAATTCTAGGAACAGGTCAGGAAGGTATTGACGCTGTACTCGCAAAAATTGACAGCATAACATTTAAACCAGAAGTTGGTTCTGTTTATGAAGTGAAAGTGATAAAGATGCTTGATTTTGGAGCTGTTGTAGAATACATAGAAGCACCAGGAAACGAGGTTTTATTGCATGTTTCTGAACTAGCATGGGAACGCACCGAGAATGTAAGCGATGTAGTAAACATGGGTGATGTTTTTGATGTAAAGTATTTTGGTGTGGATAAACGTACTAGAAAAGAAAAAGTTTCTAGAAAAGCTATTTTACCTAAACCAGAAGGATATGTAGAACGCCCACCAAGAAACGATAGAAATCGTGACAACCGTGGTCGTGATAACAGAAATAAAGACAGAAAGAGGGATTAAGTAAATTTTCTTCCAATATCAAAAAAGCACCTTTCAATATTGAAAGGTGCTTTTTTTATGGAATAGTTTTTGGCGCTAATTTATTAAACCATCTTATTATGAAATATTTAAAATTACTCCTAGTATTACTTATTGTTGTTGCGTGTGAAGATGAACCTATTACAGAAGCAAATATTACAAGGAACTATATTGAAACAGACTCAGAATTATATAACCTATTAGATAGAGTCTCAGATGAGAATGATGATAACGAAGCAATAACCTGTATTGAATTTGACTACCCATTTGCAATATTCGTCTTTGACGAAAATCAAGAATTTATTGAATCTGTTGGACTTCAAAACGATCAAGAATTTGTTTTACTTCTTGATGAACTTCCAGATGGACATTCTATAAGTATTAGTTACCCAATTACTGGAACTAATGCTTCAGGAGAAGTCGTAGAAATAAATAATAATGAAGAATTACAAGAAGCTATAAAAAATTGTATGCAGACCCAAATTCTTATGGAATGTGAAAATCATATTGCAAGATTAAATTGTGTTTGGAATATTGAAAACCTCAGCAATACAAATACCAATTATGAAAGTTCACAATTTATTTTTAATTCCTTAGGTGTTGGAAAATTTTATCATAATGGAAATATTTACTTTGGGACTTGGACATTCTTATTCATAAATGAAGAGCTTCATCTTAATATTTTTGTAAATGATGACACAATTGGTCAGGATTGGAACTTTGATTGGAAAGCAGAAGTAGATTTTGAAAATAATATTACTACTTTAGTTAATGAAAATGGTGATGAGTATAAGATTTTTAGTGAGTGTAATCTTGATTGTAGCTCTGACGAAGCTTTTCAAGTTTGTGAAACAGAAGAAGGTTCTGGGACAGCTGATTTTATGTTATCAAATTATATTTATTGCTTTGGAAATGTAGCAGATATTAATAATGCGAATCCTGTAACCTATTCTTTTCATGAAACTGAAGATGATGCTCAAAACGGTACAAATCCAATTCTAGAAAATGTTTATAACAATACTGCCAACCCTCAAGATTTATATGTAAGAATTGAAGATATTGAAACTGAAAATCTGGTTGTAATAAATTACTTAACTATTGAGGCTGTTGTATGTGAAGATTAATAAATAGTAATTAGCAACTTCACTAAAAAAACACCCCTAATTCACTAAATATTATTACTTAACACCTATTGAAAATTATAATTACGAGGCTATATCTTAAAGAACAAAGAAATGAAATGATGCAAGTTAGTTAGCTACTTCACTAATAAATTTAATTCTATACAAGCGGAGTTCTTCGGTGTCATAATCGCCATCAAACTCTTCCATAGCAGCATCTATAGTATCGGTTTCAGCTTCTAGAAAATACTCGTGAATTTCTTCTTGTTGGTCTTCGTCTAAGATTTCTTCAATCCAATAATTAATATTTAATTTAGTACCGCTATATACAATAGCTTCCATTTCTTTTATAAAGTCTTCCATATCAAGACCTTTTGCAGAAGCAATATCATCAAGAGGTAACTTTCTATCTACATTTTGAATAATATACAGTTTTAATGCACTATTACTACCTGTAGATTTTACAACAAAATCGTCTGGACGAATGATATCATTTTCCTCAACATAATCTTGAATTAGTTTTAAAAATGATGCTCCAAACTTTTTAGCCTTGCTCTCTCCTACTCCATGAACATTAGAAAGTTCGTCCATTGTAATAGGGTATTTTAGCGCCATATCTTCAAGTGAGGGATCTTGAAAAATAACGAAGGGAGGGAGTTCAAGTTTATCTGCTACCTTTTTTCGTTCGGCCTTTAATAATTTAAACAAAGCTTCATCTGCGGTTGCATTTCCTCCTTTTTGATTAACTATAATAGCATCATTTACGTTTTCATCATAGGAGTGGTCTTCAGTCATCATAAAAGAGCTAGGCGCATCCATAAACTCTTTCCCTCTTTTAGTTAGCTTCACTACACCATAACTTTCTATATCTTTTCTAATATATCCAGCAACGAGTAATTGCCTCAATAATGCCATCCAATACGCTGCATCTTGCTCTTTTCCAACACCAAAATAGTCTTGACTACTAATACGGTGAGATTTCATTAATGCATTTTCATGCCCAATAAGAATATTTACAACCTCTTTTGCTTTGTATTGTTGATTAGATTTTTCAACTACATTTAATAGGGTAAGCGTTTCATCCTTAGCTTCATGTTGTTTTTTGGGGTGACGCATGTTATCGTCCATATCACCACCTTCGCCAGTTTCATTATCAAAATCTTCTCCAAAATAATGTAAAATAAACTTACGTCGAGACATAGAGGTTTCTGCAAATGCAACAATCTCTTGTAACAAAGCATGCCCTATCTCTTGTTCAGCCACAGGTTTTCCACTCATAAATTTCTCCAGCTTTTCTACATCTTTATAATTGTAAAAAGCTAAACAATGCCCTTCTCCTCCATCGCGACCAGCACGTCCTGTTTCTTGATAATAACTTTCTATACTTTTAGGAATATCATTATGTATAACAAACCTAACATCTGGTTTGTCTATACCCATTCCGAAGGCAATGGTCGCAACAACAACATCTACATCTTCCATTAAAAACATATCTTGATGCTTTACACGTGTTTTACCATCAAGCCCAGCATGGTACGGTACTGCTTTAATACCGTTAACCTGAAGCGTTTGTGCAAGTTCTTCAACTCGTTTTCTACTCAAGCAATATATAATACCGCTTTTCCCATCGTTTTGCTTTACAAAGCGAGTAATATCTGCATCAACATTCTTTGTTTTTGGACGGATTTCATAATAAAGATTAGGACGATTAAAAGATGCTTTAAAGGTATTTGCATCTGGCATTCCTAAATTTTTAAGTATGTCTTCTTGTACCTTAGGAGTTGCTGTAGCGGTTAATCCTATAATTGGAATGTCGTTTCCTATTCTATTAATTATACTTTTAAGATTTCGGTATTCGGGTCTAAAGTCATGCCCCCACTCACTTATGCAATGTGCTTCATCAATTGCTAAAAATGAAATTGTTTCATTCTGTAAAAAATCTACATATTCTTCTTTTGTCAGGGACTCTGGAGCCACGTACAAAAGTTTTGTGATTCCATTAGATATGTCTTCTTTTACTTGTTTTACTTCGGTTTTATTTAAAGATGAATTTAAAACATGAGCAATTCCGTTTTCAGAAGACAATGCTCTTAGAGCATCTACTTGATTTTTCATTAATGCAATAAGAGGTGATACTACAATTGCAGTACCATCCTTCATTAAAGCTGGTAATTGATAGCAAAGAGATTTCCCTCCTCCTGTAGGCATAATAACAAAGGTGTTATTATTAGCCATAATACTTTTTATAACATCTTCTTGTAGTCCTTTAAATTGACTAAATCCAAAATATTTCTTTAATGATGCGTAAATATCAATTTCAGCCACGCTGTTATTCGGTTTTTATATTTTATGTTAGACCTTAAATAAAATTGCAGAAACAGGGGAACAATTGTAATTTTGCAACCTTTAAGGTAATTATGTATCTACTTAATATAATTCTATACTAAATATAGTAATTTATGGATACAGTAACAAAAATTAAAAAGCGTAACATCTTGAATATCGAAGAAAGAGTAATATCTGTCGCTAAAAAGACCATTGTAACCGAGAGTAATGCTATTATGCATTTAGCAAGTTTGGTTGACAGGGAATTTTCTGATGCTGTAGACTATATCTTTAAATCTCATGGGAGAGTTATAGTTACTGGTATTGGTAAAAGCGCAAATATTGCTACAAAAATTGTTGCTACACTTAATTCTACTGGAACTCCAGCTATTTTTATGCATGCAGCAGATGCTATTCATGGTGATTTAGGAACTATTCTAGAAGATGATAGTGTAATATGTATCTCTAAAAGCGGGAATACGCCAGAGATTAAAGTTCTTGTACCATTAATTAAGGCTAGAGGCAATAAACTTATAGCAATTACTTCAAATAAAGCTTCATTTTTAGGAACGCAAGCAGATTATGTTTTAAATGCATATGTAGAAAAGGAAGCTTGCCCAAATAACTTAGCACCAACAACCAGCACAACTGCTCAACTTGTTATTGGTGATGCATTGGCTATGTGCTTACTAGATTTACGTGGTTTCTCAAGTAAAGATTTTGCGAGATTTCATCCTGGAGGATCTTTAGGGAAAAAGTTATATTTAAGAGTAAGTAACCTTACTTCTCTAAATGAAAAACCAGAAGTACACCCAGATACAGATGTAAAAGATGTAATAGTAGAAATATCAAAAAAAATGCTTGGGGTTACTGCTGTTGTTAAAGACAGTAAAATTATTGGCATAATTACAGATGGTGATTTACGTAGAATGTTAACCAAAGTAGATAGTTTTAAAGGACTTACTGCAAAAGACATTATGACCAAAAACCCTAAAAAAATTGATAATGATGCAATGGCTGTTGAAGCTATGAAGCTAATGGACAACCATGGCATTACACAATTACTTGCTGAAGATAAGGGAAATTACTGCGGCGTAGTGCATATCCATAATTTAACCAAAGAAGGAATTATTTAATGACAAAAAACGCAACCACATCTAATGAAAAAGAGATGTCTTTTCTGGATCATTTGGAAGAATTGCGTTGGCACTTAATTCGCTCAACTGCTGTTGTAGTAATAATGGGGACAATAGCTTTTATTGCTAAAACCTTCATTTTTGATATTTTACTACTTGGACCTTCTTATGGAAGTTTTCCAACATATGAAATTCTTTGTAAAGCAGCTACATTTTTAGGTTTTGAAGATAGCTTTTGTTTTGAAAAACTGCCATTTACTATCCAAAGTAGAACAATGGCAGGGCAATTCTCTGCACATATATGGACCTCTATTACAGCAGGCTTTATTCTAGCTTTCCCATATATTTTATATGAATTTTGGAAATTTATTAGTCCTGGCTTACGAGACAACGAGCGTAAAACTAGTAGAGGTTTTATACTAATCGCCTCATTCCTGTTTTTTATTGGAGTACTCTTTGGGTATTATGTTGTAACACCACTATCTATTAATTTTTTAGGAAGTTATCAGGTGAGTGAACAGGTTTTAAACGAGTTTGACTTAAGTAGCTATATAGGACTTGTAAGAGCTTCGGTTTTAGCAAGTGGATTAATTTTTGAGTTACCCATTATAATTTACTTCTTGACTAAAATAGGAGTTGTAACACCAGAAATTTTACGTAAATACCGTAAGTTCTCTTTAGTTGGAGTTTTATTACTTTCAGCTATAATAACACCTCCGGATGTTGCTAGTCAAATTATTGTTGCAGTACCAGTAATTATTTTATACGAAATATCAATTTTTATTTCTAAAGCGGTGATAAAAAACCAATTAAAAAAAGAAAAGAAAAGAAATGCCTAACATAGTAGATGAATTTAACGAGTATCGTTCAAAAATGAACGAGAAGTTACTAGAAGATAACAATAAGATTATAAAAAGAATTTTTAATCTAGACACCAATGCTTTTACCGAAGGTGCCTTACCCAAAAAAACAAAAGAACTATTAGGACTTGGTAATTCACTAGTACTTAGGTGTGATGATTGTGTACGATATCATTTAGAAGCTTGCCATAAGCTAAACATTACTAAAGAAGAAGTAGTTGAAGCATTAAGTGTTTCTTTACTTATAGGAGGAACAATAGTAATACCTCATCTTAGAAGAGCTTATGAATACTGGGAGGCTCTAGAGAATAACGCGTAATTTTTTCTTCGGAAAATTTAGCTGTACTTTTAACGTTTAGATGGTATCTAAAACATTAAAGTGCATAATTTTAAAAGATTTCCGTTTTCGCGGAAAAGAATATGAAACTAAGAGCTGAAAATCTTATAAAGTCTTACAAAGGCCGAAAGGTAGTTAAGGGTATTTCGGTGGAGGTAAACCAAGGAGAAATTGTTGGTTTACTTGGGCCAAACGGTGCTGGTAAAACTACTTCTTTCTACATGATTGTTGGTCTTATTAAGCCCAATGGGGGTCGAATTTTCCTAGAAGGAACAGAGATTACCAAATTCCCAATGTACAAAAGAGCTCAAAATGGGATTGGTTATTTAGCACAAGAAGCCTCAGTATTCAGGAAATTGAGTGTAGAAGATAATATTTTAAGTGTTTTACAACTCACTAAGCTTTCAAAAAAAGAGCAAAAACATAAAGCAGACACACTTATTGAAGAGTTTGGCTTAGGACATATTAGAAAAAACAGAGGAGATTTATTAAGTGGTGGAGAAAGAAGACGTACCGAAATTGCTCGTGCCCTAGCTACAGACCCTCATTTTATACTACTAGATGAACCTTTTGCGGGAGTTGATCCAGTTGCAGTAGAGGATATACAACGTATTGTAGCGCAACTTAAAAACAAGAATATTGGTATCTTGATTACAGACCATAATGTACAAGAGACCCTTGCTATTACAGACAGAACTTATTTAATGTTTGAAGGAAGCATCTTAAAACATGGAGAACCCGAAGAGTTAGCTGCAGACGAAATGGTACGTAAAGTATATTTAGGTCAAAATTTTGAGCTTAGGAAAAAGAAATTATCATTTTAAATTTCTTCCTCTTCACCAGTAAGTAGGTTAATTACTGGCATTCCTTTAATTTCTGCTAATCTAGTATCGCCTCTTAAATAAGAAAGAGAATAATCTTTATTTCTGCTTTCTCTAAATTTACTGTCTTTAAAAGCTTCTTCTATAGAAAGTTCACTAACATTTTTATTCAGAAGATCTCGACGAACAAAATAAGCATTGTTACCAGCTATCGTGCAGCCAACTAATGCATATCCTTTATTATTAGCTACATGCGTAAATGCAGGCAAAGAAGCTCCAAAATATAAGTTACTGTAATGCATATTGTTCCTTACAAAATCTTCTTTATAAGGTACTGTAATGTAACGATCTTTACCAAAGACCGCATTGTACTCTACTATAATTATTGAAGGGTTTAGTACACCTAAATCAATCTCTTCAAGAACATGGTAATCATTACCATCAATATCTACACTTAAAATTCCTAAACTTTTAAACCCAGAACTTAATAAAATAGAGTTTATATTATCTTTAGTAATAAAAGCACATTTCCCTCTTAAATCATATTTCCAATACCATTTATACTTCTTTAAATTTTTAATAAACTTATTAGAACCATCAATAATAAAGCCGGACCAATTATCGTGCATCATTAAAAAACGGGTATTCGACTCCAAATAATCTTCTACACCAAATTCGATAAAAGTGGTATTCTCTATAGATAAATTTTTAATTAAATATTGAATAATACCATCATCTCCCCATTGACTAAAAATTTTGAATTCATAATCATTTATATTACTTGATACCATTTGAAATTGTTGCTTGGACAACATAGTTCCAATCGCCAATAATCTGGTGTCCTCATTAAATATAGATTGTTTTAACCTTGACCTTAAAAAAGTTTTAAGTCCAGATAAAAGAGATACTATTTTCTTATGTCCAAGTCCCATATAATATATTAATATTCGAAAATGATAAAGTCACCAAAAATATATTAATCTGCTTTCCAAAACAAAGACAAAATAAAATAAAATAAAAGTATAATTGGTATTGCAATAAACTTAAAAACAAAGATTAAAACCAAAGAAATAAAAAGAAAAAAATATCTTTTTAAATTCTTATTAAACCCCCAGGTTTTAAATTTTAAAGAAAATAATGGAATTTCTGCATTTAATAAGAAGCAACTTACTACTGTTACTCCTAAAAGCAACCATGTATTAAGCACAACCGATGCTAAACTTTGAGTATATTGAAACTCTAGCATTAAAGGAATGCTTAATATTAAAAGTGCATTGGCAGGAGTTGGGAGCCCAATAAAGCTTGTAGTTTGACGTGTATCCACATTAAATTTAGCAAGTCTGTATGCAGAAGCTAATGTAATAAGTAGTCCAAAAAAAGGTAGGTATTGATATTTGCTAGCATTCCAATTTTCTGTAGAAAAAAGTTGATTAATATCGACTGAATCTCCTGTAATACTTAAGTAAAGTAATTGAACCATAACTATTCCAGGAACTACACCACTTGTCACCATATCTGCAAGTGAATCTAATTCTAGTCCAACTTTACTTTGCGCTTTTAATAGTCTAGCAGCTAAACCATCAAAAAAATCAAAGAATATTCCTAAAAAAACAAATATTGAGGCGGTAATTAAATCTCCAGAAATTGCAAAAAACAAAGCAATTGTACCACACAAAAGGTTTAATGAAGTAATTATGTTAGGAATTTGCTTTATCATGTTAGTTAAAAAGGTATAAATTTCAAAAAACCTTCATTTTTTGTAAAAATAACAAAGTATTTCCGTCTTAGAGGATAAACATACAATATGTATTCAATTTTATAGTTTAGTATTCTAGAAATTAATGAGATATTTGTGCAAAAATTCTAGCTTGAAAAGGAATCTATTTATTGCTTTTTTACTACTCTCACTAACTGTTTCTGCCCAGACAACACGAAAATACTCTAATGAGTTTATGAACATAGGTGTAGATGCAGCTTCTTTTGGGATGGCCAACTCTGTGGTAGCATCTACTGGCGATGTAAATTCTGGATATTGGAATCCTGCTGGATTGGTTAATGTAGAGGATAAGCAACTAGCATTAATGCACGCTTCTTACTTTGCTAATATTGCAAATTATGATTATGCTGCATTTGCAATGCCTTTAGACGATAGAAGTGCTGTAGGGCTTTCAGTAATACGCTTTGGTGTCGATGACATTTTAAATACTACCCAGCTTATAGATGACCAAGGTAATATAGACTATAATAGAATAAGTCTTTTTTCTACTGCAGATTATGGAGTAACATTTTCATATGCACGCAGGCTTCCTTTAGATGGTCTAAATGTTGGAGTAAACGCAAAAGTAATTAGAAGGATTATTGGAGACTTCGCTTCCTCTTGGGGGTTTGGTCTCGATGCTGGAATACAGTTTGAAAGAGGAGATTGGAAATTTGGTTTAATGGCTCGAGACATAACAACCACCTTTAATGCTTGGACTATAGATGAAGAGCAATTTGCAACCATACAAGGAGCGGTAGAAGGTCAAAACCAAGAATTACCAGAAACTACAGAAATAACAATACCAAAATTACAGCTTGGAGCTTCAAGAAAATTTGTTTTTCATTATGACTTTTCACTCCTAACAGAAATAGACCTAAATTTTAGATTTGCAGAAACTAATGATATTATTTCTTCTGGCTTTACAAGTATTACTCCTTCTGGGGGATTTGAGTTTGGCTACATAGATATGGTTTTTGTAAGAGCTGGTGTTGGTAATTTTCAAAACATTCAGCAATTGGACGGAAGTGACTCTGTTGGCTTTCAGCCCAATATTGGTGTAGGTTTTAAATATAAAGGTATACAAATAGATTACGCTTTAACAGATATTGGAGACCAAAGCGCTGCATTATATTCTAATGTTTTTTCTCTTAAAATGGATTTAAGCATCTTTAGGTAGCGAACTAATCTTGTATCTTTGTATTAAATCCTGAAACCCATAAGTGTGTTTAAAAAAATCACTTCATTACTGTTTTTTCTCTTTGTTTTAAATTTTTCTCAAGCTCAGTACATTCCAATTTCTGAGAGTGCTGAAGTAAGTATTATTACTATTGGACCTGGACAACAACTATATGACAAATTTGGTCATAGTGCTTTTAGAGTCAAAGATGTAGCAACTGGTTTTGATATTGTATATAATTACGGTACGTATGATTTTTCAACACCTAATTTTTATACAAAATTTGCGAGAGGAAAGTTATTGTATCAATTAAGTGAACGAAACTTTCAACCCTTTTTAGAAAGCTATAAAAGACAAAATAGATGGGTAAAAGAACAAGTTTTAGATTTAACCTATTTAGATAAAGAAACATTGTTTAATTATCTTCAAAATAATGCAAAACCTGAGAATGCCAGTTATAAATACGATTTCTTTTTTGATAATTGCGCTACTAAAATAAGAGATGTACTTGTTGAAGTACTTGGTAGTAAAATTAGTTATACGGACTCATTTATAGAGGATCCTTATACCTTTAGACAACTTATTCAAAAAAACGTAAAAGCAAATTCTTGGGGAAGTTTAGGAATGGATGTAGCAATTGGTTCAATTACTGATAGAACGGCTAATGCATGGCAACACCAGTTTTTACCAAATTACGTTTTTGAAGCTGCAGCCGTTGCTACTATTAAAAAAAACAACAATACGATACCGCTAGTAAAAGAAACAAAAACACTTTTTAAAAATAGTCAAACACGTACGGCAACCAACTTCTTCACAAGTCCTGTTTTTGTGTTTTCAATACTAAGTTTAATCATGTTAGTTGTTACTTTCTTAGATTATAAAAAAAATAGAAGAAGTAGGTATTTAGATAGTATCCTATTTTTTACTACAGGTGTTATAGGAGTTATTTTAGCATTGCTTTGGTTTGGTACTGACCATACTGCAACAGCAAACAACTATAATTTATTATGGGCTTTCCCTTTTACTATTTTGTTTTTTGTGGCGATAGGAAAGAAAAAACCAAAAAAGTGGTTGCAGCGCTATCTTATTTTTTTATTACTACTTATGACGCTACTTTTTATCCATTGGTTTACAAGTGTGCAAGAGTTTTCTATTGGATTTTTACCCTTATACATCGCCTTAATTATTAGGTATATTTATGTTGTGGTATATATTAAAAAGCAATAATACTTACTGCCCTCTATAAAAGATAATAGTACTCAAAGTTTTTATAACA
Source organism: Patiriisocius hiemis (assembly GCF_031846325.1). Taxonomy (NCBI): domain Bacteria; kingdom Pseudomonadati; phylum Bacteroidota; class Flavobacteriia; order Flavobacteriales; family Flavobacteriaceae; genus Patiriisocius; species Patiriisocius hiemis. The sequence goes on along the minus strand of NZ_JAVRHZ010000004.1, from coordinate 147,332 downwards.
ATACTAATGTCAAGGAAAAGACTTCTTCTTTTAATATAATATAGGTCGTACTGCAGCTTTTCTAAAGCATCTTCTTTTGAAGCGCCATATTTTGCATTTACTTGTGCCCACCCTGTCACTCCAGGTTTTACAAGATGACGGACTTCATAAAAGGGTATTTGTTTAGATAATTCTTTAACAAATACTGGTCGCTCTGGACGCGGTCCAATAACACTCATTTCCCCTTTAATAACATTTATAAATTGAGGTATTTCATCAATACGAGTTTTACGCAAAAACTTACCAAACTTAGTTATTCTCGTATCATTAGTAGAAGCATATCTAGCCCCTTCCTTCTCCGCATCTACTATCATTGTACGCAGTTTATAGATTCTAAATTCTTTACTGTTTTTACCAACTCTTACTTGTGAGTAAAAAAGAGGGCCCCTATTTGCAAATAGATTCCCTAACAACACTATTGGGAAGATTACAATACCAAAAATTAAACCTATAATTGAAAATAGTAAATCTAATACTCTATGAAAAAAGAGGTAAAATTTATTTTGGTTACTTCTACTAAAAGGGAAATATCTATAAAAATCTTGTTCAGCATGATGTACAGGAACTCTTCTCGTATTTTCTTCATATACTTGAGTATACTCTCTTATTGGAGTTCCTTTTTCTAGTAGTCTAATTAGTAAAGAATTTAAGGTTGGAGTCATTCCTTTACCATTAGGAAGTGCCACTACTATTTCAGAAATAAAATCCTCTTCGACATCATTAATGAGTGATTTTTTTTGATACGCTTTTATTCCTTCAACAGAAACACTCTCTTTAACAGTACTTGTATCTACATAGCCTACTACTCTGTAATTGGGGTCGGATTTATGTAAAGAATTAATTATAGGTTTTAGCGAGTCAAAGCTTGTTATTAGAAGTACTTTTTTATTGAACCTAGGGGTAGATATTAAACTAATGTAAGCATACCTCCATATTAATAATGCTATATTAACTGCCAAGTAAAAGTATACTATTTGTAATCTATTCTCTGGAAGCTCTGGTGTAAAAAAGGGTGTAAGTAAATAAAATAGTACTGTGACAGATGAGGTAAGTATTATATTTTGAATTACTACTTCAAACTTGCTTGCTTTCTGAAGGTTATATAGTTCGAAAATTGTAGCAAAAACTGCTATATAAAGTCCCAATACAATAGACCAGACCCAATGCTCTTCATTTATTTTAAAATAATCAAAATCAAATACAAGACCAATTCCATATAAGAGAGAAAGCACCGATGCAATATCTAGAATACGCAATAATACTTTACGTTCCGATATATCAAAATGGATACTCGATTTCTTAGACATTTGGCTGGAGAGTTAGGCTGTAAATGTATGGAATTATTTATTGGTTTAAAAGCTGTAACCATTGATGCTTTACAATCTTCCAATCAAAACATTCTACTTTTTTTCTAGCCTTTTTAGATAATTTTTGAGCGTTTCCTGGTTGTTCAATGAGTTTTATTATTTCTTTCACAAAAGCTTTCGAATTATTAGGCGGAACGAGTATACCATCTTTATTTGTTTCAAGTAAATATGGAAGCCCACCAACATTTGTGGAAATTACAGGTAGTCCAAGTGCCATAGCTTCTATTGCGCTAATAGGAGTATTATCAAAGTTTGTAGTATTAATAAAAATGTCAAATTCTTCAGATTTTTTAATCCATTTTTCTTTAGGTAATCCTCCAGTAAAAGTTATTGGTAAGTTTTGTGTAATTGCAATTCTTTTACACTCCTCAAGCGAACCGTCCTTATCAGGCCCTATCATACATAAAGTAGCATTATATCCTTCAGAAATTAAAGAAGAGACTACATCAATTGCTAATTTTGGGTTATAAATTTTATTAAAGGAGCGCACCCATAATAAGTTAAATTCTGGTTTTTCTCTTAATTTAAATTCATAATTTTTTATTTCTATGGTATTAGGGATATGCCTAAGATTATTGTAGCCTTCTTTTTCAAAAACTTCCTTAAGATATAAGGATGGGGCTATATTTAAATATGCACTCCCAAAGAATTTTTTAGACTGTGAAGGGCTATTTTTTAGTCTTGAAGGCAAGTCTCCTCCTCTGAGTATTGGAATATATTTTATTTTAAACAATCTTGCTAGATTACCAACTGCAACAGCATAGTAAAAATTTTGAGTGCTGTATGTGTCTATTAAAATATAGTCAACTTTTAAGGCGTTTTTAATTACCGCAAAAAGCATATCAATGAGCCTGAGTGCTTTGTTTTTTTTTGAAGAAGAAAACATAATTTCAAAACCTTCCTGCTGTAATAAAGCCCCTAAAGTCTCTATGGATGTAATTGTATTACCAGCTTTAGATAGTTTATTTCCTATGTATAATAGCTTTCTTTTTTTTGACATTTATAATTGAGATTAAACATAGTCCGTATATAAAAGCTGGCGCAGCAATCCTCATCGAGGAGTGATTTATAGTTAAAAACCAGAAAGCAAAAAAGGAAAGAGCAAAAAGATTAGACCTATCTTTTATTCTTATTATTAATGGAGTAAAAAATAAAATAGCTAAAGCTCCCATCCCAAATATTCCATGTTCTGATAAAATTCTAGTCACCTCGTTATGTGTTGCTACAATTTTACCCGTTTGAGCTTCTCTATATTCCTTAATTTTTCCAACTCCAATACCTGTAACTGGATTTTCAAAAAAAGCATTTAACTCAGCTAAAATTAACTCAGATCTACCCGTTGTTATGTCTTCTTTGACGCGACCAGCTGCATCTTGATTAGAATAACGCTTATCAATTAACCCTAGAGTTGAAATTGAACTAACAATCCAAGTTGCAGCAAAAATAGCTACTATAGTCACAATTTTAGGAATTAAATTGGCTTTTTGTTGTGCCTTAGAGCGTATAAAGTATATAATTAAAAAGATTATTATACAACCTACTCCAGTAATAATTCCACCACGAGAAAAAGTAACAATACCTCTGTAGCCTATAAGTGCTAAAAGAGCAAAATCTAAAATGTTTATTGTTTTATTTTTTACAATTAACAGACGTGTAAATAATATAAAAAGCCCTAAACCAAGTATAGTTGCTACTTGATTTGGCCCAAATCCTCCAGAAGCTTCAAAATTAGATTGTGTACCACTTAAAACATCTCTAATGTTTGGCGTATAAAAATACAAATAGACCGTCATGCTAATAATTGGCAATAATATAGCTAGTGTAATATTTTGAAGCCTTTGAAATGGAATTTTCCTTCCATTGCAATACAATGCACAGATACCTATACAAATAGGACCACTCAAATTAAACCCTATTAAGTTAAAGAAAGGACTATCATAATTTAAGTTGATTGCTGAAAACAATATCCCCGGTATCAAGAATACGAGGTACATAAAATAGGGCAAAGAATTTCTTTTAAAACCTTTAAAAAACAGCCCTAAAACCATGAATCCCATTACTGCATATTTAGCAAACTCATATGAGAAGCTAATACCACCTGTCATTCTAGAAAACACTTCAAACCCTACCACATAACCAGCAGCGACAAGAACTTCTTCATTCTTGTTTTTATTTTTAAGTATTCTGTACAAGAAATAACATAGCGCTACAAAAAAAAACAACCTCGAAGTAATTTCAAATAAGTACGTTGCAAAACCAAGAGCACCATGGAGCGCAATGAGTTGCATATAGTTTATTTTAGTAAGTTGTTTAATGACTATAAATTTTTATAAGTTGTGGAATAACTGACTTTGATGAATAATGTTTCATCACAAAATTATATTGCAAAGTAGCAAACTTATCTTGCAAGTTACCATCGTTGTACAAAGTAATAATTGCCTTAGCTAATTTTTTTGAGTCTTGAGGAGGAACAATAATTCCTCTTTCTTCAATAACATCTGCACATTGCCCCACATTAGTGACAATTGTAGGTAGTTTTGCATTTGCATATTCCAAGATTGCTACTGGCAACCCTTCAGAACGCGAGGACAAAACACCTATATCAAACTGTTTTAAAAAAGTTTGAGTTATTTGCTTAGAACCATAAAAATAAACCTGATTTATTTTATGCTTATCTATATAATTTGAGAGCTCTCTATAAATTTCAGATTCTTTATTTACACTTCCAATTAAATGTAATGAAATATTAGAAAGTTGCTTTTGCGCAATACTATAAGCTTTCAATAAGTTTAAATGATCTTTTTGAGGTCTAACATTTGCCAAACAAACTATCTTAAAAGTTCCCTCCCCTTTTATTTCTTCATTTAAAACTTCTGATTGATTATCATTTACAAAATTGATTATAAAATAAACTTTGTTACATTTTAAATTAAGTTCACTCCAAGTTTTCAGTTTTTCATTGACTGCTATGATACAATCAAAATAACGAGAAAACCATTTTAATACTTTAAAATCTCTTTTTTCTAAATGTTCACTATCTCCATAATGATCATGCCAAATAATCTTTATTTTTCGGTTTAAGAAATAAACCAATACTCCTAAGAAAAATGAAGTACTATGCGCATGTATGTGAGTTATCTTATTAACTCTTACATATTTTGAAAGACGAATTAATGACAAAATATCTAGTGTGTTATTCCTCTGTAAGTGAAGATACTCTACTTTATTAGAGATTGTACTCTTTAAAATACCCTCTTTTCTAGTAGCACATAAAAAAGACTTCTCTGTATGGGTTGATAAACAGTTCGCCAAATTAATAGCAATACGCTCTGCTCCTCCGCCATCTAAAGAATCTATAAGTTGTAAAACACGCATTATAACAGTTTTTTTATAGCGGCTTCAAAACTATCCAATGTATATTCATGAGACCAGGTTTGTGCTTCTTTACTCATTGTTTCTAATTGTGTTCTTTCATTTAATAAGGTAACTACTTTTTGTTTATCCTCGTCTAAAGACAATGTTAGAATGTGACCTCTTTTTCCTTTTCCTAACATCCATGGTACACATGAAATTTTGGTTGCCAAAGGAATACATCCCCAAAACATAGCTTCTGCTACTACTTTTGGCCATCCTTCAGATTTTGAGGGTAAAATTAAAAAATGACCTACCTTATAAGCTTCTATTATAACGTTACGAGATTGATTTCCATGTAAAGTTATTGATTGGGATAAATTATTAGTTTCAATATAATTTTTTAATTCTGAATATAATCCCCCATCACCATATATACTCAAAGAGCAGAATATACCATTCTTAAGTAGTTTTTCAACTAATTTAATTGCATAGAGCGGTCTTTTTCCGGGAACAAGACTCCCAACAAATAGGAAATGAAAGGGAGAACTTATTTCTTTTGTAAGAGAAGTATTAATTTGGGAAGTAGTATAACTTGCAGTAAAAAAAGGTCGAATATTATCGCTTTGCTCCTTCCATTCTCCATACACCAATACTTTACAGTTCTTGGTTAAAAAAGTATTACTCACTATCCATTTTTGAATTTTGTAGCTTAATGGTTGTTTAGATTGTGGATCCCAATTTCCAGCATATTTTACAGTTTTAGATTTTTTTGGAAAAAAAATCTGTGCAAAACAGCCTATTAGACCAATAATACCTGGACATCTAAGGTGAATATGATCTGTTTTTTGCATTGCTGAAGATACTCTTAAAAAGAGAAGCGGTATACTAAAAATTGCTTTTAACGCTTCAAAAAAACTAATAAATGAAATGGATGGTACTTTTGTAAATCGATTAACTTTAGATTCATATGAAGAAAAAATTGTGGGTATAGGTTCTGTTTTAATAGGTGCTACAATATGAATCTTTGATACATTACGCATCCAAAGATTCATTTCCCTTACGTAAGGTTCATAGGCATAATAAGATTGGTTTTTAACTATGTGAGACGTATGTGTAATAATTAAAAACTTCATGAGTCAAGCAATGAATGGTAAAACTCTATATTTTTTTTCAGTATTAAAGCAATATCGTATTTTTCTTTAACAGTTTTTAAAGCTCTTTGGCCTATAGCTTTAACCTCTTCTGGGTTTTCAATATACCAACATATTTTTGATGCAATATCCTTTGGATCATATACATCACAAAGTAGTCCATTATCTTTATGAGAAATAGTTTCAGGTCCCGGGCCATATTTTGAAAAAACTACTGCTTTACCCAAAGACATCGCTTCTAGTGTGACTAAGCCCTGCGTTTCCATATGTGATGGGAAGACGCAAAAAGCAGCATTATTATACTGTTTGTATAACTTTTCTCTAGTAACAGCTCCATGGAAAGTGATATTCTCAAAAAAATTTTTAGGATACTCCTGTTGTATTTTTTTTATGTAAGAACTCCCATCAGGGTAAAACCAATCTCTACCATATAGGTCTAATTGATAGTCTGGATACCTCTCTTTTACAACTTGAAATGCTTGTAACAACTCTCTCACGCCTTTTTTTTCACAAATGGTCCCTGCAAACAAAATGCTTTTTGAAGTGTTTTCTGTTTTCGAAAAAACTGATGGTATTTTTACAGGGTGAGGAATAATATGCACTGGTGAATTATGATAACTTAGGTACTTACCTGTATGTTCTTTTACATACCTTGATACAGCAATAAAACCATCTGCTTTTTTAAAGGAACGCTTTTCTAACAGTCCTTTTCGCCAATTAATTCCTCTTTTTTCAGCTTCTGAAAAAAAATGATGCCCTCCATGTAAACGTATTACTTTTGGGACTTTAGAAAGCACAAACAAAAGAGCTAGTCCAAGTTCTGAAGCTTCAATTACATCAATAGGGTGTTGTTTATTTATTTCAATAAGTTTTTTGTTAAGCTGTATTGAATTAAAAATAAACCCAGGAATGAAATTTTGAGAAACAGGAAGACGATATAAAGAAACTCCCTTATCATCAATACACCCCTCTTTTGAAGAGGTACCCGCTCCAATTATTGTAACCTTATGACCTTCTTTTGTAAGCGCACGGCCAAAAGTTTGCAAAAAAGATCCTATACCTCCAGAAGCCCAAAGTGGATACTCATGTGAAATAAAAGCTACATGCATGATTGTATCGTTTTTGAAATATGTATTGAGGCATCTTTAGGAAAATCTACAATAGTTTTAAACCACTTGTCTATATTGGTATTGGGTTTTTCAATTGCTTCTGAAATTTTAGGGACTATATCTTCTTTATTAGAAAACCAATAAACCACATCTTCACTTGGCATACTTCTAAAATGTTGATAATTGTATATTGTTCTAACAGACCAGTTACTATCTTTTTTTGTATCATAATTAATGTAGATACATGGTTTATTGAACATTCCAAAATCAAATGCCATGGTTGAACCTACATTTATAACTAGTTCACTATAGTACGCCAAACTTACTAAGAGCTTAATATCATCTTTGGTTGGGTAAACTGCAGACCATACCTTTTTGTTATAATTCCATAGTGGAGGACATTCTTTTATAAGTTCTGGAAATTTTTTTAAAACCCAATCATAACGGCCTGAAGTATCTACTGGACACCTTCTAAAAACTATTTGAATATCTTTTACCATACTACTCTTTTCGATAGCAGTTGCAATATCATTAAGATAAAAGGGGTCATATGGGGAGGTACGCACATCATCTCCAGAAAAACAAATTAGTTTTTTTTGAGTATCGAAACCGTAGTATTTAAAAAAAGTTTGTTTTTCAATTATGTTTTCAGAATCGAAATAAAATTCGAATTGCGGAGTTCCAGTTACTTTTATTTGTTTCTCTTTTATTTCTGGATAAAACAATTGTAATTCTTGTTTCATGTACTTTGACCAAACAAAATAATAGTCTGATTTTAACGCCAATCGAGCTTTTGGAATATTATCCCAAGAATATATTACTGTAGCTGTGGGTATATTTAAGCTCCTAGCTGCGGCAAAAATAGTAGGAACTTCCATTGCTCTTTGATGTGTACAAAAAATAAATGTGGGTATATCTTTCCTAAAAGTTTCAATAGTACTTTTATATAAGGGATTTTTTGCAAGAGTGTTATAGTACCTTTTTTCTAGTTTTTCTATTGAAGAGTACTTCTTAAACAAAGTACTAACTAATGGTATAAATGAATAAAAAAGCCGATTTTTTAAATTGTGCTTTTTCTTCTTCCAAAACTTTAAAATACTCTTATTAGTAACTTTTTTGGCATTATAGCTTAATCTACAGTAACAAATAAGTTCTTTTAAAAAGGTTTCTTTAAATGAAGAAGTATAAGGTTCTAAACGCACCTCCTTTTCTATATTAATTTCAGATTTAATAGTATTTAAAGTAGTGTCATCAAAACTATGAAACAATGTAATTGTTCCGTCAAAATCTTTGAAGACTCTAGAGTACAAATAGTTTTTTATACCTACTCCATCTGGAACAACAAGAACAATGTTTTTTGATGTATTCACTTATATCACTTTTTGAACAATTCCGTAGCAACAAATGGCTATCATAATAAGGTAATGTGCTACAGTAATGAAATTATGTAACTGTTTTTTTTGTATTAATTCAGAAAAAGCCAAAATAGCAAGTAAAAAAAAGCTTCCAAACCATCGTAATTCTATGTAAGATATTATAATTAAAGCAAAAATGGTAGTCATTATTGTTATTATAGAACAGGCATAAGAAGTTGATGTGATTTTTTTCTGTTTCATAAAAAGTAAAAAACCAAAATAAAATAAGATTGGTAAAATGAGGCCTAATTGACGGGAGCTATATACAATTATATATCCTAGATCCTTAAAAAACTCCTTTATTGTTAGATCTATATTAAAAGTTAATCCAGATAAAATACCCTTTGGTAGAGAGTCTTCTCCATTTACGATAAGATATTGGTCAGTTTCTTTCCAACTAGGATGTGTAAAATTATCCCTTTCTCCATTGTTAACTTGAAGTTGTGCTAGGTATTGTCTCTGTGCCCAATTTGAAATAGCATTAGGTGGTGGGTCTTTAGCATCATAAGATAATGTATTGTTTTTTGCTATACTCGGGATATTTATAATACTAAAAAGCATTAAGAAAAATATAGCAGGTATCATTTTTTTAAATGAAAGTTTTATCTGCTTTCTTATAAGATATATTGAAAATAAAATAGCAGGTAAAAAAACAACAAACAAAGCTCTTGTAAAAACTACAAATATTAAAGCAGTAAAGAGGACGGCAATGTTTTGTTTTTCTTTAGTCTTTAGTATAAAATAAGTTTCTGTAAAAAAGATTACCAATGCTATTACAAATAGTGGGTCATTAATTCCTTTAAAGAAATAACCTGCGGTTGCGAAGTAAAATAACAGAAGTGCATAAAAATCTAGGTTTCGTAGTTTTTTTATTTTAAAAAAATAAAAGATTAATCCTATAAAAAGGAAAATGTTTACAACCCGAAGTGCGATATACTCTTCAAAAAAGAGAGAAAAAAGGTAAGAAATAAGCATGTATGGTATTGAAATTCCTTTTTCTATGGCCGCCTGCCAGCCATACTTAGAAATATAGTTCAAATCATATATAAACAAAGCCTCATCTCCTGCTCCAACATTAATTTGGGTGAAATAATTTATGGATACAATTAGGTAAACTATGACAAAAGCAAAAAAGCCATAGCGAAAAATATGTAGATATTTACTCACCATAAGAAAGCAGTACATTAATTACATGATTAACATCTAATTCGTAATACATAGGCAACCGCAATAATCTATCTGTGTAAACCTCACTCATTGGCAGGATTCTACCATCATGTTTATTTAAAAAATAAGGGCTAGAATGCAAACTAATATAATGGAATACTGAGAGGATATTTTGGTTTTTTAAATAAGCTATGAGCTGTGCACGTTGTTCACTATTTTTACAAATTAAATAAAACATATGCCCATTATTGGTAGCAAAATTTGGAACAAATGGCAGTTGTATTTGATTTGCCTTTGTCCATTCTGTTAATGACTCAAAGTAATGCTGCCAAAGATTTTTACGTTGCTCTTGTATATTTTTTAATGACTCCAGTTGAGCAAAAAGATATGCTGCATTTAACTCACTAGGTAAGAAAGAAGAACCTACATCTACCCAGCCATATTTATCGATTTCACCTCTAAAAAAAGCGCTTCTATTGGTACCTTTTTCCCATAAAATTTCTGCTCTTTTTACAAATCGATTATCGTTTATCATTAACAACCCTCCTTCTCCACATTGGATGTTTTTTGTTTCGTGAAAAGAGAATGTTCCTAAGTGACCTATACTCCCTAATGGCTTTCCTTTATAATAACTATCTATAGCTTGTGCTGCGTCTTCCACTACAAATAAATCATGCTTGTTTGCAAGCTCCTTTATTACGTCCATATTACAAGCAACACCAGCATAGTGAACTACAACAATAGCTTTAGTTTTAGGAGTAATTAAGGAAGCAATTAATTGCTCATCCATACCAGGATGATCTTTTCTAGAGTCAACAAATTTTATTGTGGCACCGCGTAACTCAAATGCGTTTGCTGTAGAAACAAAGGTATAAGAAGGCATAATCACCTCATCGCCAGGCTTAATATCAAGTAATAATGAAGCCATCTCTAATGCGTCTGTGCAACTAGTAGTTAACAATACTTTCTTAACACCATAGTTGGTTATAAAAAAATCATGGCATTTTTTAGTATAATAACCGTCTCCTGAGAGTTTACCTCTCTTTACAGCATCTTCTATATAATGAAGTTCTTTTCCGGAAAGATAGGGTTTGTTAAAAGGGTTCATTTTATAAATCTTGAAGGGTTACCAACATATAACCCCGCCAAAGTTAAATCATTTATAACAACAGTCCCTCCACCTGTTTGAACATTTGAAGTTATTGTTACATTATCTATCACAGTAGTATTGATACCAATATTGCACTTTTCACCAATGTTAACAAATCCTGCTATAGCAACACTTGGGGAAATAAAGCTATGCTTGCCTATAAATGAATCATGTGCAATTGTAACCCCTACATTAAGCAAAACATTATCCTGTATTACAACTTTTCTATCTACTACTACACCCGGTAAAACAAAAACTCCAGAACCAATTTTACAAGATGAATCAATAACAGAAGAAGGATGTATAATTGTAGCGAATGGAATGTTTTTAGAAAACTGGTTGTATAACCTAGCTCTTAAATCAAAATGCTTATAACCTATAGCTATTATAAGCTCATCAAAAATACTGTTTTGATAAAGTTCTTCAATATCATTAACAGTACCAAGAATAGGAAGGTTTTCTACAAAAGAATCTTTTTCAGCAAAATCATCTATATAGCCAACCACAGTATAACTTGTAGTACTATGGTAAGCAATAAGTTGCCCCAAATCACCAGAACCTATAATAGCAAGGTTTTTCATTCTTTAGTATCAATATTAGTAAGTTCAAGAACTGAAAATAATGGCCGTGATTTAGATTCTTTATAAATTTTACCAATATACAATGCTGCAATTCCTATAAAGAATAATTGTAATCCCGTAGCAACTATAAGAGCCCCTATTAATGACGGCCAACCTGATTGAAAGTTTATCAAGTATAGCTTCAAAAAGATTAAGACTAATAATAGCAGTACACCAATAAAAATTAAAAAAGAACCCAACTTTACAGCAAATTTTAATGGAAGTTCAGAAAAATCAAAAATCGCATCAAAAGCTAAATTCATTTTTCTTTTAAAATTAAATTTTGAAGTACCTGCAAACCTTTCACGCTGTTCAATCTTAATAGAAGTTTGTTTCATACCTATGTGCATAAAAATTCCTTCTATAAATCTATTTTGTTCTTTATATTCTAAAAATTTGTTAGCAAATTTTCTGTTAAAAATTCTCATTACAGCTAAGCCTTTTGGAATTTTAAGTCCAGTAAATCGTCTAAGAACACTCCAAAAAATCTTTGAGAAAATTGAGTTTATAAAGGTGTCTTTCTTTTCTTTTCTAACTCCAAAAACTAAGTCGTACCCTTTTTCTATTTCAGTAATAAACCTTATAATTTCTTTTGGCGGATCTTGTAAATCAGGATCCATATAAAGTAAGTAATCACCCTTTGCATAGGTAATACCAGCAGTTAGAGCTGCTTGCTTTCCGTGATTGTAAGAAAGCTCTATCAACTTAATAGCAGTATTTTTTTTTGCTTCTTTCTTTATTAGGCCTACTGTATTGTCTGTACTACCATCGTCAATAAAGACTATCTCATAGACAATATCTATTTCGTTTAATGCTTCTGCTACTTCTAAAATAAATCTAGAAATAACTGCTTCTTCAAAATAAACAGGGACTACTAATGAGAGTGTTTTATCCATTTTATAAAATTCATCAAAATAGTGTTGCTAAGGTAGCAATTCTATATTGAGAAACTTTAAAGTTACCTATTCTATCTATTAATTTTACTTGCATACCTAACTTTAAAGCAGGGATTATATCTAATTTCATTGAATCTCCAACATAAAGTACTTCTTCAGGCCGCAATGAAATCTCCTGTAATGCAAGTTTAAAGAAATGCAAATCGGGTTTTGCCACTCCTAATGACTCAGATATAAAAATATTTTTAAACTCTATTCCTGGTAACTTCTTGGATAGTATTGAAGCAAGTCTGTTATTAAAATTAGACAATACACCTATAGGCAAAGTACTATTAAGTAAATGTTTTGTGTCTGTGTATGGCTCCCAAGGTAAGTTTTTACAGGAAAAAAATATAGAATTAAGTAATTCTTGAGAACTAACAATACCCATAGATTCTAAAAATGAAACATTAAACTTTGAGTAAAAATCCTCTGATGTTATATCGGGAAAAGTATATAATTCACTAACTATTTTGTGATTAAATTGTAATGTTCTAAGTGATATATTATAACCATAATTTTTTAATATATCTTGTATGTTAATATATAATTGAGGTTTATATATTAGTGTATTTGCGGCATCAAACAATATATATTTTATAGTAGACATTAGTACAGGAAATGTGGAGATGAATTAGTTTTTGTATCATTAAAATCTTTAGCTTCTTTATAAATCACATCCATAAGTATTCTAGTTGCGACTCCTTTTCTAATTGATGGTTTTGAGGGTTTTAAATTGTAGAGATGTTCTTCTAAAGTGTATTCAACATCTTTAAAACCAAAATTAGAGCGAATAGAGTTGGTTCCAGAAATTCTACAATTTATTTCAAACGGAATTATCCTACCATCATTAGTGACTATGGATTGAAGATTAATAGAACCTTTAAACTTAGATACTGCTAATAGTTTTCCCAAAATTAATTTTAAAGCATTATCATAATCTGTTACAACTTTACAATGTGTTGTTGTCCCATTTTCTAAAAAGCGCTCAAAAGTTATAAACCCATTAAGCTCATTCTTTTTTGTAACATAAAAAGCTGTTGTTATTTCAACACCTTTTATAAGTTCTTGCACAAGATATTCTGAATCATCAAATTTCGAAATATTTTTAGGGTTAATAAATAGCCCTCTGGAGCCTCTTCCCTCTCTAGGCTTAAGAATAATATTTTTAAATTCTCCATTGTATTGACTGGGTAAAAATGAGTGTGCAAAAGGAATTTTATTATCCCTCAAGTGTTGGTAGGTAAGATATTTGTCTATATAAATAGCAGTAGTAGTTGCATTAGATACGGCAATAGTACAACCTATATTTTTTCTATGCTTAGCTAAATAATAAGCCTCAAGGTCTGTAGATGGTAATATTAGACTCACTTGCTCCTTAGAAACTAACTCATTTATAATTTTTATATAGTCTTCATCATCTGCATAAGGGACTTCATAAAACTGATCACATAAATGATTGCCTGCAGAAAATGGAGTTATATTAGTCCCTACTAGACGTAATGAAAATCTTGATGACTGGCAATTTCTAAGAATGCCTTGTCCTACATTACCACCAATTCCAGTAACTAATATTGTTTTTTTATCCATGTAACTAATGATGCAATACCTTTTTTAAAAGGAACAGTCTGTTCTATATTTAAACTTTGTACTGTTTTATTATTATTATAAATATAAGATGGCGAAATATCTTTACCTTCAAATTGTATAGAAATATTATCAAAAAAGAGAGCAACTTGCTTTGCAGCTTCAAGATTTGATACTGAAGTACTCGCAACTCCAAGGTATAAATTAGATGTCAATTGTTTTCCTGATGCAATCAAATAAGATACAGCATCTAAAACATGCAAATAGTTTTGAGCTCTGCTCCCATCTCCATATAAAGTTATTCTTTTATTTGTAATAGCACTTTTAATTATGTTAGGTAAAAAAGTAGTTAACTTCATCCCTTCTCCATAAAGCGACGAGAATCTAACGATTGCAAAATTTTTATGATTTTTTACTATTGTTTCTGCCCATATTTTAGATATTGCATAACCAGTATTAAATTGTAAAGAGCTAGATTCATTTAAAATCAATGTGGATGGGTCATAAACTGAAACTGAAGAAACAAATACTATTTTCGCTCTTTTAAAGTAAGAACATACTTTCTGGACTAAATGCACATTTACATTATGAATAGCCTCGCTATAAACTATGTTCATATCCTCTGGTATGCATGCACTAACTAAGTAAACAGTTCTATAAGTATCTGGCAAATTATGTAATGAAGCAACTGCATGATGTGTAACTTTAGTATGAAGTCTATCTTTTTTTACATGGTAAACTCCTTCAACACTTTCACTTTGATCATACAATGTCTTTATTAGATGACTACCTAAAAAACTATTAGCACCAATAACAAGAGAAGTATTAGTTATCATTTTTTAAGGGCTTATCAAGTGTTAATCTAGCTTTTCCATATTTAAATGTAAGTATTCCAGAAGGGTTCCATGGTTCGCTTAGGTTTTTTTGCAATAAGTCTTTTTCCCATTTAAATGTATAGTGAACTTTTTTTTCCAAAACATCAAATTCTGTATTATTTAAATCAATATCATTCTCTAGGGACCAATATATAGCATACCTAGATAGACCATCTTTCAGGTTTTTAGTTGTTTGTTTTTCAACATGCCTGTTAACTCTAAAGTTATAATGAACCCAAGAACCACTACTCAAATAACGCTTTGGAATTCCTTGATTTGAATAAATAGGCAACAGTTTATCTTGATATGAAAGTGTATATATTTTTTCAAAGCCATTGTAATGACTATCTACAAAAACCCCATGAGCGGTAATTCCTAAATAACGCTTGGAAAATTTACGCCCTTTTTCTTTAAACTGTTTCAAGTGATAAAAAAAAGGTTCAAATTTTGCAGAAATTTCTAAAGCTTTTCTTTCTATTGGTTTACTAGCTGGAAAATTAAATGTAGAGTTAAACTGTAATAATAATAGCATAACAATAATAATAGTATAACCGGTAACTTCAAGCTTTTTAGAAAAACCTGAGAAGTAAAGTAAATTAAAAAATTTAGTGACGCTAGACGGGTTCTCCGCAGGTTTTAGTTTTTCTGTTTTTATATTAAATATTGGAATAATCTCCCAAAACTTTAAAGGCACTAATAGCATATAAACTCCAATAGCCCCCATTGCAAAATAAGGAATTGGAAACTCTATTAAAATGCCTATGTGCAAACCTAGCCCAATAATTAACAAAGGTATTCTAAACCTTTTCCTAAAAAATAAAAAGCAAAAAATTGCCTCGAAAACAATAGTTAAATAACCAAAAAATAATAGAAGGTACTTTTGATTTAATAACCATTGATCTTTTAAAATGGTAAAGTGAGGCAACGAAGCTGGAAGCCACATCCCTGTTCCATTCATCCATACTTCGGTTTTTAGTTTAAAAAAAATAGAATCTATGTAAACAAAACCAATTCCAACTAAAACAAATAAATAATATGCTAATACAGTTACTTTAGTGTCTGAGGACGAAGTAACCTTATATTTTATCTTCAATAAAGCATCTATTGAAAAAGATTTAGAAAGAGGAAATAACATCATTAAAAAACCTATTCCCAAATATGTGTAGGCCATATGATATATTAAGCCTTGAAATTGACTAAGTAAAAAAAGCGCTAATGCGTAATTTAATATTGTCATAATCTTTGACAAAAAACCAAAGGCAAGAAATATTAAAACTAAAAGCCAAGCCTGTAAACCAACAGTTATTGAAGAAGAAACTTCAAGGTTTGGAAAAGCTCCATAATACAATTCTTTGTAATTGTAAATTCGTAATACTTCAAAAAAAAGTGTTGATGAAAAAAGTATTCTAAAAATAGCTAAGCCTTTTGAGGACACTTTTTTGTTGTATAGACCCTTAATTAGTTTTAGCATAATTTAGAACATATTTAAATTTGCTAATAGCTGCTCTGCCCTTTCCCAATCTTGTTCAGTATCAATATTTACATAGGTTTCTGGGTTAGAAACTATATAAGAGGTTGAAGTACCATAAAATGAATTTCGATCTAATAATACTTCCGTTTTAGTAATATAAATAGCACCATCTCTAATATAAGCTGGTGGCAAATCTTGTCTTCTTTTTATTATTTGAGCATCCTTAGTAGCTATTACCAAATTTCCCATTTCATTTTTTTCAAATACCCAATGCGGATTGTATTGATGTGGCACTTCTTGCACAGAAAGTAAGCTATCGGTTTGCGAATTTTTAAAAGTAGTTATAGCCTTATCTATATCTTGGTGTGTTCTAAAAGGACTTGTAACTTGTAATAAGCAAACAGCATCATAATGTCTGTCTAATTTGGCTAATGCCTTTACAGCGTGTTGTACTACTTCTAATGAGCCAGCTGTATCTGTAGCCAATTCTTGGGGTCTTACGAAAGGAACTTCAACTCCTAAATCTTTAGCTAGATTAATAAGTTTTGAGTCTTCTGAAGAAAAAACTACCGAATCTAAAGATGTCGCATTCAAAGCGGCCTCTATAGTATAAGATAGTAAAGGCTTCCCTCCAAGTAGCTTTCGATTTTTATTAGCAATACCTTTACTACCACCTCGCGCAGGTATAAGTCCTAAAATTTTCATTAATACATAATAGTTTTGTGAAAAGGTAAAGATGTCGTTGCAAGAATATTTGCTATTTGTTTACCACTAGTTCCAGTTCCATATACTTTGCTTTGCTTGTTTTTTGGGTTTTCTATTTGAGCTATAATGGCTTTTTTTATACTTTTTTCGTCATACATCACGTCAATTACATTGCTTCCACGTAAACGTCTGTTTTGTCGAGTACCAATATTTACAACAGGTACACCTAAAAATGCACATTCTCTAATCCCCACACTACTATTACCAATAAGACATTTACTATTAACTAGAAGTTTTAAAAAATCTTCTGGTTCCATATTCTTAAAAAAACGAATATGCTGTGGATTATTTTTTTCTCTGTAAGACCGAATTCCATTTGAGGTACCATCTGCACCAGCATCTACATTGGGCCAAAACCAAAACGTTGGAATCTGTAAATCATCTATTACTCGAAGTGTTTTTAAAATAGCCTCTTTTGCATCATTATATTCGGTTGTTACTGGATGCTGCATCACAACTAAATAGTCTTCTTTTTCTGAAAAAACACCTCCTACGCCGCCATATTTTTTAAAAGGATCAAAATCTAAGTTTGGATTATTTAAAACTTGCGCAGCTATATCTATTGAGGGACAGCCTGTATTAAAGACATATGTGGGATTTTCACCTAGCTTTATTACACGGCTTTTTGCATCTTCTGAAGTAACAAAATGAATATCTGCTAGTTTAGTATTGGCATGCCTTACTTTTTCATCTATATTACCAGTAACCTCTCCTCCTTGTAAATGTATTAAAGGTATGTTTTGATAGGAAGCTGCAATAGAAGTTGCAATAGTCTCAAACCTATCTGCTATAGTTAAAACAGCATCTGGCTGAAGGTTATAAAAAACATTAGCAAGTTCCATCACTCCAAGCCCTGTTGTCTTTGCCATTGCAGTTTTGTTTTCACCTTCTAGCACTATAAAAACCTTTTCGTTAATAGTAAAACCATCTTTTTCAATAAAATTTACGGCATTACCATAGCGATCCAATAAAGCAGAACCTGCAACTACCAATTGTAGTTCTAGTGCTTCATGATCTTTAATTGCCTGTAAAACTGTTTTTACACGACTATAAGATGGTCTTGCTGTAATTACAGCACATATTTTTCTTTTATGGCTCATAAGGCTATATCTGCTTCATTTAAAAAATCCCATTGTTGCATTGCCTTTTTTAAAGGTTTTCCAATCACTTCTTTGTAGCTTGCGGCATCAATACCATATCCTTTAGGTTTTTTGGCTTCTAAATCTGAGAATTTAAGAACATGTCCTTTTGGTAAATCTTTATTTATAGCCAAAGACTTTTCGAAAATAGCCTTTAAGCTTTTTACATCATCGTTGGTAGATTTATCTACTGGGTTCTGAAGTGCTTTGTCGATGGACTTAACACCATCTATTAACTGTTTTACTTCAGAAATTGTTAAAGAAGATGTTACATCTGGGCCAAACTGCTTTTTATCAAAAACTACATGAAACTCTATTATAGAAGCACCTAATGCGACAGCGGCAATTCCTGTTGCTACTTTAGCAGAATGGTCTGAAAAACCGACTGGGACACCATATCGTTCTTTCAATTCTGTAATAACATTAAAACCATACTGCTGTGGTTGCGTTGGATAACTAGTAGTACATTGTAATATTGAAAATTCTACATTATGGTCTTTGAGAAAAGCAACTGTTTTATCTAATTCTGAATACGAACTCATACCACTAGAAATAATAATAGGCTTTCTAGTATCTATTACTTTTTTTAGCAATAAAAAGTTATTGACTTCTCCGCTACCTATTTTGTAAATTTCAACGCCTGCTTCTTCTAACACATCTACGGCGGCATTACTAAAGGGACTGCTTATAAAGGTGAGGCCAGCTTCCTTGCAATGAGCCCCAATACCATTCCATTGGTCTTGCGTAAATTCCATACGCTTCCAATAGTCAAAACGCGTAGCATCTTGCTTTGAGAATTTAATACGAAAAGGTTCGTGAATACTGCTTTCTGCAGCAGCAATATGCGTTTGAAATTTTACAGCCTTCACTCCTGTTGTAGCAAGAGCATCAATATAAGCATGCAGCATTCCTAAGCTTCCATCATGTGCTTGTCCTATTTCGGCAATGGTAGTTATCACAATAGCGTGTGTTTAGTATCTCAAAGTTACTATTTCTTTTTTTTAAAAAATTTATTCCCAATCTTTTTCAACATAAAAGTGTCTCCAGACATCAAATGTTTGTTCTTTAATGTTCGAAATCTCATTTTGAGTTAAACGCTGTTTCCAACTTTTTATATTTTTTAATACATCTCTTTCGTGTTCCGATTCAACTTTAGGTTGTGTAGTCTCAATAATTTTATTTTTAACGTTTTCAGAAAATGTTAATTGAGAAAAACTAAAAATTTTTTTAAACTCATCTATTGTATTTTTTGATAAAGTTTCATGCTTTACGAACATCCAATCTTTATTTTCAGATTTAGTTTGTTTAAAGTTATAGACGATACTATAAATACAGTTCCAAAGTAAAATTCCTTGCTCAATTATTGAATATTCATTTTCACAAAAATCCTTTATTTTTTCTTTATAGGGCACTAAATAACTCTCCATTAATTCTTTTTGATCCAGAAAATTTTTAAAATCAAATCTCCAGTTTTTTAATTTAATACTTGCAACAAAAGCTGCTGGATGCCTTATTGCAATAATTACAAAACAATTTAAGTTTTCGTAAATCCAAAGAGTGCTCATTAATGCTATTGGATCTTTGATTAAAGGACGTTTTTCCCTTCTATTATTTCTATCTTTTATAAATTTATATAAACCTTTTACTGTTGAAATTCTGAACAGCTCTTTATAAAAACCTGAGCCTTTAATACTATATAGAGATTTTAAATATTTTAGAGTGTTTTCCTGTAATAAATTTGATGACTTAGAGTTCAAGTAATGAAACCAGTATTTAAATGGAGTATAACCTCTTTTATTTTGAATATTAAAAGGTTCATGTATATAATATACCTCGTTTGAGCTTTCTAAAACTCTTCCTATCCATGTAGTTCCAGATCTATGTGCGCCAGTAATAAGTATGGGCTTTTTTTTAGTCATTAATTCGTGCTAAATAATTCTTAACCTCATTCTTTTTAAGACCTTTATACTTCAATAAAAAAGGAAGAAGAAAACTAGAAAAAACTAGTTTTTCGATGAACAAGCGCTTCATTTTTGTAACTGTAGATGGTGATAAAGTAGTTGCTACTAGCGGTGTAGGTTCTGGAATATCTTTAGACTTTTTTATGTTTTCTATTTTTTTTACCATCCATGATTCAATTTTATTACCTAGGTGATAAGTATAATTATCATATGTGGCTAATCGCCAATACCCCATATTAGCAGCAGGTTTGTCTAAAAAAACACGAACCGCTTTTGCTCCCAGTTTATAATTAGAGTATTGGTTAGCAACTTGCTTTAAAATTGCTCCTCTATAGGTTGCAACAAAATGTCCGGCTCCTAAAACAGCTTTACAATTATTATCTGTAATTGTTAATACCTTTTCTAGATGAGAATTTGTAAAAAAAGAAGGATTCCCTATACTCTTAGCAAATGCTGTAAGTGCTTCACTATTTCCTGAACGTTCAAAACGGAGTTTTTTAGAGAACAAATACTTAAACACTATGGGAAAAGTATGGTACTTATATAACTTAGGGTTGGGAGTTGTAGAAACAAAACCTGTTCTTGGAAATGCCTTAAAAACATCATAGCTAGCTTGTTGCCATCTATTTAAGAATAACACATCTGCATCTGCTATGGTAATTAGCGGGAAATTATGACCTACGACCCCTTTAAATATTGCATTTATTTTGCCAATATTATGGCTATGAATCACTTCTTGAACAGATCCAGCTTCTAGAAGTTCGTCCAAATAAACCTGTACTTTCTTGCAGCTTCCATTATTTACTAATGTTATATAGGTTTTATCATGGGCGGTAGTTAATAAAGAGTCTATGCAATAGGTAAGAATTGTAAAATTATCCTCAAAATATCCTTCTTCTTCTGGAATATAAATAGGGATTATTACTTGATGGTAATAATCAAGCTCTTGATTTTTACTATTTTTTGTTGGATTTACTCCTACCCTCATTTTATATTTTTAAAACCAGTCTTTAAATACGTTATTGGTGAAAGGTAATATTTTATAATATTTTTCTTCTTTTTTTGATGAGGAAAAGCAAGGTTCCAATTTCTAATTGCTTGAATGACAAGCTTCCTTGCAATCTTATTAAGCAAGAAAATGTTAGAAACTCCCATTTTTTTAAAGTTTTCAATCATTTTAATTTCCAAACCTATGTATTTACTTCGTTGCCTAGAAAGTCTTTTTTCATCTCCAAAATCTCTATAATATGCCAATGGCTCATTAACATAATAAATTTGATGTCTGTAAAACAGTCTTTGGTAAAAATCTACATCTTCTCCTATTAATATAGTTTCATCAAAAAGTAAGTCTTTTGTAAAAACATTTTTTCTTATGAGTGGTGTAGGAGACTTAACTACCCAAGTACCAAGGGCATTCCAAAATACATTACCAGATCGTTTTGATGTTTTTTTATCTGATGCACCAATAACTTTTCCGGTTGTATCCCCCTTTTCATTAACAACAAGAGCACTAGAATGAATTAAATCAACTTCAGGGTACTTAGACATAATTTCTATTTGTTTTTCAATTTTATCTATTTTCCAGAAATCATCATCGTCTAAAAAGGCAACAAAATCTCCTTTAGCCTTTTTAATTCCAAAATTTCTTGCTGAAGAAAGACCTCCATTGTCTTTATAGAAATAAAAGCAGTTCTTGTATTTGCTACAAAGATCTTCGGCATAATTATGAGTAGAACCGTCATCAATAACAAGTACTTCAATATTAGTATAGGTTTGCTTAATAGCACTATTTACAGCTATATCTAGGTATTTATCCCTATTATATGTAGGTATTATGACACTTACAAGGGGTGTGCTCATAATAGCTTTATTTTATTTAACACTCTTTTTAATATTCCTCTTAAGCTATTTCTTTTCTTTCTGTTTATTCTTTTTTCAAGTGCTATTTGATCTTTATACTCTTGGTATTTCTCTCCAAACAATTGTTTAAATATCGTTTCATCTTCAGTTTTCTTTTTTTCTCTAAAAGCTGGATCATTACTTATTCCTCCTTTGTCAAAAAGCACCAAGAAATAAGGGGTATGTTTAAAAATAAATTGGTTGCTTAAATAGCATTTTATGTAGAATGCCCTATCTGATGCAATAACATAATCTTCATTATAAAGCCCTATAGCATCAAAAACTGTTTTTTTAAATAAGGTGCTTTGATGTGGTAATGAAGTTTTAATAAAATATGCTGGATATAAATCATCTGGATATTCCTTTTCCCCATCTTCAAACTTATAGTCCCCGTAAATTATGTCTCCCTCAAAATTAGGGTGTTTAATAAAGTTCTCTAATGCAGTTGGAGAGGTAAAAACATCACCACTATTTAAAAACTGAATGTATGTACCTCTTGCCTTTTTAATTCCTTTATTCATGGCATTAAAAACACCATTATCTTTTTCTGAAACCCAGTATGTCAAAGTATCTGAAAATTCTTCAATAACAGTAATACTATCATCATTTGATCCTCCATCAATTATAATATATTCAAAGTTTGTAAAAGATTGAGAAACTACAGAAGTGATCGTTTTTTTTAGCCCCGTTGCATCATTATAATTTACTGTTATAATAGTTAAAAAAGGAACCTCCATATATTAAGCATTACGATACCATTGATATAGACGTTCTATACCATCTTGTAGGTTTATTGAAGCTTCCCACCCCATCTGGTTTATTTTTGAAACGTCTGTTAGTTTTTTTATTGTACCATCGGGTTTATTAGTATTGTAAACAAAAGAACCTTTAAACCCTACAATTGTTTTAATAAGCTTGGCAAGCTCAGCAATCGAAATATCCACCCCTGTCCCTATATTAATATGAGTGTTTCTAACTTCAACCATTCCTTTTGTTTCTGACTCAAAATTATAGTTGTTCATTAAAAATAAACAAGCATCTGCCATATCTTCTACCCATAATAACTCTCGCATAGGCTTTCCACTTCCCCATATTTCAACATTAACTTTTTCTCCAACTTTTGTAATCCCAAATTTTGAAAAGATAGCTACAATTTCTTCAGTAGTAGCATTTCCATTTACATTCATAATTGGGAGCTTATTAAGGTCTTCTTTAATAGCTTTCCAATTATTTTCTTCCCATAACTTTCCTAAATAAATCTTTCTAAGTAATGCTGGAAGCACATGTGATTTTTCTAAATCAAAATTATCATTAGGACCATACAAATTAGTTGGCATTGCAGAAATAAAGTTAGTCCCATATTGTAAATTATAGCTTTCACAAAGCTTAATCCCTGCTATTTTTGCTATTGCATAGGGTTCATTGGTATATTCTAGTGGGGCAGTAAGCAAATAAGCTTCCTTTAAAGGCTGTGGTGCTTCTTTTGGATAAATACAGGTACTTCCTAAAAACAAAAGTTTTTTTACATTATGAATATAGCTTTGGTGCACAACATTATTCTGAATCATTAAATTTTCATAAATAAAATTGGCTCTATAGGTATTATTTGCAACAATTCCACCCACTTTTGCCGCAGCAAGAAAAACATACTCTGGTTGTTCTTTCTCAAAGAAAGTAGCTACTGAATTGGTATTAATAAGATCTAATTGAGACCGAGTTCTTGTAATAATATTGGTATAGCCCTTTTCTTTAAGTCTTCTTACAATGGCACTACCAACAAGTCCCCGATGTCCAGCAACAAATATTTTAGAGTTTGTATTCATTACTCAAAATAATTATTAATTCTAAATCCTCCTTCTTTAAGGTATTGATCTTTTTGCATCAATTTTAAATCACTTTGTACCATGTCTTTTACCAAGTCTTGTAAATCATACTCTGGTATCCACCCTAGTTTTTCTTTTGCTTTGGTAGCGTCTCCTACAAGCAGTTCAACTTCAGTAGGTCTAAAATATTTTGGGTCAACAGCTAAAACCTGAGTGCCTTCTGGCAACTGAAAGCGTTCATCGCTACAGGAGGCGATATACCCTTTTTCTTCAACGCCTTCCCCTTTAAATTGCAGGGTAATTCCTATTTCTGAAAATGCCATGTGTATAAAATCACGTACCGAAGTTGTCTTCCCTGTTGCAATTACCCAATCTTCTGCAGTATTGGCTTGCAATATCATCCACATCATCCTTACATAGTCTTTAGCATGCCCCCAATCCCTTTTTGCATCAAGATTACCCATATAAAACACATCTTGTAATCCTAGGGCAATACGTGCGACAGCTCTCGTGATTTTTCGAGTTACAAAGGTTTCACCACGAACGGGTGACTCATGATTAAACAAAATTCCATTACAAGCAAAAATTCCATAAGCTTCTCTATAATTTACGGTAGCCCAATACGCGTATAATTTTGCAACTGCATAAGGACTTCTAGGATAAAAAGGAGTAGTCTCTGTTTGAGGAACTTCTTGTACTTTTCCATATAATTCGCTTGTAGAGGCCTGATATACTTTAGTCTTTTTCTCCAGTCCTAGAAACCTAACAGCTTCTAAAATTCGTAACGAGCCTATCCCATCTGCATTTGCTGTATACTCAGGTATCTGAAATGAAACATGCACATGACTCATAGCAGCCAAGTTATAAATTTCGTCTGGTTGTATTTCCTTAATTAATCGTATAAGGTTTGTACTATCGGTCATATCCCCATAGTGCAGAATAAAATTTCTATTATCGGTATGAGGGTCTTGGTACAAATGATCTATTCTATCTGTATTAAATAAAGACGAGCGTCTTTTAAGTCCATGTACTACATATCCTTTTTTAAGTAAAAATTCACTTAAATAAGCACCATCCTGTCCTGTTACTCCTGTTATAAAAGCTACCTTCATGGGTTATATTATAAATTAGTATAAATATCTAAATATTTTTTTGCCTGATTTTCAGGAGCAAAATTTGCCTCTGCATAGGCTTTTATTGTTTTGCTATTGTACGTATCAATAGACTTATAAAATGTTGTGATTGCTTCTGCCAGAGATGCTGCATTTATAGTATTTGCTAACACACCTGTAACTCCTTCCTTTATGTGTTCTTTCAAGCCACCGATAGCAAAGCCAATTACGGGAGTTCCTGCACTTAGAGACTCTAACATTGTATTTGGCAAGTTATCTTCTCTACTTGGCAAAACAAAACCATCTGCAATTGCATAATACTTTTGTATTTTAATTGCATCATCTACATAGCCCAAAGGTATTACTTTTACTTGGTTGTTTAAAGTTGTTAATTGCCCCTTTCCCAAGGTTAGAATTGTAAGTGGAAATGAGATTATACGTAAGGCCTCTTGAAATAAGTCTATCCCTTTTCTATAATTATCTAACGAAACTGCTGAAACGAGAAGAACTCGCTCATTTGTATCAATACCCAAAGTAGTTTTTAAGCTATCATTATTACCTGAAACATTAGTCTTATCTATACTATTTGCAACTTTATTTAATGAAACCCTAGGTGAATAAAATCCAGAGGTATGAGCATCATCTAATAACCATTGGGATGGACTTACTATGGCAAGTTTATTAGAATATGCTACAGCATTTTTTTTAAGGGCTTGTACCGCATCATCAATTGTTTTAACAGCTTGATTACGTTGTCTATCGTTTTTATAGTGAAATAGGCCCATAAATGGATTTGCGTCATGTAGCGTCCATACAATTGGTTTTGACACTCTAGAAAAAAAGCTGGGATAATCAAGAATAAGCCCAACCCAATGCAAATGGATAATTGTAGCCTCCTTAAGTAGCGGATGAGAAGCAAGCTTGATGTTACTAAAAGGAACACTTAACATTTCATAATTAAGTGATTCTTTATGCTTTGTGAGTTGCTTTTGCAACTTCTGGGCTCTAGTTGGAAAAAATATTCTATAAAGTTTTTGTCCTAATTTTTGAAAAAAAGTAGGCTTCCTGTATGAAAAAAAAGAAGATAAAACTTCGTTTCCTTCAAAATCTACCGTTAAGTCTTTTGATACATATGCAGAAGCAACACCTTGCTTTTGTAGTGCTTTGTGTAATCGTAAAGCAGCTATGCCAGCTCCTCCTCTAGAAGATGTTGTAACGTGAACTACTTTCATGTATTACGACCAGTTAATTTATAATACAATTTACGCCCAAATTCTTTAAAATAACGCTTAAAATAGGCATTGGGATATCCATGCATAAAATAATCTCCACATACTATACTAAGTTTTTTTACTAATACGCCAATGGTTTCTGTAGATTTTTCTTCCCAGGAGTGTTCCCATAAATGTACCGCGTAACTCGATGGTGTTATAAAGTCTACGTACTCCTCGTGTCTATCTTTATACGGCAAGGGATAAAAAGTTATGGGCTCAAAAATACGCTCGTTAGGTTGTAAAGCTTCCTTTATAATAACCTTTTTAAAGGTATGAGTGATTACTGGTAATGAAAAAGGGTTAAAATAATTAGTATCATAATATTCCTTCATTTCTTTAAAAAAACGATGTTTTGAAACTCCACCAAAAATACCAAATGCCGGTCTCCCTGCTACCTCATAACCTATAAAAAAATCTAAATCCAATAAGGCATCAATTGGTTTAAGCAACAGCATATCCAAGTCTAGATAAATACCACCATGCACATGCAATACTTGTACTCTAACACAATCTGCCACAAAGGCAAATTCTCTCTTTCGGTATGCATCCTTATAAAATTTATTCTGAAAATCTTTTGTGTTATTTTCATTCCATTCTATAAATTTATAATCTGGGCAGTATTTTTTCCAACTAGCAATACATTGCTGTGCTATGTTACTTTTACTTGCACCTCCAAACCAACAGTAATGGATTATTTTTGGAATCATAGCTTTTACAAGTCTTTTAACTGCTTACCCTTAAAAATAAAAAGAAAGATTCGCAATAAAACTGAAAGTAACTTTCTTCCCATTTTAGATTTCTCTAGGGCTCTAAGGATTTTAAAGCGATTGGTTTGCATAAGATTTAATTGCTCGTAATCATTGTTAAAAAGTCCATATTCCTTTTCTAAAATTTCCCTACGTTCTTTTTTTCGTTGATTCGTTCCGGTTCCTGTAGCACTTATACCATCTAAATAATAAGTGGTTAGCGTTTTATGGATTGCGCTATACGATACATTGTATTTTGATAAGGCATCCATAAAAAATTTCCAGTCGGCTACTATTTTTAAGCTTTCATCATAAACTCCTACTTTGCTAAACAGCGTGCGTTTTATTATGGTAGACTGGTGTGCAAAAGTATTATTATATAGGTAAGAAAATTGAACCAAGTCTGGGTGCTGTTTTATGATTTTTTTGTTTTCATGAATAACTTCAATATCAAAAGCTAAAATGTCATACGTGTTTAAAAATTGCTTACTATTTTTTAAACTATCCGTATCATAAAAATGATCGCCACTATTTAAAAAAAGTATATATTCTCCAGTAGCATGGGATATTCCCTTGTTCATTGCATGGTAAATCCCATTATCTTTTTCGCTTACCCAAAAAGCTATTTCCGCATCATTTTTTTTAAGAATAGAACTACTATTATCACTAGAACAACCATCAATGACAATAAACTCTACCCAATCACATTGTTGATTAATCACACTATCTATTGTTCTTTGCAGACCATTTGCATTGTTATAATTTACTGTGATTATTGATAATAGTGACATATGCAACATAAGCTATATTTTGTATAGCCTAGAGAAAAATATATTAATTAAGTTAACTTTGTAAATATAGCTTTTTCAAAAATGAAAGGCATTTTCCCTTTAAATGATTTCAAAAGAAAAGAAATTTATTTTCATCCACAATTTTAAAACAGGTGGAACTAGTATTGAAAAAAAACTAGGTCATTTTAATTCGCTTAAGCGCGATGTACAAGACCATAGAACTATTAGAGAAATAGAAGCGCTTACTAAAAAAAAAGAGCACTTTAAAAAAAGTCTTTATGCAATAAAAAAAGGAAAATTAGATAGATTTCCACTACACTTCTCAAAAGCTATACAACCAGAACTCACTAAAAAACAATTTTTATAATACTATAAATTCACTTTTATAAGAAATACATGGGCTAGAGTGTATTCTTGGTACAGCAATGTAATGAAAGATGAAATTCATAGAAAAGAATATGGAATATACGACGATGAATATAGCTACTTAGCATTTTTAGAGTCTAAATTAAATCACGAAACTTTTGGACTATTTCATTTTATAAAAGACAGTAATGGAGAAATTCCGATGGATTTTATTGGTAGGTTCGAAAATTTACAGGAAGATTTTAAAATTGTTTGTGATAAATTAGATATCTCAGACCATTCACTTCCGCAGTTACTTAAAAGAAGCTATACTCACTATACAGAAGCGTATACGCCTAAAACAAAAGACTTAGTTTATAATTTATACAAAGAAGAAATAGAGTATTTTAATTTTGAGTTTGGAGAGTAAACTTACTTAGCTAGATAGTTTTTTAGAAATTTTTTTAAGTAGCAAAGTATAATTAATTTTAAGGTGCTGCCATTTCTCTGCAACAAACCTAATCTCATAATTAGAGTTAGTAGTCAACTTACTTTTTGGAATAATTCTTACTGTTATACTTGATATTTTTAAAGTATTAGGGCTAAAGTCCTCCATTTTTTTCGTGTGCGTGGCATTTTCATTAAAACCTATATTATTAATTAAATTCACATTAGGCCGTATAGAAAATTTTTCAGCTTTTAAACAAGTATACGCCCATTGGTAATCCCACGTATCTATTTTATCATTTAGTGTATTCTTAAAATGATTTCGCCAAAGCGAATACCATTCATCTAGCGGCCAGATAGTTTTTAACTTAAGTGATTTTAATAAGCTAGACCCGTGAGAGAAATCAGCTTTAATATCAATCTCATCCCAATTTTTTTTAACCAGTTCATGAGATTTTCTCCAAGTCGCCCAACCCCACATGTTAAAGTATCTTGTAAGCCCGTAAGAATAAGTACTACTTTCGTAACCAAAATTACAGCCATTAATGGAAAAAATAGTATCGTCATCTCTATACTCATCAAGTAACTTTGTAGCGTAGTCAAAAAATGATACATCTGGCACTATATCATCTTCAAGAATAACACCCATTTCTTCTTCTTCAAAAAACCAGTCTAAAGCACCTTCAACTGCTTTTCTACAACCCAAATTTTTATCTCTAAAAAGAGTTTTAATTTCACAATCCCAATTAATATTTTTTAACAAATAATCACGTACCTTTTGACACTTTTCTTCTTCTCCATATCTAGCAAGCCTAGGACCATCTGCTGCGATATATAGTTTCTTAGGTTTAACTATTTTTAAGACTTCGAAGCTTTTTTTAGTTTCAAAAAGCCTATTAAAGACTAAGTATAATATAGGTGTTGTCATTTAAGTTCCTTAATAGGATTAAGTTTTCTCCAAAATCTACGTAATATATTTTTAATTCTATTTGTCTTGAATGTGTTTTCAACTAAAGTTACTAAACTATCTTTTTTTAGTTGATTCATTTCTGAAACTTTTATTAATCTATTGTAAAAGCTAATTGCTCTTTGATTATAATGATAGTAATCTCCTAATTTATTAATTAATAATTTAGAGTTTATTATAGCTTCTTTGTAAAATGTTTGGTTATTGTAAAGATCTTCTGTTGTAGCTTTTTGATGTTTTCTATAGTATGATAGAGGTTCTTTAACAAAATATACGTTAGATTTAATTAATATTTGGTTCCAAAGAAACCAATCACCACATATAGTAAAATTTTCTATTTTCCTGAGATGCTTATTATCTAAAAATTTTTTATTGAACACAACACAATTTGCATTAACAAACAGGTTTCCGGTAATCATTTTGGAACGTAGGAGTTCTTTACCATTATGTTCCCCTATTTTTAATGCTTCATAAAGTGTACTTTTATTCTTTTCAACAATAGTTAGACTCGAAAAAACTATACCTACATTGATGTTAAAATATGGAATTAAGTTCTCTAAAAATGTTGTTTCATTGTAGTCATCACTTTCTGCAATCCATATATAATCATATTTAGAAAGCTCAATACCCTTTCTCCATTGTTTAAATGGACTCCCTGAGTTTATTTTGTTAACTATAAAATGTGATACTTGCGGTTTGTTTGAATATTCAGCTAAAATTGCTACACTATTATCTGTAGAGCAGTCATCTAGTAATATAACCTCAAAATCTATAAAGGTTTGGTTAAAAATTGTATCTAATCGTTGCCTTAAATAAGGTTCGTGATTATAATTTGGAACTATAATAGAGACCATCTTTACTTATAATTTTCTAAAACACTTTTTGTAGCTTCTAAAAAAGACTTTCCATACTTTCTACAGGGCTCTAAGTGATTTCCCTCAGCCCACTCGTTCATTGCATTTATAAAGATAAAATTCTCTTCTTCACCATATGCTTTGGATTTTAAAATAGCATCCTCAAGCCATTTCTTATAAACTTCAGGACTACTACCTAATGATACTATACCGTTAATTCCTTTTCTTGCTGTATTATCCCAAGATGGAGTTACAGACCTAAAAAAAGTATAATCTGGTTGTTTTCTTTTAATTGAATCACTAACTCCTCTTTTGTAATCTCTAAATTCTAAATTATGCTTTTCTTTTTTAAAAAAAGATGTTTTGTACTTAGGCTTACATTTATGTTTTAGGACAGCATGTGCAGAAAACTCAACTGCTGCGTCAAAACCAAATTGGCAAGGATTATCTTGAAGGTTAAAGCTTTCTGCCATACATAAGTATAAATCGGGAAAGCCATACTCTTCTATAGCAATTTTTCTCCATAACTCAAGGGTTCTTTTTATATTAGGAAAAAGATTATGTCGGTAAATCATAAATACTGGAGCCCCATTAACTTTTATATACCTATCGTCACTGAATACATTTTCACATAACCATTTTATGTGTTTTTTATCATCTTCTGTAGAGTATGTTTGTTTTATTAAAATATCATTTTCTTGTCCATCCCAGCGTCTTGTCCAATTTTCGTTTGCCCAACAATACATAAATGGCATATTGGGAGTTCTTAGGCGTAACATATCGTCTAGTGGTTTATTTAATAACCGTTTTCCATTAAACCAGTAGTGATAATAACAAAACCCATAGATATTATGATCTTGAGCTAATGTTGCTTGTGCCAACCTTGCCTCAGGTAAGCGTAAATCGTAAAAACCTAAATCTGTTGGGAGCTGTGGTTGATAGTGGCCATGAAACAAAGGAGTAGCTTTTGTGACATTAGTCCATTCGGTAAAGCCTTTACCCCACCATTCATCATTTTCCGGAATAGGGTGAAACTGTGGTAATACAAAAGCAATAGCTTTCACTTTATTCATTCTAATTATCTTTTTTAGCAATTATTATTTCCCGAAACTCTGCTCTAATTCCATAATTTAAGTCATCATAATATAAAATTTCACAATTAGCTCCTGTATGTTCCTCTATAAAATCTACAATATCATATCCCCAATGCATTGTTACAGGTGATCCCTTTTGGTCTATTGGGTTTCCATGCCATTCTGGCTCAAACAAAAAAATAGGTTCTCCGTTTTTACCTTTTTTGGCCCAACGTTGTGTTGGTTTAAACCTATTAATCAAGGGTACAGAAAAAATATGCGCTCCTCCAGGTTTTAATGTTCTGTGTATCTCTTTAAATGCTAGTTCGGGATTATATATATGTTCCATAACATCTGAAGTAATCACAAGATCAAAGCTCTCATCATCAAAGGTTTGCTTTTCTAAATCTTCATTTCTAATTCCATTAACCTTATTACCTAATACTTCCTTTAAAAAAAATTGAGTTTCTAGGTAATGCCTTGCTTCTTTTTTTAATCGTAAACTGTGTCCGCTATGACCCGGTGAAGACTCATGTATTTTTAACTCACTCCAATTTGGATAATGCTCAATAATTGTTCGCATTAAAGCACGTTCTCTAGGAATTGACTTACAAGAGTTACAAAAAAAATAATCTCTTAGCCAGGGATGCCTAGAGGTAAAAGTCACATTCTTATTACAGCAAAAGCAAAACCCCCTATGTTTTAGAAAAAAACCGCCTATCCTTTTTTCATATATAGCTGTAATTTTCTTTTTCAGATAATTTTTAATCCTACTTTTAATCATTACCTAACATTTGTTTTATAAATCAATTTCATATAATTTAATAAAAAGCATGCTTACTTTGACAAATTCATAATTACACTTTTAACTCTTTGAAGTTTATAACGTATTGGATATTTTGATTTTTGTAATTTAATAACGTCATTATATTTTAAAAAACTTGGAGTATTAACAAGTTTGTGAAAAGGTGTAATACCAAAGTATTTTATAACATTTGATAAATAATCATTCATAAACAAAGTATCTATGGCGTCTGTAGAAACTCCACCCGCTTTAAAGTTTGACACAATTAAATCTACAAATTCAAAAGGTTGTTTGGACCAACATCGTAAATTAAAATCCCAATCGCTACATTGTTTATAGTTTAAATTAAAATATCCTATATTATTTAAAATAAAATCTCTCTTATAGAAAATTGCTTGATGACAAATGTTTTTTTTAAATAATTTCTGAATATTAAAGATTCCATCATAGATATCACCGTCATTTGCCCATCCTGTATTGCCTATAATCTTCGCATTCCCATAGACAACATTTGCATTTGATTTTTGCAAAATAGAAGTACTCATTTCAAGAGTCGTATTTTCATATAATTGATCATCGCCCCCCAAAAACAGTAACCAATCACCCGTGGCTTTATCCATACCTTTATTCATAGCATCATAAATACCGCTATCCTTTTCTTGATAAATATGTAGGCTTGGTATAAGCTTTTTAAAACTGTTTGCTATTTCTATTGTTGCATCATTAGATTTTCCATCTTGTAGTATTATTTCTATGTCTTTGCAAGTTTGGGATACTATAGAGTCTAGTACTACAGCTAAGGTGTTTTCTGAGTTATAGGTAGGTATGATTATGGTAAAAAAAGGCATATTAATCAATCCAATTTATGCTAGTTCGATGCTTAACAAGCTTTTGTTTAATTTTTTCAATCATTGAAAAGCTTTTAAAGTATTTATGTAAAGATTTCTTAGTTTCTTTTATATAAGTATCCATGTTTTCAGACTGTTGTCCTTCTCTTTTCCTAAAAGCTCCTAAAACCCTGTGGGAGCAATATAAGTTAGTTTTTCTAAAAAACTGCATCCAAAGATCGAAATCTGCGGCTAGATTAAAACTTGTGTCTATACCTTCTGTTCTATCCCATAACTCACGACTCCAAAAGGTGGATTCTTGCTGTATAAAATGATGTGTTTTTATGTAAGATTTGTCAATAAAGTGGTTAACTGTTGCAACAGGGTCTCTTTGGTAGATTATAACGCCATCTTTATCTATAACAGTAGGATAGCCTTGTAGCCAATGAAGGTTTTTATTTGCTTTAAAAAGATTTGCAACATAGTGTAACGCGTTTTCCCACAATATATCATCGCTATTAATCCAGCACATAATATCTCCTGTAGCCATTGAAAACCCTTTGTTTATAGCATGATACATACCATCATCTTTTTCACTTACCCAATGGTGGATTTGGTTTTGATATTTTTTTATAATAGATACCGACTCATCAGTACTACCCCCATCTATCAATATATACTCTAAGTTTGGGTATTTCTGCTCTAATACCGAAAGGATCGTTTTTTCAAGAAAATCTCCTCGATTATAATTGGGAGTAATTACTGATACCTTTAGATGGCTATTTTGCATTAACGGTACTGGATATAATTAAACATTGGGTTATCCTTTTTAACAAAAAATATATCCATTTGCCAAAAAGCTTGATCATATTCTCTTGCCATTAAATCGACTACTTCCAAAGGTCGAAAACCTAAATTACCCATATAACTGCATAATTCCCAGAAACAAAGACTTTTTTCTTCTATATTAAAATTATAAGCTTCAATAATAATTAAGTTAGCTTGAGAGATTACCTTTTTGGATCCTTCAAGTATTGGTACTTCATAACCATGGGTATCTAATTTTAATAGGAAAGGGGGGTGCAAGTTTCTTTTTGCAACTTCCGAATCTAGAGATACAACTGGAACTTCTATGGAGTTTGTATCAAATGGCGTTTCAGAAGCAACGCCTCCAAAAAGCTCTGCATTGTTAAAATAAACAGTACCGTTTTCCTTACCAGCAGCAGCCAAAATAAAAGAGACATTTTTATGTGAAGCTTCAAAATGTTTTAACCCTTCGAGGTGATCGTTTTGTGCTTCCACTAGAAAATAAGCTGCTTTAGGATAATAATTCATACAATCTTTAGACCAACGACCATCTGAAGCCCCTACATCTATTACAGTATTAATTATTAGGTTTCGCTTATGTGAACGGCGTAATGCTTCATGGGTCGAAAAATGGTTTCGTTTATCATGAAAACTCTTTAATGCAGGTTTAGTTTCAATTTTTGAAATTTTATAACCAGCTTTTTGCACTATTTTTTTTAGTAGCTTTTTCATAGCTTATTAAATAAACCAAAGAATTTCTTTTTTAAGGGATGTATTTCTTCATTGACCCAGTAATGATCTCTATGATGTAAGGTCTTAAAATATTCAAAAGCAAAAGATTTTTTATTGGCTATATGGGCTGTATTGGCATATCCATATTGGTTTAAAAATGTAACACCAAGAAACTTAAGATAGGCACTTATAAATTTTTCTTGCTTTTTTGATAGTTGATAATTTGAATTTACTGAAGATACACTTTTATAAGGACCACTAGAATTTTGGTAAGGATCTCCAAAAACTCCTTTTATTTTATTGTTTTTTTCTATATCCAAAACAGTATCGTTGTATGGAAGTTGCAACCAGTTATAAATAGTTTTGGTTTGATCAGACAAGTTTTGCATTAGGTCTTCATATTTTAATTCAAAAATATTGTCATTATTATGATTTCTATCAAGAAAATTTTGAATTTCTGCTGGTGCTAATAATAAATCTCTTTGAAAGCGACTCAATGCTTCCACGCTTTGAAGTTGCCAAGTCTTCATCATAGAACGGACTACATCTTCAGGATTTCTTTTAAGAATAATGATTCTGGCATTAGGAAATATTTGTGGTATTTCATTAATGAGCTCCCAATACCTAGGAGTTTTATCAATCACATAACTATATCCCTGCGCCATAGGTTGATACAAAGAAAGAATATACTCTTTTTCTATTTTTTGAAAATCCACCGTTGGAAATCCCTTTTTGTATTCATTAAACGCCCATTGTGTAAGTGTATTACTAAAAGTAGCATTAAGCAACTCGGGTTTTAAAATAGAAGCACATTGTAGTAAAACCCATGGCTCACTAGTCGTGTTTACAAACTCGTTATTAGAAATTAAACGTTGTAAAAAAGTAGAACCACTCCTTGGTTGTGATATAATAAATAGCAAAGAAGATTCTTTCATAGGTAGCTAATTTACTTCTTTATAATCCTTCTTATATAATATTTAAAAAATAATTTAAAACTAGATACTTTCATTAAAAAAGGTAAGGTCCGACTGAAAAAATTAAACCTCATAATCCCAAGTAATGAAATATGATTTCTTGGTAAATGGTCAATAATCCTTTTATAAAATAAAGAAACCGTTGCCAAAGCTTCTTTGCTAAATTTATAATTATAAAATTGTAAACCAAAATCCCAAATAGATATCCAATTTTTGAAATGCCTTACAATAAATTTTCTATTACCTAATGTCGTTTTCCCTGCGGTTGATAAACCTTGATTTGTTTGCCTATAAACAGCCATGGGCTCATCTATAAAATAAAAACTTCCTAATTTCCCTAAAAGAAAACTTAATGCAACATCTCCAAAAGCCACTTTTGTGTACCAATCTGGAAAAAAATTCTCCGTTATTACATTTCTAAAAAGTAAGCTACGTGATTTTACACGAAGCTTGTTTTCAAAAACTTCTTTTACGGTCCCATGGGTATTAGGAAAATAACCGTGTCCCTTTTTTGGTGCAGCTACCTCTACCCACTCCTCGTTTTGGTAAATAGCATATTTCTGCCAATGATGGCATAGAATATAGTCTTTATTCTTTTCAAGTATATCAACTTGTTTTTGAAGTTTTAATGGGTCCGCCCAATAATCATCTCCCTCACAGAGGGCAATATATGTTCCCTTAGCAACTTTTAAACTTTCTCTAAAATTAAACCTCCCAGTAGGGTTTCCATTAATATAAATTACATCCTTACGAGATCTTAAAAACAATTTAATTTTTTCAGGATGCTTTAAGGCATATTGTTTACATATATCTCTAGTGCCGTCTTGGCTCTCATCTTCCCCTATTATAATTTCGAAAGGAAAATTACACACTTGAGAAAGGATACTATCTAGGCATTCTTTAATATAGTCTTTGTGGTTATATGTCGTGACTATTACACTTACCATGCCATTCACTATCCTCTAAAAGTTAAGATTAAAGTACTCTTCAGGAAGTTTTTGGTCTAAAAGCGCAGCTACCTTATGATTTCCTTCTTCGTAAAATTCTTTAAAAAAAGAAATCCATTTAGGATTTGTATCATAAACTAGTTTGTTTGTTTTATCTGAAGACACTGCCCTTTCAATTAATTCCGTTTTTATAATCACATCAGAAAATGTCTCCTTTTCTTCTTCAAA
Organism: Patiriisocius hiemis; assembly: GCF_031846325.1. Classification (NCBI taxonomy): domain Bacteria; kingdom Pseudomonadati; phylum Bacteroidota; class Flavobacteriia; order Flavobacteriales; family Flavobacteriaceae; genus Patiriisocius; species Patiriisocius hiemis. The sequence continues at coordinate 110,576 of NZ_JAVRHZ010000004.1, read as the reverse complement.
GAAGGATAAATCTTCTTCCAAATACTTTTTTATTCTATGTTTTTCAGCCGATTCTAAAAGATGGTTACCTAAATCGTGAGGATATTCAGCATTAAGGACAGCCTTTGTCATTATTTTATTTGAAGGTATTGCTTCGTTATAGTGCCCAAAATCCATTTTTGTTTCGGAAATACCTAAAAACCTATTTAAATCTGAAAAGAGTTTTATGCGACCATCCTGTAGAATTAATTCATTCTTTTCATTTCTGTAATCTTCAAAGAAAAAGACTCCAACGTTTTCTTTTCCAAACAACTGGGTGTAAGTTTCAACAACATAATCGTATCGAAAATCATAGACAAAATTTCGATCTTGGTATTTGTAGAGTAACTTAATAAAATCTGAAAAATTGGATGCAAACCCAACTCTTACACATTCTCTATATAATGATTTTAGTAAGCTAAACTGATTTCTAATAATCATTACAATTTTAGTATCAGAGCCAAATATTTGTACTAATCGTTCTGCCTTTTCCTTTCCGCTTAATCCATCATAACTAAATGCAAATCCAAGGTGTTCTCCCGAAACTCCAATAACTTTAGCACCCCTCTCATGTTTTTTGAATAATGATTGAAAATGCTCAATAATGGTTTTCTCAACCTCCTTGTACTTATAATATTTACAAGTCTTTAAATAAACTTCTAATGTTTTTTCAACAATGCTATCGCGGTATCCCAAATTATTATCGACACCAATTCCTAAATGAAATATATCTGGGTGTTTTGAAAAATAATCTCTTTGCAATGAAGTAGAGAAATTTTTAGGAAATCCAATATGTATATATTTCTTCATCACAATTCCTTTTGAATAGCATACCCAAATCCCGAAGCACCAAATCCGTTACCGTTATAAATTAAATATCTTTTCCCTTCAAAGACATAGGTCGTGCAATATTCAATCATAATAGAATCCCATCCTTCTTCGCTTTTAGCAATACCAACTTTTTCATCTAACCGCTCCCAATGAACTCCATCTTTTGATTCAGAATATCCAATAGAATACCCTGCGTTTTTTTGATCTCTATATCCTGCGGCTTTTCTATTAGAGTGCAGCATTTTATAGACACCGTCTTCTTTATAAACACAAGGTCTGCCAATGGCATCTATAGTACCAAACTTAAAGTCGATACACACTTTATTCGTTCTTTCCCAAGTGATTCCATCTTGTGAATGAGCGTATTTTACATTATAAAAAGGTTCTGGATGATTATTAATAATTTCAATTTTTTCACAATTTAAGTACCACATTTTCCATTCGTTCGCTTCTTTAATTACACAGGGTTGCCCTACCCAAATAGGATCGTGAATACTTCTATCCATCAAAGGCCCTTTAAATACTTTTTTAAATGTAAACCCATCATCTTCACTAACAGCCAATCCAATAGATAGTCTATAGGACGCTATATCACTTTTGTTCCATCCAGTGTAATATAAATAGAGTTTTCCTTCATGATACAGAAACCAAGAAGGCATCGTTCCAGAATCGTCATATGCACCAGGACTTCCTTTTGTCAAAACTGGTTTTTGATGAATATATAAAATTTTTGAAGGCATTTTAGGGTCAACATCTATAAAAGATACCGAAGAAGCACTATCCTTGTTTCTTGTTGAATAAAATATTCTTAGTTGTTTTTCATTAAGCAACAAAGCAAATGGAACTTGCGCATGGCTCTTGCTCCATTCGTGTTCGCCTGTGGGTTTAAAAATCAATCCTTTCTTTTCCCACTTCATATTAGTACATTTTATAACTAAGTTTTCCTTCTAGCTTTTTTGCAGGATTTCCTACATATACCCCCCACTCATCGGTTTCTTGTTTTGTAATACTTGCTCCCATAGCGACCAAAGTCCCTTTTTTAAGGTGTGTATAATCCCTAATCGTGGCATTTACGCCAAAAAAACAATGAGACTCTACTACACAATGCCCAGAAAGCACCACATGCGAAGTAAAAAAAACATGGTCTTTTATTTCTCCATGATGCCCAATATGATTGCCACTCCATAAAACCACATTATTCCCAATTTTAGTAAAGGGCTGTATGGTATTATCTTCCAAAATAAAGCAATTCTCCCCTATCTCATTATCAAATATTGTTGCCTTACTGCTTATATAAGATATAAATGCATACCCCATCTTCTTTCCCTCCAGATAAATTTTCTCTCGATGCTGGTTCATACTTTTTGCAGTCATAGGGGCAAACAATTTATAGTCGCTAGGTGGATAAGCAGTTGTAATATCTTCAAAAGCTACAACGGGCAAGCCTTTAAATGCAGTCTCTTTTAAATACTCTTTTGAAACGGTAAAAGCTACTACCTCGTGCTCGCTATCATGCTGTAAATAATAATGAGCGAGCTCTGCTGTATCTAATAATCCAAAAATAACAACTTTTGCCATGGCTAATTGAGTTTATATTGTTCTATTAAATGAAGCGTCTCTTGTTTAGAATTAAACATCAATACATCTATTATAGATAACCCTACTACAGATGGATGCCGAAATTGTGGGTAAGGCACTAAATTGTTTTCAATAAAATGAAGCCGTACTCCTTGATCCGAAAAATACGATTTTTCATACAATTCTTTTCCTCCCGAAGGATTAATATAGTCTATTACTCCCTTTTGTTTTGTTATTGCTATTAATCTGTCTGCCTTTTCCATTCCTACGGTCTCATGGTAGGCTTCAGAACTCAATTCAAATTTGGTATTGAGGGAAAGGTAATGTGAAATTTTTTCAATTCCATGAATGGCCAAATCTGCAATAGTTTCATATTCCAGCTTAAAAATCTCTTTTAATAATGCCTCAACAACCAAAAAATAAGGTGCCTTTTTATAATTAAACGCTAGGGTTTGAAAGAATTTTTCTTCCCACTTTCCGCTTTTCTGAATATATGTTTCCTTAATTAGTTTATTTTGAGATGCCTCCTTGAGCGGCACCGTAAAAAGGCTTTCTTTTCCTTGAACCAAAAGCTTGTTTCTATTTATCCAACCCCGTTTTATATAATGTACATCATCATAAAACACAAAAGTATCCACGGCGTGAATTAACTGAAAATACCCTATATAAGGAAACAAATAGGGCTGCATAATGGCTATAGAAGATTTCATCCGGCAATCGCTTTAATAACGATACGTTGTTGGTCGTCCGTAATGTCATGAGAAAGAGGTAAACACAAGACTCTTTTTGAAATACTTTCAGAAATGGGCATATCGGTATGAGATACGTAAGGGAGGGTGTTTAAACTAGGATAAAAATAGCGTCTTGGAAAAATATCTTGCGTATTTAGTTTTTGCTGTACCTGTAGTAATTGCGCTTCAGTATCAAAAATAAGAGGGAAGTACGAATAATTCCATTGGGTTTCCTCTCGTATTTTAATTGTCTCAAATTGTGACAAATGATCTTTGTAAAATGCAACAGCAGCTTTACGATGTTTTATAATATCATCTATATACGGCATCACAGCCAATCCCATAGCAGCTTGTAACTCACTCATTTTCCCGTTAATCCCAACCCCTTGAAAATCTTCTTTACCTTTATGCCCAAAATTATGATGGTAAAACAACTTTTCAAACAATAAAGCATCGTTGCAAAAAGCAGCACCTCCCTCCCCTGTATGAAAAAGCTTGGTGGCATGAAAACTACATGTACTTACATCGCCAAAATTAAATATGCTTTCCCCCTTATATTGCACCCCAAAACAATGAGCCGCATCGTAAATTACTTTAAGATTGTGTTTTATAGCAATGGCTTCAATCTCTTTAATGGCACAAGGATTTCCAAATACATGCGTTGCCAATATAGCGGTAGTTTTAGGAGTAATGGCTGCTTCTATTTTTGTCTCGTCTATAGTTAAATAATGGGGGTGTATATCTACAAAAACAGGAGTACAGCCTTCCCAAGAAATAGTAGAGGTAGTTGCCACATAACTAAAAGGGGTAGTAATAATTTCTCCTTGTAAACCCAAAGCCTTAATTGCTATTTGCAAGGGTAAGGTGCCATTGGTCATGGTTAGTAACGGTACGCTTTGCAAATACGCCTGTATTTTCTTCTCCAATTCCTTAACCAAGGCTCCTCGATTGGTAATCCAAACCTTATCCCAAGCCCGTTTCAAAATAGCTTGATAGACTTCTTGAGGGGGTAAAAAGGTTTTGGTGACGTTTATCATTATTATTTTAGGCTTGTTTTATTCTCCCAGGGGAAGGTTTCATAAAGCATTGTTTCGTTTAAAAAAGAACACAACATTTTATATGCATTATTATGGGCTACATTTAGCACCAACAAATTATCTCTATTCTTGAAATAATCTTGTACCGAAGCATTATGAGTATTGTAATACGTCTTTAGCTTTGTTTCGTCATAAGGATTCTCGTCTTCCTGAATCCCAAAAACTTTTTTTCGTACATCAGCGCGGTAGCCTCTATATCGATAGGGTGAGTTTTTTAAATCTTCCCATGTTGGAAGTCGATTTCCTTCTGTAATTGTTTTCGCATGGAAGTTTATCAAAGAACTATACCAATGATCATCAGAGTCTCTTACCGTGAGAATAAACTTCGAATTTTTAAAATATTGGTCTAAGGCAATATATGTGTGCTGAAAACAAAAAGGAGCGTCTTGAAAAGCATCTGCTGTTTTACAGAAATCTATTATGGCTTTAAAGTTTCTATTGGCATACTCATTTAGTAATAATTCAGCCTTTATTTGATCGCCCATTTTGTAACGAAAATCACTAAGGGCTTTTTCAACAGATGTTGTTCCTGTTTTTCCAGATCCAATACAAAAAACTTTATTTTTCTTTTTTCTTCTAATCATGTGTGCTTAAAAACCAATCCAGTTTTATCTTAATAGGGGCAATGGATTTACCCATCCATTCTCCGAGTTTCCTAGTACTTTCTAGTACTTGAAATGAAATAATATCATCCAGTTTAACCGTTACTGTTTTTTTATTTTCAACAAATAGCACGTTTACAAAAAACTCTTCCGAACTAAAAAAACTTGAAGGAAACCGAACGCTATGCTCTACTGTACCTGTTTCATTTTTGTTTTCAATATTTTGAGATAATCCACTTCCACAACTTATTACATAATTACCTTTTGAATCTTTAATTTGTAGCGTAGTATCTATTTGAATATTTTCTGATAGTTTATTAAACTGAATCTTAAATTCAATTTCATCTTCAAATTCTATTGGCTCTTCCAATGCTTTTCCAACAGCTCCTACACTAATAGATACAGGTCTTACGTGAGGGGAGTATTCAAATTCATTTGGATTAAAAATACTATTGTTTCTAATTCCTCTATTTGAGGAATTTAATTTCAAATAAAAATCTATAGCTTCGTCTGTATGTCCATTAAATGCTAATCCACCATTATCCAATACAATACATCGAGTACATAAGCTCTTTACAGCAGCCATGTTATGACTTACAAACAACACGGTACGACCTTGTCCCCTACTAATATCTTGCATTTTCCCTACCGCCTTTTTCTGAAACTCGGCATCCCCTACTGCCAAAACCTCATCAATAACCATAATATCGGGCTCTAAATGCGCAGCTACGGCAAATGCCAAACGCACTGTCATTCCACTACTATACCGCTTGGTAGGCGTGTCTATATATAACTCACAACCAGAAAAATCTATAATTTCATCTATTTTACTGGCAATTTCTGCTTTGGTCATCCCTAGTATAGCCCCATTAAGATAAATATTTTCGCGTCCTGTTAACTCAGGGTGAAACCCCGTCCCTACCTCCAGTAAGGAAGCAATACGCCCTCTACTTTTTATAGTTCCCGTAGTTGGGCTAGTAACTTGAGATAATATTTTAAGCAAGGTGCTTTTTCCTGCTCCATTTTTACCTATAATACCTAGTACTTCACCTTCTTCAACTTCAAAATTAATATCCTGTAAGGCCCATACATAATCTTCAGTAGCTTTTTTGGTTCTATCATTTACTCCACCAACTTTTAAATAAGGATCTTCTTTACCTCGAATACGATGCCAAAACCGGTTAAAATCATGTTTTAAGGTACCAGTACCTACCAGACCTAAACGGTATTGTTTACTTATATTTTCAGCTTTAAGAATAATACTCATTATACAGTATCTATAAATGTTTTTTCGGTTCTATTAAATAATATAAGCCCTACCAGAAATAATGCAGTTGCTAATAGCGATACATATAGTAAAGGTGTCCAGTTAAAAGCTACGCCAGGTGGGTTAAACAAAATATACCTAAACCCTTCAATAATATGAGTTATTGGGTTATACTCAACCACCCAAGCATATTCAGGTTGTTTTTTTTGGATTTCGGCTAATGGATAGGGTACCGCAGAAACATACATCAACATTTGCATTACAAAGGACATTAAAATAGAGATATCTCTATATTTTGTTGTCCATGTAGAGAGAATCATCCCCACACCAAGCCCAAACAACATCATTAATAGTATATAAACTGGAAACAATAAGGTATATACACTCAAAGAAATTTGTGCTCCATTTACTAGGTAATAGATATAAAAGCCTATTAAAATGAGCAATTGTATCCCAAACTTAAAAAGGTTGGATATTACTTTTGATAATGGTACTATAAATCGAGGAAAATACACCTTCCCAAAAATACCAGCGTTACTCCTAAACGTATTTGAGGTTCCTGTTAGGCATATTTTAAAGTAATTCCATGCTGTAATACCAGAGAGGTTAAACAAAAAAGCAGGAACAAAACCGGTACTAATACTTGCAATGTTGTTAAACACCAACGTAAAGATAACAGAGGTAAAAAAGGGTTGTATAAAAAACCATAGTGGCCCTAATACTGTTTGCTTGTAAACAGTAACAATGTCTCGCTTTATAAATAAGACCAATAAATCTCTATACCGCCATATCTCCTTAAAATTAAGGTCTATTAATTTCCTTTTGGAGGAAATTTCAAAAAGCCATTGATCTTGTTGTTTATTCATTATTTGATAAAGTACTTCCATGTGATGTTTAAACCATCATGGACTGAAAATTCTGGATTGTAATTTAGTAATCTTTTTGCTTTGTCAATATTAGCTAGTGAATCTCTTACATCTCCTTGCCTTGGAGGACCATAGACTGCCTCTACATTTTTTTCTGAAGTACTAACCAGGTTATCCCAAAGTGTGTTTAAGCTTATTCGCTCACCGTAGGCAATATTAAATACATTATTTACAGCTTTTTCTGAAGCAAAAAAGCCTTTAATATTTGCTTGTACTGCGTTTTCTACATAAGTAAAATCACGAGTTTGTTCGCCATCACCATTTATGGTTGGGGGTTTTTCATCTTTTAGCGCTTGCATAAACAAAGGAATTACAGCAGCGTAGGCACCATTAGGGCTTTGTTTTGGTCCAAAAACATTAAAATACCTAAGTCCTATGGTATGCGTATTATAGGTTTTATAAAACACATCTGCATATAACTCATTCACATATTTTGTAACGGCATAGGGCGAAAGCGGTTTACCTATAATTTCTTCTTGTTTTGGTAAACTTTTACTATCTCCATAGGTTGAACTTGACGCTGCATAAATCATTCTTTTCACACTAGGAGAATCGTTTTGAGCTACTAGCATATTTAAAAAACCAGAAATATTTACCTCGTTAGATGTAATGGGGTCATTAATAGAACGAGGCACAGAGCCAAGCGCAGCTTGATGGGAAACGTAATCTATACCTTCCATTGCCTTTTTGCAGTCCTCCAAGTTTCTAATATCCCCTTCCATAAACTGAAAAGCGGGATTTGTTTTAAATTCTTCTAGGTTTGTTAAAGAACCTGTTGCTAGATTGTCTAAAACGCGAACTCTTTTTGCCCCATTGGTAAGTAAATAACCTACAATATTTGACCCTATAAACCCAGCTCCTCCGGTTATTAAAAATGAATACTTTGAAAGGTCTTCGCTATGATACTTATTTTCGAACATTATAATCTTCCGTCTATTAAGTTAGTATCTAAAAATGCTTTAACATCAAATACAACAGCTTTCTCTGAGGTGTAGTTTGAAATTTTAAAGTCTTTGAAAAGGTCATGTGCTACTGCTAGGATAATAGCATCATAATTATTAATTAACTCTTCTTTTTTGGTTTTTAAATCAAATCCAAATTCGTGTTTTACCTCTTCAGGGTTTGCCCACGGGTCATAGACATCAACTTTAAGGTTGAATTTTTTTATTTCATCAATAACATCTATCACTTTGCTATTTCTAATATCTGGACAGTTTTCTTTAAAAGTAGTTCCAAGAACCAAAACATTACCATTTTTTACTTTGGCATCTTTTTGAATCATTAACTTAATTACTTCTTGAGCTACATAATTCCCCATGCCATCATTCATGCGTCTTCCAGCAAGAATAATCTCTGGGTTGTAGCCTTCTTCTTGAGCTTTTTGAGCTAGGTAGTATGGATCAACACCTATGCAATGTCCTCCTACAAGTCCTGGAGTAAATTTTAAGAAGTTCCATTTGGTTGCTGCTGCTTCCAGTACTTCTTGTGTATCAATATTTAGAAGTCTAAATATTTTTGATAGCTCATTAACAAAAGCAATGTTGATATCACGTTGCGAGTTTTCTATAACCTTCGCTGCTTCTGCCACTTTTATAGAGGGTGCAAGATGCGTTCCAGCAGTAATAATAGAGGCGTATAAATTGTCTATATATGATGCGGCTTCAGGAGTTGAACCAGAGGTTACTTTTAATATTTTAGTAACGGTATGTTTCTTATCACCTGGGTTAATTCTTTCTGGAGAATATCCTACATAAAAATCTGTATTAAATTGTAATCCTGAAACTTTCTCTAGGATAGGCACACAGATATCTTCGGTAACACCTGGATATACGGTAGATTCATAAATAACAGTATCTCCTTTTTTAAGAACACTCCCAACAGATTCACTAGATTTTTCAAGTGGAATTAATACTGGCTGGTTGTATTTATTGGTAGGTGTAGGTACAGTAACTATAAAAACTGTTGCTTCTTTTATATCATCTAATGTAGCTGTGACTTTTAAACCTATCTCTTTTGTAGAGAGAACTTCTTCTAATTCTTCTTTAGAAACTTCTAGCGTAAAATCATCTGCGTTATTTAGTTCTTTGACACGTTTTAAATTAATATCAAACCCAATGACATTGTATTTTTTAGCAAAGGCAACTGCTAAAGGCAACCCTACGTAGCCAAGGCCTATAATTGCTATTGTTGGTTTTTGTTTCATTACTATATTTTTTTGGGGCTTTTAAAGTGATTTAAGTAAATAATAAATATCTTTTGTAAAACTCCAGGTGAGTACATATTCTTTATTAATAGCTACTTTATCTGGCCAAATGACTTCATCATTATATTTTTTGGGATTGTCTTGTTGTAACAAGATTTCTTCTTCGTTTTTATATTTTATTGTTGCTGGTCCTGTAATTCCGGGTCTTACACTTAGAATAATTCTATCGTCATTGCTCAATGTATCTGCATACCCAATTATATCTGGTCTTGGTCCTACAAAACTCATATCTCCTTTTAACACATTAAATAATTGAGGGAGTTCATCGAGTTTTGTTTTTCGTATCCAACTTCCAAAAGGGGTCTCACTATTTTTAATCGCTTTAATATCCTCATGCCAAGTCCCTTTTAAAGATCTAATTTTATAAAAGGAAAATAAAGAGCCATATATTCCAACTCGTTTTTGAACAAATAACCCATTTTGCTTTGTGCTTATACTAGCGATTATTAACAGCAAAATTAATGGAATTATAACGAATGGAAGCATTAAAAACGAAAGGATTACATCAAAAAAGCGCTTGCTTATTTTTTGCTTTTTGGTAAGCATTATTATTTTCTAAACTTTAAAAACCTACTTATTTTTTCCCAGAGACTAGGCTTAGCCCCATCTTCGTGATATCCATTACCATATTTTCCGTAACCATATCCATAACCGTAACCATAACCGTAACCATATCCATACTTAGGTTTATCATTAAAAAAGTTTAGAATAAAACTTATGTTTGATACTTCGCCACGTTTATATTTTTCATTAATTAAAGAAAACATACCGCGTTTGGTATAGTTCTGTCTTACCATGTAGATTGTTGCATCTGCAAACTTAATTAACTCTAGAGAGTCTGTCACTAGTCCTACTGGCGGGGAGTCTAATATTATATAATCGTATTCTTTTTTAAGTTCATTAATTAAATGCTCCATACGTTCACCCATTAATAATTCTGAAGGATTAGGTGGTATGGGCCCCGAAGTAATAATATCAAGATGTGGAACTTGAGTTTTTTGAATAATTTGAGGTAGTTCTAAATCGTGAATAAGATAGTTAACTATCCCTCTGTCATTATCAATATTAAAATCTCCAAAAATTTTAGGTTTGCGTAAATCTAACCCAAGTAAAACTGTTTTCTTTTCACTTAACGCAAATACCGAAGCTATATTTATAGAGGTAAATGTTTTACCTTCTCCACTTACAGAAGAAGTAATAAGTACTGTTTTTGTACCTTCAATACCCTGCTTTTTATACATAAATTGAAGGCTTGAACGTATGCCTCTAAAGGATTCGGCAATTGCAGATTTTGGTTTCTCTAACACAGCAAGATTATTATCAAGGCGACTTTTTCCTATAACACCTAGCATTGGTATCTTAGAAAGACGTTCTACATCCTTAACTGTATGAATTTTTGTGTCAAAGAAAACCCTTAAAAACACAATAACAAAGGGTATTAAAAAACCATATAGTCCTGCTAGAATATAATTTAACTGTGTATTGGGACCCACTTGACCTCCACCAGTATCTTTAGCAGAGTCAATCACCAATACATCACTTACATTGGCAGCTTTTACCAAATTAGCCTCACTTAATTTAGAAAGAAACAAATTGTATGAACCTTGACTTAGATTGTATCTACGTTCAATCTTAATTAGGTCTTGTTGTTCTTTTGGTAAACGACGAATCTCCGCTTCATAGCGAGCAATATCTCTATTAATATTACTTAGCTCTTGATTTATTAATCCTTTTGAAGAAGTAATATTTTCTAATAAAACTTTTTTAAGAGCGTCTATTTGCCTATCTATATCGTTAAAAACCGGGGCTCCTTCCTTAAAGGAATATTCTAACTTACTTCTATCTTGAGCTAAGGCTACAATTTTACCTACTCCAGAAACTATACTACCTTCTGTTATTCCTGCAACAGAGGGAGCCGGAACACTTCTATAGTCTTTTCGGTTTACTAAGTAGTCCTCTAATACCCTATAGTAATTTAACTCTTGCTCAACACCTTCTTTACGAATATCTAGGCTATTTAAACGTGCCTGCAATTGAGCTCCTTCAGATTCTAAACTAAGTACAGCACTTCTATTTTTAAAGTTATTGAGTTCATCTTCAACATCTAATAATTCTTCAGACTTTCTCTGAAGCATACTATCTATAAACTTAATCGTTTTGGTTGCAAATAAATTTTTTCGTTCTAAGGCGTTATCTTGAAGTACTTCTACTGAAGTGTTTAGATAATCTACTAATTTTGCTTTGTTTGTACCTACCATATTAAGTCTCAATACAGATGAGCCTGGAGGTTGTTGTAAAATTGAAATTTTATAGCGTTTTACAGCTGCATCAAAATTTGAAAAAGACAGGTAGTACGGAACTCCTGGTCTTGTAGTAAATCCTTCTCTTGATAATAAACGCCCATTAAAAAAAGGGAGTTCAATCTTTTCTCCTAGTTTAAAATCTTGAGAAAAAGTACCAGATTCAAAATTACGGTTTACTATTGCTTTAGTGTCGTAAACTTGAAGTCTTTTAATACCTCCTTCACCAAAGTCTGTAGCAACTGTAAAAGTTATACTATCCTTAAATTGAATGTTTATTTCTTGACCTAAAATTTGAGGTTTTAAAGTATCTACCTCTACATAAAAGGGCGTTTTTTTATAGGCGTCTATTTTTTTATACTTCCCATCTTTTTTGTAATTAAGGTAGTATTGTAAACGTTCAACAACAGACTCGTTATGAGATCTAGATTCTAAAATAGTAATTGCAGTATTTACTTTATCTGTTGTTCCTCCCCAATTAAAGGTTAAGCTTGTGTTAGTAGTAAAAAAGGGGTTTTGGTCATCCTTAATGGTCACCAAATTTTGCATTCTATAAACTGGAAGCTTACGCACATTAACGTAGTAAGCAACACCAAAAGCAATTGCTAACGAAATTAAAAACAAAGGCCAATAACTTAAAAGCTTTAATAAAAAGCCTTTAAAATCAAACGTAGACTCTATTTTTTCAATTTCAAACTCTTCTTCCATAGTTGTTAAAGCCTAGTAAATAGCAAAATTGTTGTAGAAAGCGCTGTAATAACAGTTAGTATTGTTCTAAAACTCTCTAAACCTGTTCTTCCAGTTCCAATTGTTTTTTGAGGTAATGGATTAATCAAAATTAAATCATTTGGCTGCACAAAATAATAGGGTGATTGCATAGCATCAATACTTGTTAGGTCTACATGATGTACTTTTTGACCTAAAGGATATTGTCTTATTATAACTACATTTTTTCTATCCCCTTCCAAAGTAATATCTCCACTATTAGCAATTGCCTCCATTAAGGTAAGCTCGTTTCTAGGTTCTATTCTAGTTCCTGGACTTCCAATTTCTCCATTAATAGTGTATCTAATACCGCCAAGCTTTACTGTAACAAAAATGTTAGCCTGATCTTTGTAATAATCCTTTAGCAACAGCTCTTCAATCTTAACCCTAACCTCTTCAACCGTGTAACCCAATACATTAATCTCGCCAAGTATGGGAACTCGGATATTTCCGTGCCTATTTACCGTAAACCCATCGTAATAGAGCCTATCTTCATCGGTGGCATTAGGATCATTATTACCTACTGGGTTAAAAATATCTATAAACTCTGGGTCTAATGCTTTAGTCCTTATACTTATAACGTCGTTAACTCTTAGTCTATAAGGGTTTGCTTTTTTTTGGATAGGCAACAAACTATCAATTGTATTTTTGTTTTCTTGAAGATACGTCAATTGTTTTTTTGAAATACAAGACGATATACTTATTGTAAAAATGAGTAGTACAATTATGTATGCAAACTTCATATAGATTGGGTTGTTACTTAGACAAATATAGCCTAACCATACTAATAATAAAATATAATTTACGCTAAGTAATTAAAAACAGTTTATTTTGTAAAAAATTGTAAATGTGAATTACCTTTCGGTTGAAAATATATCCAAATCTTTTGGCGAACGTATCCTTTTTAAAAACATATCCTTTGGAATTAACGAAGGACAAAAAATAGGTTTTGTAGCAAAAAACGGAACAGGAAAAACATCCCTTCTTAATATTATTGCTGGAGATGAAACTCCCGTTACAGGAAATGTAGTGTACAGAAAAAATTTAAAAGTTGCCTTCCTACCACAAGAACCTAATTTAAATACATCATTAACTGTTGAAGAAACTATTTTTACAGGAGACAACCCTATTTTAACTACCATTGCTAATTACGAAAAAGCATTAAAAAATCCGGAAGATACTGAAAGCTATCAAATAGCTTTTGACAAAATGGATGCTGCAAATGCTTGGGATTTTGAGACACGTTACAAACAAATTCTATTTAAACTAAAGCTAGAAGACCTAAACCAAAAAGTCGAAACACTTAGTGGAGGTCAAAAAAAGAGATTAGCACTTGCCAACGCATTGCTTACAAAACCAGATTTGTTAATTCTTGATGAACCCACTAACCATCTAGACTTAGAAATGATAGAATGGCTTGAGCAACTATTTGCTAAAGAAAATTTTACGTTGTTTATGGTTACACACGATAGATACTTTCTAGAGCGTGTATGCAACGAAATTGTAGAATTAGACCAAGGCAAATTATATAGTTATAAAGGTAACTATAGTTATTACCTTGAAAAAAGAGAGGCTAGAATTGAGAATGAGGCTACAGAAACCGCAAAAGCAAAACAACTCTACAAACAAGAACTTTCTTGGATGCGAAGACAGCCCAAAGCAAGAACCACAAAAAGCAAATCTCGCATTGACGATTTTCATGAAATAAAATCTAGAGCTCATAAAAGAAGAAACGACCATGAAGTGGAGCTAGAACTTAACATGGAACGGCTAGGAACAAAAGTGGTAGAGTTACATAATATCTCAAAATCTTATGATGATAAAAACCTCTTTCAAAAATTTGATTATAACTTTTTACGAGGTGAACGTGTAGGTATTATAGGGAAAAACGGAACAGGAAAATCCACATTTCTTAATATAATTACTGGAAGCTTAGAGCCTGATAATGGAAAAGTTGTAATTGGAGATACTGTAAAGTTTGGTTACTACACCCAAAAAGGCATCACTATAAAACCTGGACAAAAAGTTATTGAAGTAATAAGAGAGTTTGGAGATTATATTCCGCTTAAAAAAGGGAGGCAAATTTCTGCTCAACAATTATTAGAACGTTTCCTATTTGACAGAAAAAAGCAATACGATTTTGTCGAAAAACTAAGCGGAGGTGAGCGAAAGAGGCTGTATCTATGTACCGTTTTAATTAAAAATCCAAACTTTTTAATACTAGATGAGCCCACCAACGACCTTGATATTGTAACTCTCAATGTACTCGAAAACTTTCTACTAGACTTCCCGGGTTGTCTTATTGTAGTATCGCATGACCGGTATTTCATGGACAAGATAGTGGATCACTTATTTGTTTTTAGAGGCGATGGTGTTATTGATGATTTTCCAGGAAATTATTCAGATTTTAGAACTTATGAAGATAGTAAGGCTATTGAAAAGAACGAAACTAAAGACACAGTATCAAAACCCAAAAATGATTGGAAAAAAGATACTTCAAAAGCAAAATTGAGCTATTCTGAACAAAAAGAGTATAGTAAACTTGAAAAAGAAATAGCCAAGCTAGAAAAAGAAAAAGAGATCTTACAAAACAAATTTGCTACTGAAAATTGGGATGGAGATGAAATAGACAAACAATCACAATACCTTCAGCAAATAATAGACAACATAGAAACAAAAACAGAACGCTGGTTTGAACTCTCCGCAAAAATGGAAGAATAATGTATCCATTTCTAGCTTACATAAAATTTTTATGCTCCTCCACAAATCAACATGGAGTACATTCTCCTTTTGTGTATGATTTGTTAACCAAAAGTCTCTACAAAAAAGAACAGCACATAAAATATTTAGTACTAAAAAAATACAGAGAAACACTTAAAAAAAGTAGCGATACTATTGAAGTAACAGACTTTGGAGCTGGCTCAAGAGTATTTTCTAGTAACAAAAGAAAAGTAGCTCGCATTGCTAAGCATGTGGGAATATCAAAAAAAAGACAAAAGCTATTATTCAAACTCACTTACTATTTTAAACCTAAAGAATGCTTAGAGCTTGGAACTTCGTTGGGGATGGCAACAGCAGCAATGAGTCTAGCAAATCCAGAAAGCAATATCACTACTGTAGAAGGTTGCCCTAGTACTGCAAATTTTACAGCTTCACTATTTAAAGACTTCAAACTTCAAAATATAGAGCTAGTAAATGCTACTTTTAAGTATTTTTTTTCTTCTGAAGGCTTTAAAAAAAATTATGACTTTATCTATGTTGATGGTAATCACGATAAAGAAAAAACCATTTCTTATTTTGAAATATTATTAAGCCGTGTTCATAACAATTCAATAATAATATTTGACGATATTTACTGGAGTAAGCCTATGACCGAAGCGTGGAAATATATTTATAGCCATCCTAAAGTTACTGTAAGCATAGACACCTTTCAATGGGGTATTATTTTTTTTAGAAAAGAGCAACCCAAACAACATTTTAAAATTAGAGTGTAACAAGTATCTTTGTGTTGCGTCTTATTGGCAAGTTAAAACCAACCCTCTCTTCAAAAAGGGATAAAAAAGCTATATGAGTTTAGTCATAAAAATTAGAGGAATTAAAAGAGATTTTCCACTTGGACAAGAAATTGTAAAAGTACTTAAAGGTATAGACCTTGATATAGAAAGAGGCGAGTACGTTGCTCTTATGGGGCCTTCAGGTTCTGGAAAATCAACTTTAATGAATTTACTCGGGTGCCTAGACACACCAACAGCAGGTAGTTACGAGCTTAATGGAGCAGATGTGAGCAATATGACAGATGATGAACTAGCCGAAATACGTAATAAAGAAATAGGTTTTGTATTCCAAACGTTTAACTTACTTCCTAGAACTACTGCTCTAGAAAATGTGGCTCTGCCTATGATTTATGCAGGAGCTTCAAAAAATGATAGAACCAAAAGAGCTGAAGAAGTGCTTACAGATGTTGGTCTAGCAGACCGTATGGACCACAAACCTAACCAGCTTTCTGGAGGGCAACGCCAGCGTGTTGCTGTAGGACGTGCTTTAGTGAACAAGCCTTCTATTATTCTTGCAGATGAGCCCACAGGAAACTTAGACTCTAAAACTTCGCTAGAAATAATGACCCTTTTTGATGATATTCACGCTGCTGGTAATACTGTTATTTTAGTCACGCATGAAGAAGAAGTCGCTATGCACGCGCACCGTGTAATCCGACTTAGAGATGGTATGGTAGAGAGCGATGAACGTACAAGGTAGATTTTAGATTCTTGGTGTCATTTTGAGGAAGCAAATTATAACCATGTCTTCCCTTTATTCCTTAACCAAAAAACTTTCAAACTTACTCCTAAGTATGTACCTTTATAATTATGAAAATTTACACTAAAACTGGTGATAAAGGGACTACAGCACTTTTTGGAGGCACGCGTGTTCCCAAACATCATATCCGAATAGAAAGTTATGGTACTGTAGACGAGCTTAACTCATACATTGGTCTAATAAGGGATCAAGAAATAGACTCACGTTCACAGGAAATACTAGTCCATATTCAAAATAAATTATTTACTGTTGGTGCCATTCTTGCAACAGACCCAGAAAAAGCTGTTTTAAAAAGCGGAAAAGAACGTCTTAACATCCAGAAAATAGATACCGAAGAAATTGAACTTCTCGAAAAAGAAATGGACAGTATGAATGACGACCTTCCTCCTATGACGCATTTTGTATTGCCTGGTGGTCACACTACGGTGTCATATTGTCACATAGCACGCTGTGTGTGCCGTCGTGCCGAACGATTAGCAACACAATTACACGAGCAAGAACCCATAGATGAGCATGTTTTAAAATATCTTAACCGACTATCTGACTACCTATTTGTACTGGCACGGAAGTTGTCCAAAGAGTTACAAGCCAAAGAAGTAAAGTGGATTCCAGAAAAACTGTAAATCCATTTCTTTTTTAGATTTAATTATTTGAAAATCAGATAATTAAAAACGATCTTTAAAATAATGTAGAAATAATTGCGTTTTTTCTTGACTTTTTAAACTAAAAAATTATTTTTGCAGCAAATTAAAAATGAATTCGTAACATGTATTGGACGTTAGAATTAGCATCTTATTTAAGCGATGCACCTTGGCCAGCGACAAAAGACGAACTAATAGATTACGCTATTAGGACAGGAGCTCCACTAGAAGTGGTAGAAAACCTTCAAGCTATTGAAGATGAAGGAGACTCTTATGACTCTATCGAAGAAATTTGGCCAGATTATCCAACAGATGAAGATTATCTGTGGAACGAAGATGAGTATTAATAAATGCTACACTTTACAAGTATAGTATTAAAAACATAAAAAAGAAAAGTCTCACATTGGTTGAGGCTTTTTTTATGGGTATTTTTACCCTTCAAAATAAAAAATAGAATCGATGTTAGTATAACATCGTAATAAAATATATCATGGGAATTTTAGACAATGTATTAAAAATGTTTGTGGGTGATAAGTCCAAGAAAGACATTAGTGATATACAACCGTATGTAGATAGAGTAAAAACGTTTGAATCTGAAATGGAACAACTCTCCTTGGACGCCCTAAGAGCAAAGTCTGATGGATTTAGAGCCAAGATTAAAGAAGACCAAAAAGAGATTCAAGATCAAATTGACGCCTTAGAAAAGAAAACGGAGTCTATGGATGATATAGACGAAAAAGAAGAAGTCTATAACCAGATAGATACGCTCAAAGAAGAGCGTTATGAGATTGAAAAGAAAACTCTTGATGAAATCTTACCAGAAGCATTTGCTGTTATAAAAGAAACTGCAAAACGCTTTAAGAACAATGAGACCCTTACCGTAACCGCTACTACTTTTGACAGAGAACTCTCTGGAGAAAAAGACTATGTAAACTTAGACGGCGAGAAAGCTATATGGAAAAACTCTTGGGATGCCGCAGGTAAAGAAGTTACCTGGGATATGGTACACTACGATGTACAACTTATTGGAGGGGTTGCACTTCACCAAGGGAAAGTAGCAGAGATGCAAACAGGAGAAGGTAAAACCTTAGTGGCAACGCTTCCTGTATATCTTAATGCCCTTGCGGGGAACGGGGTTCACCTTGTAACAGTAAACGACTACCTAGCAAAACGTGATAGTGCTTGGATGGCTCCAATTTTTGAGTTTCATGGGATGACGGTAGATTGTATAGACTATCATAGACCTAATAGCGAAGCCAGAAGAAAAGCTTACAATGCAGATATCACCTACGGAACCAATAATGAATTTGGTTTTGACTATCTACGTGATAATATGGCTCATGCACCACAAGACTTAGTACAACGTCCGCACCACTACGCCATTGTAGATGAGGTAGATAGTGTATTAATTGACGATGCACGTACACCGCTTATTATTTCAGGACCTGTTCCAGAAGGAGATAGACACGAGTTTAATGAATTAAAACCAAGGATTAGTGATTTAGTTTCGGTTCAACGTAAAATGTTGACAAAAGTACTTGCCGAGGCTAAAAAACTAATTGCCGAGGGTGATACTAAAGAAGGAGGGTTTCAATTATATCGAGTATATCGAGGACTTCCCAAAAACAAAGCCCTAATTAAGTTTTTATCTGAAGAAGGAATCAAGCAAATTCTTCAGAAAACCGAAAACTTCTACATGCAAGATAACAACCGTGAAATGCCAAAGGTAGACGCAGAGTTGTATTTTGTTATAGACGAAAAAAACAATCAAATTGAACTTACAGATAAAGGAGTAGACTACCTTTCAGGAAGCGATGACCCAGATTTCTTTGTAATGCCAGAGATGGGAACTGAAATTGCCAAAATTGAAAAAAAAGGGCTCACTCCTGAGGAAGAAGCATCAGAAAAAGAAGTTCTATTTAGAGATTTTGGAGTTAAAAGTGAGCGTATTCATACCATGAATCAGCTACTTAAAGCGTATGCTCTTTTTGAAAAAGACGATCAATACGTTGTTATGGATAACAAAGTAATGATTGTAGATGAGCAAACGGGTCGTATTATGGATGGTCGTCGCTATAGTGACGGACTTCACCAAGCTATCGAAGCAAAAGAAAACGTAAAAATTGAAGCTATGACGCAAACCTTTGCGACTATTACGCTTCAAAACTACTTTAGAATGTACAACAAACTAGCTGGGATGACAGGTACTGCCGTTACCGAAGCTGGTGAGCTTTGGGAAATCTATAAACTAGATGTTGTTGAAATTCCAACAAACAGACCTATTGCTCGTGATGATAGAGAAGATAAAATTTATAAAACCAAGCGAGAAAAATACAATGCTGTAATTGATGAAGTAACAGAACTTTCAAATGCTGGGAGACCTGTATTAATTGGTACAACTTCGGTAGAAATTTCAGAATTACTAAGTAGAATGTTGAGTATTCGTAACATTCCGCATAATGTATTAAACGCAAAGCTTCATAAAAAAGAGGCAGATATTGTAAGTGAAGCTGGTAATAGTGGGATGGTTACTATCGCTACAAACATGGCAGGTCGTGGTACCGATATTAAACTAAGTGACGAAGTGAAAAATGCAGGCGGTCTTGCAATTGTGGGTACTGAGCGTCATGATTCTAGACGTGTAGATAGACAGTTACGAGGACGTAGTGGTCGTCAAGGAGACCCAGGAAGTTCGCAATTCTATGTTTCTTTAGAAGATAATTTAATGCGTCTCTTTGGTAGTGAGCGTATGGCAAAATTAATGGATAGAATGGGATTAAAAGAAGGAGAAGTGATTCAACATTCTATGATTTCTAAATCTATTGAACGGGCACAGAAAAAAGTAGAAGAGAATAACTTTGGAGTTCGTAAAAGATTACTGGAGTATGATGATGTAATGAACGCACAACGTGAAGTAGTTTATAAAAGAAGATACCATGCCCTTTTTGGAGAACGATTACGCGTAGACATTGCCAACATGATTTATGACACGGCAGAGGTAATTACTGAAAGTAATAAACTAGCACAAGATTACAAGAATTTTGAGTTTGAGTTAATACGATACTTTTCAATGAGTGCTCCTGTAGATGAAGCAGCGTTTGAAAAGAAGAGTCAACAAGAAATTACAGGTATAGTTTATAAAGCTGCTTTTGCACATTATAAAGAAAAAATGGAGCGTAATGCAGAAATGGCATTCCCTGTAATTAGTAATGTGTACGAAACTCAAAAAGATAAATACAAGCGTATTTTAGTTCCGTTTACAGATGGTGTAAAAACTTTAAATGTAGCCACAGATCTAGAGAAAGCTTATGAAACACAAGGAAAGCAACTAGTAAACGACTTTGAGAAAAACATCTCGCTTGCTATTATTGATGATGCATGGAAAACGCATTTACGTAAAATGGATGAGTTGAAGCAGTCGGTACAATTAGCAGTACACGAACAAAAAGATCCTTTACTTATTTATAAGTTTGAAGCTTTTGAATTGTTCAAGAAAATGATTGAGAAAGTAAATAAAGATGTTATTTCTTTCTTATTTAAAGGAGAGTTGCCACAAGAAAATCAGCAGCAAATTAGAGAAGCACAAACAGCTAGACCTAAGCAAAAGTTAAACGAGCAAAAAGAGGAAATACAAAACCTAGATGAGCGTGCTGCAGAGTCTAGAGCAGCCGGGGAAACTCAATCACAGCGCCAACAAGTAACTGAAACAATAGTTAGAGAAAAACCAAAAATTGGACGTAACGATAGAGTCACTATTAAACACGTGATGAGTGGTGAAGCCAAAGAAGTTAAGTATAAGCAAGCCATCCCGCTAATTGAAAAAGGTGAATGGGTCCTAGTAGATTAGATAGATAGACATATTAAGAGATTAAAGCAGGTTATTTGTTATAACCTGCTTTTTTATATCTTAGAGTTTACAAAACAAAACCAATGAAACACATTAAAATAGAATTAAAGTGGGCCTTTATTTTTACATTTCTATCACTTGCCTGGATGCTATTAGAAAGAAGTCTTGGATGGCACGACGAAAATATTGCTAATCATAATTGGCTTACCATGCTCTTTGCTCCCTTTGCAATCTTGATGTATGTACTAGAAATGCGTGAAAAAAGGCGTAGAGTTTTAGGAAACAAAATGACTTGGCTGCAAGGGTTTGTTTCTGGGGTTATTTTGAGTGTTTTTGTAGCTCTCTTGTCTCCCTTAGCACAATATATAACACACAACTATATTACTCCAGAGTACTTTAATAACGTTATAGAATACTCAGTAACTAACGATTTAATGACACGTACCAAAGCAAATGATTATTTTAATATAACAAATTATCTTTGGTTATCTGCTTTTGGAGCGTTGGGTATGGGTGTTGTTACCTCAGCAATTGTTGCTTTGTTTCTAAGAAGAAAATAACTAGTACTTTTTAATAAAGTGATGTCTTAAAAAAGGTACTTGTAATAAAAATAAAGACATAAACCCTATTGCATACAGCATTATATTTGAAACCGAAAACACGGGTAAGTCATATTCTGGAAGTTTATAACCATCAAGTGTTAACTCATCAAAAATAGATGTGGATGAAGGTTCAGAAAGAAAGAAAATTATAATGCAGCTAACTATTAAAGCTATAAAAGACAACCATAAAACCCTTTTTGAAATTAATGGCTTATATGGAGCAGCAGTTACTTTCTTTTTAGAAATGGCTTGCATTACAGTATAACCAAAATTACTAGAAGGCTTTTGCAACCCAGCATCTTTAAGCAACTGTTTTGTTAGTAAGTCTTCATTTTTACCTGTCTGTTCCATTCTGTTTTAATTCTGGTTTAAAATAGTCTTGTAATAAAGAGAATAATTTTTTTCTACTTCTATACAATTTAACTTTAACATTGTCTTCGGTTAAATTAGTAATTGCACTAATCTCACGTACAGATTGTTCTTCAAAATAATAAAAAGTAATGATAGCTGCCTCTTCTTCATTCAACTTCATGATACAATCATTAATTTTTTGAGATTTTTCTTTTGCTTCTAAATAATGTAATCCATTTTCTATAGCCGCAAATGACGTCTCTGTTGTTTCATCTAAAAACTCGGTTGTTCGCTGTCTTTTATTTTTCTTTATTCTATCTAATGCCTTTCTGTATGCAATACTATACAACCAACTAGAAAACTGAGATTCACCTCTAAAACTAGCTAAGGACTCAAAAGCCTTTATAAAAGTATCTTGTGCAACTTCTTCAGCTTCTTCCTTTACCTTGACCATACGCACAATAATGGTAAATACAAAGTCTTGATAACGTCCCACAAGCACACCAAAGGATTTAGTATTACCCTCTAATGTTTCAGTAATGAGTTGTTGGTCAGTTACGTTCATTTTAGGGTTAGACGACTCGTTTACTTTATTGGTTACAAATTATCTGAGATAATTTTTTTGAAATTATTGTAACCAGATTAAGAAACGTATCGTCCTAAGAGCAAACAAATTCAAAAATAAATAATCATTAAATCAAAAAATTATGGGATCTGAAGTTATTGTAATACCTATTATATTCGGTGTTTTATTTGGAATATACTACCTCTACATTTCGGCTAGAAACAAAGAACGTTTGGCATTAATTGAAAAAGGAGCAGATGCTTCTATTTTCTACGGAAAAAACCGAAAAGCAACACCAATGTGGAAAGTAATTGTGGTTAACCTAGCATTATTGGCAATAGGTATAGGGGTTGGAATTTTTATTGCTGCGGGGCTTGTACAAGCAGGAATGGATGAAGAAGTTGCATTTCCAGGGACTATCTTTATTATGTCTGGTGTAGGTTTATTTACTGGATTCTATCTTACTAAGAAATTAAATCAAGACGCTTAAACAAAAGTTTATTTAGTTGTAAAACCACTTTGGGAAGTTCTACTTTTTAACGTGGTTTTTAATTTACTCTACAGTTATATTACTATAAAGCGCTTCGAACTTTAAGTTATTACTAGAATTTGAAGAGTTATTAAACCCTTTTACTAGTACTCTATCTCCTTTTTTGGTGTTAGTTAACTCTAGAGATTTAGGGTATTTAAGGGTAGATTTTTTCCCGTCAAAAAGAAATGAGAATGAGCTGTCTGGTATGTTAATAATGGCATCATTATTTTTGAGCACTATGTTTATTGTGCCAAAATTTTTAGCAATTCCGTTAATTTTAAAATTACCCAAAGAGCCAGTAAGGTTCGCATCTTTAATTATTGTACCTATTAATACATCACTAGAGTTAGACCTAAGTGTAATAGCCTCAATAGTACCAATACTACAATTATCTACAAACTTTACGTATAACGTTCCATACTTCCACTCATTTATAATTACAGGTGCATAAGAAGCATTGATGAGGGTTTTACCCCCATCAATACTATTAGCAATAAAAGGCGTGTGATTTAAAGTAGCCCTCACATTACGTGCGTCTGCCATTTTAATCTCACCATGCCTTACATCGATTTCTGTTTTAGAATCTTTAGGCATACGTATAATTAACGTTTTGGTAGCTTTAATATC
Source organism: Patiriisocius hiemis (assembly GCF_031846325.1). Lineage (NCBI taxonomy): Bacteria > Pseudomonadati > Bacteroidota > Flavobacteriia > Flavobacteriales > Flavobacteriaceae > Patiriisocius > Patiriisocius hiemis. Next base: position 86,719 of record NZ_JAVRHZ010000004.1, on the reverse strand, counting down.
CTTAATCTTACCATTTTTATTTGCCTTAAAGATTATGGTTTTATTTCCATTAGGTGTAGTAATGACCTCTTTGGTATAGCTTCCTTTGCCATTTTCCTTTTCATACTCTTCTACAAGTTTTTGCATGTCTTTCTCAAAATCGGCTCCCCAAGCTTCCATTTCTTTACCAAATTTCTCTCCCCATGCTTCCATCTTCGCCTCCCACTCTGCAGTTATCTTTTCTCCATTTTTAGCTTTCCATTCTTTGGCAAATTCTTCTCCCCATTTTTCCATCTTCATTTCAAAGTCTTTACCAAACTTCTTTTCAATTTGCTTTTCCCATTTCTTCATGTATTCTTCTTCGTTTTTATTAAACTCTTCATAATCAAACTTAAGATCACCCATGTTTTGTAATGCTTCCATAGGAAGTTCTGGCATCTCAAATTTTGTCATTACTGGCATATCCTTTAACATTGGACCCAAAAATTTTAATTCTTTTAGGGCATCCACATTAGAGAATGAAATATTATTCCCCCAAGCCATTTGTGGTCTAGAAGTTATCATAACAGTATTGCTATTTCCAAGTACTTGAAAATTCCAATTATCAAAAACTTCTTGTTTTTCTTCTTCAGTAAGGTCTTCTCCTTCAATAAAGGCTTCTACCTCAACTTTATTTTTGTTCCAAGTTTCAAAAACTATGTTTGTGTAAGAAGTATTTACAACAATTGTCGCGTCATCATTAACTTCAAAACTTTCTACATATTTTTTTTGAGCATTGGTAACTATAGCAGCTAGTGCTATAAAAACACTAAGGATACTACGTTTGTATGCTATTAAATTTTTCATTGTTTTGATTTTTTAGTTCTTTTAATTTGTTTTTAAGCTTGAACAGCAGCTGTAAACGCAATTGTAAATTATCTATTAAAGCGGTGATGGTTGACTCAGTTGGCCCCATTGTGTTAAGTTCTTCGTTTAGGGTTTCATATTCACTATTTAGCTCTGCCAATTGTTCCATATACCCATCTATTAGGTCTTTGGTATCATCTGTGATTTCTAACGAAGCTAATTGAACATTAATCCCTGCGGTATAAAAGTCCTCTACTTTTTTAAGGTCCGGTGATATATCTCCTAATGTCATTTGCTTATTTACCAATGTAACATTCCCATCATCTGTGCTATCTGCTATAATTACTTGGTTGTTATCTGTAAGGCTGTAATACCCAAAAATGCTAACTGTTATAAACACAAGAGCTACAGAAGCAATTTTAAGCCAAGGTAAGCGCTCCTTCTTAGAAGGTTCACTGCCAAAGTTTGATTCCAGTTTTGAAGCAAATTTTGCTTCGTGTCCTTGAGATAATCTTGGTGTTTCTTCAACACGTTCTCGCATCATTTTTCTAAGATCCTGTCCCATACTGCAAATGTTTTAAGGTTTTTTTTAGTTGTATTTTACCGCGATGTAAGTTCGTTCGCGAGGCACTTTCTGAAATGTCCAAAATTTGAGCAATTTCTTGATGGTCATAGCCTTCTAACAAAAATAACTTAACAACTACCTTATAATTTTGAGGTAGTTTTTCGATAGCTTTATACACTTCTTTTACTGAAGTCTCATCTGCCACCTCCCAGTTATCATCATCTGCGATTGTCATTACATCTTCATTTAAGGGTTGTATTTCTAACTTTCTTGCCTTAATAACATCAAGGCAATGGTTAATTACAATCCTTTTTAACCAAGCTCCAAACGTGACGTCTCCTTTGAATTGGTTAATTTTTTTAAACGCTTTAATAAACGCTTCTTGCATTGCATCTTCAGCAGCTGTATTGTCTTTTAAATACCTGTTTGCTACAATAAACATCCCATCACAATATTGCTTATATAAAGCCATTTGCGCTCTAGGGTTGTTTTGTCTGCATTGCTCTACAAGTAATGTATTGGACAAATTAGATGGTTTTAGTTGCTGTTCGATTAATAGACGAAGTTATTCGTGTCATGTTGCAAAATGTTATATTTTTTATGAAAATTAAAATTAAAGCATAAAAAAAGGCTGTAAATAACAGCCTTTGTAAAAATTTTAAAATTATTATGATCTCTCGAATCTAACTGAAGTTAACTTAAAGAAACTTGAAATCCCTAATAAACATAAAATACCTACAACTATGAGTAAGCTATTTTCTGGCAAAGGAGATAACAAGAAATGAATTCCTAAAGCTCCTAATGCAGATGCAAAGAGCAATATCTTGAATGTATAAATAATTAATCGTACCATCTTGTATAAGTTTTTAAAAATTAAGCGCTAATAGGAGGGTTGGCTATAGGTTGATTAACATTATTATAATGAAACAATAAAGATTTGTAGAAACGAACTTGAACTTCTCCATTCTCGAGACACCCCTTTAATGTTTCTTCTAGATTTGTATAAGATATTTTGGTTGAAACAGCTTCGTTTATATCATAGAGTCGAAACGACTCAAGAGATTTTGGTTTTGAACTCCACAATATTATTTGAGAAGAATCATAATCTATTATCACATCAACACAACCAAAATAAAATTTCAGTAATGCTTTATGAAAACTATTATGGTGTTCAGAAATTTCTTCGATTTTATTACAACTTTCTTTAACAAGTTGCCTCATTCTGTCTTGAACAATTTGGACTTCGGTTTTCATAACATTTAAGGTTTATACCCTAAATATATCGTGAGAATTAATTAAAAATTACTTAGAAAATCCTAATTGGCTATTATTTAACGCAATAATAATCAAGGTGTTAAAAAAATTAAGAAGCGAATTAATGTGAAAATTACTCTACAACTTCAAGTCCATCATCTGTCCAAGAAGTGATGCCACCTTCTAGGTCATATACTTTAGTAAAACCTAGATCACGTAGTATTTTTGCAGCACGAGCACTACGTCCTCCTTTTTTACAATAGACATATACAGGCTCGTCTTTATTAAGGTTTTTTACTTTTTCTTCAAAATCCTCTTCAGTAACACAAATGTTTTGAGAATCTTTAAGGTGTCCAACTTCAAATTCTTCTGCTGTTCTTACATCTATTAATTGTAGTATAGAGTTGTCTTCTAAAGTAACTGCTTTATTGAAGTCTGTAGGAGGTAAAACTTTTATATTTTCAGAAGAAGAGTTACAAGAGACTAGCAATAAAGATAGTGCTATAGTAAAAAAGAGTAGTTTCTTCATTTTAAAAAGGTTTTTCAATATCACCATTCCACTCACTAAATCCTCCAAGAAGGTTATAAGTGTTTTCAATCCCAACAGAATTAAATATCATACAAGCTTGTGCACTTCTTCCTCCAGATCTACAATATATGTAGTAATTTTTTGAGTCATCAAGTTCCTTTGCAGCATTCACAAAAGCAGCACTATCATAAATGTCTAGATGCATTGCATTTGGTATGTAGCCTTCTTCTCTCTCAATTTCAGTTCTTACGTCTACAATTACTGCATTAGTGTCTTCTAGTAGCTGTGAGCGCCACGCATCTTGTGTTAAATCCATAGTTCAAAAATAATAATTAAAACTAAACTATAGACACAAAAAAACCGAAAACGTTACAAGAACATCTTCGGTTTTTTTAATATATGAGCTGTGCTTTATTGCTTCACAGAGCATCCTATAGCACGAGTTTCTTTAACAGAAACTACTTTACCGGCTAATAATTCGTCTACGGCATTTGCCAAAAAGGTATCTGTAACAGCATCTGCATTACGAACGTTATCGTCTATTGCTCCTATATATTTTACAATGTTAGCACCCTTTTCTTTTTTTAATAAGTAGACGTGCGGTGTTTTAGTCGCTCCATATTTTGCATATACAGATTGACTTTCGTCATATAAATATGGAAAAGTAAACCCAGCTTTCTCTGCTTTTTGTTGCATTAACTCAAACGTGTCATCTGGCTGCACCTCTGGATTGTTAGGGTTAATTGCAATTACTGGATATCCTTTTGACTTATATTTTTTATCTAAAGCAACAATACGTTCCTCACTTGCTACAGCATATGGGCAAGTGTTACAGGTGAAAATCACGATAAATCCTTTGGCATCCTTATAGTCTTTTAATGATACCATCTTTCCATCAACATTTTTTAAAGAAAAATCTGTAGCAGAATCGCCAATTGTGTAACCCTTTACAGTTTCTTCTTTGGCAGGTTTTTCATTTATTGCAAGTTCTTTTGTATCTTCTTCAACAACAGTTTTCTTGTCTTTTGTTTCATTACAACCATACACCATTACAGCAGTAATACATAAGGTTGCCACTTTTAAAATTAAATCTCTTTTCATTTTTGTTATAATATTGATTGTACTTCAGTTTCTAATTCTTCGTAAGAAAATGACTTTTCATAAAATTTCCGGTCATTTTTGTTATATATTATAGTAGCAGGGATTGCTCCACTCCATTCTTCAGCAATTTTAGGAATCCATCCATTAGCATCAGGGTCATCAAAAACAATAACTTCAGATTGTAAGTTTCTTTTCTTAATAAAAGGAACTACTTGTTTTTCAATAATTTTTGGATTGTCTAGACTTACTAAAAGTATTTTTACATTTTTATCTGCATACTCTGCTCCTATCTTTTCAAAATAAGGTAACTCTTTGATACAAGGCTTACACCAAGTTGCCCAAAAGTTCACAACATAGGTAGTTTCGTCATTTTTTTCTAAATAGGGTTTTAGGCCTTCATAATCTACTATTGGTAATGCGCTAGAGACTTCATCTTTGGTCTCAGTAATAGCAATCTCTTTTTCTGTAGTTTCTGAAATATCATTTGCTTTCTTCTCGGTTTCATTACAAGAAAACAGCAACAGACTAATAATTAGTAAGGTATACAACTTGTTCATAACTATAAAAGTAAGAAAGCAACTAGAACTTACATTCTTTTTAACTTTTGTTTAGGTGTTAATTTTCTACACATACAACCTTATCATCTAAAATTTTGTTAAATAAATAAAATCAATGATAATTTGCATTACATTTGTATATACAAATATTGTATTTACAATTATGAAGATTGAAGAAGCCATAAAATCAATTCACAAATTAGGAATTACTACAAAAAGTGTAATTAACTTAATGTACACATCACGTATTGTTGAAGAAAAAGTTTCGGCAGAACTAAAGAAATTTGACTTAACAATGCAGCAATACAATGTGCTTCGAATTTTACGTGGACAAAAGGGGAACCCTGCTAACCTCTCCACCATACAAGAACGTATGGTAGATAGAAATAGTAATGCAACACGATTAGTAGATAAGCTAATAAAGAAAGAATGGGCAGAGCGATGTGTTTGTCCCTCAAACAGAAGAAAAGTAGAAATAACTATTACAAAAAAGGGATTAGAATTATTAAAAACTCTAGATCCAATTACTGAGCACAACAATAAAAAAATACTAGAAAACCTAACCGAAGAAGAATTAGAAACTTTAAATAACTTATTAGATAAATTAAGAACAAATGAGTAACTACATCCAAGACCTACAATGGCGTTATGCCACAAAAAAGTTTGACCCAACAAAAAAAATTGATGATAAAGATTTAGACTTTTTAAAAGATGCTATGCAACTATCTGCCTCTTCTTATGGATTACAGCCATATGAAATCTTAATTATTGAAGATGCTGAAATACGAGAAAAATTAAAACCTGCTGCTTGGAATCAAACACAAATTACAGATGCTGCCTATGTAATTGTCATTGCCAACAAAACAGACTTTGACGATAGTTTAGTAGATGAGTATATAACAAACGTGATGGAAACACGTGGACTTAAAGAAGAAGACCTAAAACAGTATGCAGATTTTATGAAAACTACACTAGCTGGTTTTACAAAAGAACAAAAGGCAGCTTGGACAGCAAACCAAACCTACATTGTATTAGGTAATTTACTTTCTGCTGCTGCGATAAACAAAATAGATGCGTGCCCTATGGAAGGTTTTGAAGCAGAAAAGTTTAATGAGATTTTAGATTTATCAAGTAAAAATCTTAATGCTTCAGTTATAGCAACTATAGGGTATAGGCACGACGATGATGCTACACAGCATTATGCAAAAGTGCGTAAACCAAAAACAAAATTATTTAAAAACATATAATCACTCAAAACAAAAAAAGATGAAATCAATTGTAAAAACACTCTTAGTATTAGCAGTAACTACTACAACAGTATTTGCTACTACAACACCCATTAAAAAGAAAATTAATATTAAAGAAAGTTCCATTGAGTGGAAAGGAAAAAAAGTCTTAGGCTCACACACAGGGACTATTCAACTCAAAGAAGGCTACTTAGAAATGGATGGCAACAAGCTAACTGGAGGTATGTTTGTTGTAGATATGACATCTATAAACGTAACCGATTTAGAAGGTGACAGTAAAGGAAAATTAGAAGGTCATTTAAAAAGTGACGATTTCTTTGGAACTGCTTCTCACCCTACAGCTACTTTGCTAATTAAAAAAGCGACAAAAACAAAATCTGGCTTTGAGGTAACAGCAGATATTACCATTAAGGATACTACTGAAGAAATTACTTTTATTTTAAAAATGAAAGACAACACAGCAACAACTAGCTTAAAAATAGATAGAACAAAGTTTGGAGTTCGTTATGGTAGCGGAAGCTTTTTTGACAACCTTGGCGACAACACTATTTCAGATAACTTTGAGCTAGATGTTACGTTAAAGTTTTAATAAGTATTACTTGATAATTAAAATATGATTTCTATATTTGACATCAAATTAATGAAAACAATAATAGTACATACTTGGTGGTGGATAAACTTACGTAACAACTCGTGAGAGCAACCCCTATAGTAGTATAAAACATACAAAGGCTTGTCATCACGACAAGCCTTTTTTTATGAAAGCATTATCAGGTTAAGCACAGTAAAACACTTAGAAATAAAAAATAGATGCCAAATAATAGGAAAACATATACACTTAAAGCCCACTCAAAAAAGTTGCTAGCAGATACGCTAACTCCTGTTTCTGTTTATTTACGATTACGAGATAAATTTCCTAATAGTTTATTATTAGAGAGTAGTGATTATAGAGCAAACGATAATACTTTTAGTTACATCTGCTCAAATCCAATTGCCTCAATCGAGGTTAAAAACGAAACCATAATTACAGTTTTTCCAGATGGAGAGAACAATGAAATAACAATAGATTCAAATTGCAATGTATCTGAAGAAATTGAAAAATTTGCGGCTTCATTTTCTTCTGAAGAGAACAACAGTAAATTTATTACAAATGGTTTATTTGGTTACATAGGCTACGATGCAGTTAGGTATTTTGATGACATTGCTGTAAACAAAAAAGAAGGGAATCTTGAAATTCCAGATATTTATTACGCAGTATATCAAAATATAATTGCAATTAATCACTTCAATAACGAAGCTTACATTTTTGCAAACTGTTACAATAAAGAAAGTAATATTGAAAGTATCGAGCAGCTATTAAAATCTAAATCTTTTGCTGAGTACCCTTTCTCTTTAGAAGGCGCTTTGCAAACCAACCTTAATGACGAAGCATTTAAAAAACTAGTTATAAAGTGCAAAGAGCATTGCCACAGAGGAGATGTCTTCCAGATTGTTCCAAGCAAACGTTTTTCGCAACAATTTAAAGGAGATGAGTTTAATGTATATCGCGCTTTACGAAGTGTAAACCCTTCACCTTATTTATTTTACTTTGATTACGGGAACTTTAAAATATTTGGAAGTTCTCCAGAAGCACAATTGGTAGTAAAAGGAGACCAAGCCGAAATTCACCCTATAGCAGGAACATTCAAACGTTCTGGTAACGATGAACAGGATGCAGCGCTAGCAAAACAACTTTCAGCAGATGAAAAAGAAAATAGTGAGCATGTAATGTTGGTAGATCTTGCAAGAAATGATTTAAGTAGACATGGTACTAATGTTACAGTAGAGACCTATCGAGAGGTACAGTTTTTTTCACATGTGATTCATTTAGTTAGTAAAGTAACTGCAAAAAAAAATAAAGATACAGCAACAATGCAAATTGTAGCAGACACTTTTCCAGCTGGCACTTTAAGTGGTGCTCCAAAACACAAAGCAATTGAACTTTTGGATAAATATGAAAATATATCTAGAGAGTTTTACGGAGGAGCTATAGGCTTTATGGACTTTAATGGCAATTTTAACCATGCCATTATCATTCGTTCATTTTTAAGCAAAAACCACACATTAAATTACCAAGCAGGTGCTGGTGTAGTAAGTGATAGTGTACCAGAAAAAGAATTACAAGAAGTGTATAATAAATTAGGAGCATTAACCAAGGCTCTAGAATTAGCTGAAACTATATAATATGAAGGTACTAGTTATTGATAATTACGACAGTTTTGTATATAATCTGGTTCACTACCTAGAGGAATTTGATTGTGATGTAACTGTAAAAAGAAATAACACATTTCATCTTGACGAAATTGAAGAGTTTGATAAGATATTATTATCGCCAGGACCAGGTATTCCTGATGAAGCAGGCTTACTTAAAGAGGTAATAAAAAAGTATGCTCACAAAAAACCCATTTTAGGAGTGTGTTTAGGGCAGCAAGCAATTGGAGAAGTTTTTGGAGGCACTTTAATAAACCTAAAAGAAGTATATCATGGAGTTGCAACTAAGACCAGTATTCTAGTTGAAGACGAAGTTTTATTTAGGGGTTTAAGCACAGAAATTGAAGTTGGAAGATATCATTCTTGGGTGGTTAGTACTGAAAATTTTCCTGACACATTAGAGATAACTGCTGTTGATGAAAATGGACAAATTATGGCTTTACGTCATAAAGAGTTTAATGTTAGAGGTGTGCAGTTTCATCCAGAAAGTGTGCTTACTCCAAAAGGTAAAGAGATAATTAAAAATTGGGTGACTAGTTAACAGGATTTAGCTTTTAGTTACTACACCAAAGAAAATAAAAACAGTTTTGAAACAAATATTAAACAGATTAATAAACCACGAACAACTTAGCTCTCAGGAAGCAAGAGATATTTTGGTGGCTATTTCCGAAGGAAAATATAACCAAAGTCAGATAGCAGCTTTCCTAACTGTTTACATGATGCGTAGTGTAACAGTTGAAGAATTAGAAGGTTTTAGAGATGCACTTTTAGATTTATGCCTTGCAGTAGATGTGAGTGAATTTAATACCATAGATTTATGTGGAACTGGCGGTGATGGAAAAAATACATTTAATATTTCTACGCTTTCATCATTTGTAGCAGCTGGAGCAGGTGTTAAAGTAACAAAGCATGGTAACTACGGGGTATCTTCGGTAAGTGGAAGTAGTAACGTGATGGAACATCTGGGAATTCACTTTAGTAACGACTCAGACTTTTTAAAAAAATGTTTAGACAAAGCTGGAATTTGTGTTTTACACGCCCCCCTCTTCCACCCTGCCATGAAAAATGTAGCTCCTATACGACGAGAACTAGGTATTAAAACATTCTTTAATATGCTTGGCCCTATGGTAAATCCTGCCTTCCCTAAAAACCAGTTGGTTGGTGTGTTTAACTTAGAACTTGCTAGGTTATATGGGTATTTATATCAAAAAAGCGAGAAAAACTATGCTATTTTACATGCGATGGATGGCTATGATGAAATTTCATTAACTGGAAAAACAAAAGTAATTACAAAGGCTTCTGAAGAAGTACTACACCCCAAAGATTTTAAAGTTTCTACCATAAACCAAGAGCAAATTTATGGAGGCAACTCTGTCCCTGAAGCTGCTACTATTTTCTTAAATATCCTAAAAGGTAATGGCACAAATGCCCAGAACAATGTTGTTTGTGCTAATGCTGGTATGGCAATTTCGGTAGTTGAAGGATGTACACCTATAGAAGGATTTGAAAAGGCTAAAGAATCGCTACTCTCTGGGAACGGATTGCAAGCATTAGAAAAACTTCAAAAGTTAAGTAGTAATAAATAAAACAGAACTAAAATTGAGTGGGATGAGATTCCCGCTTTTGAGTGAAATATATGACAATACTAGATAAAATAATAGCTTATAAACACAAGGAAGTTTCAGCAAAAAAAGAAGCCTTTCCAGTTTCACTATTAGAGCAATCCAGCTATTTTAAGAGAGAAACAAATTCACTTTCAAAAGCACTAAAAAATGGTTCTGGCATTATAGCAGAACATAAAAGAAAATCTCCAAGCAAGTCGGTTATCAACGACACAAATAAGGTACATGAAGTAGTCACGGGCTATGAAAATGCAGCAGTAAGTGGCATGTCTATACTCACAGACACAGTTTTTTTTGGCGGTTCATTAGATGATTTATTAGTAGCGAGAAAAACCGTTTCAACTCCTTTACTTAGAAAAGAGTTTATAGTAGACCCCTACCAAATTTTTGAAGCAAAATCATACGGAGCAGATGCTATTTTATTAATTGCTGCTTATTTATCTCAAAAGCAACTTATCGAATATTCAGAAACTGCTGCTAAGCTTGGTTTAGAGGTATTACTAGAAGTTCATAATGAAGAAGAACTTAACAAATCTATTATACCTAATGTGTCTATGATTGGTGTAAATAACAGAAACTTAAAAACGTTTGAAGTTTCTATAGAAATTAGCAAACAATTGGCTTTAAAAATCCCTGATGATTATGTAAAAGTTTCAGAAAGTGGAATTAGCAGTATTGCCGCTATACAAGAATTAAAAAAATATGGTTACAAAGGGTTTTTAATTGGAGAGAACTTTATGAAGACAGATAATCCAGGTGAAGCTGCAAGTAAATTTATTAATCAATTATAATGCAGCTTCACTTCAAGTGATATTTATAAAATAAAAATAGTATTGAGAAGTATGAAACTTAAAATCTGCGGAATGAAATATAACACTCAAGAAGTCGCTGCCTTGCAGCCAGACTATCTGGGCTTTATTTTTTATGAAAAGTCTCCCAGAAATTATGAGTTAGAGGCAATACCCAAGGTTTCAGAAAAAACAAAAAAAGTGGGTGTTTTTGTAAATGAAACGATAAAAAATATAATAAGTAATATTAAAAAATATGACCTTGATGTCATTCAATTACACGGAGAGGAATCTCCTGCATATTGTAATGATTTATTTTCAGGTCTACAAGATATATTTAACTCAAACAAAGTTGCACTTTGGAAAGTCTTTAGCATTAAAGACTCTTTTGATTTTTCAGTTCTCAAACCCTATGAAACTAGTATTAGTGCTTTTCTATTTGATACTAAAGGCAAGGAAAAAGGAGGAAATGGCTATCGGTTTGATTGGTCTATACTTAAAGAGTACCCTAGTAATAAACCTATTATACTTAGTGGTGGAATTGGTTTAGAACATATTTCAGAAATAAAAAAAATAAAAACTACAGGGCTTCCCATTAAAGCGATTGATGTAAATAGCAAGTTTGAAGAACGTCCTGGATTTAAAAAGATAAAAGAACTAACAACGCTTCAAAAAGCGTTACAAGAATAAAATACATGTATCACGTTAACGAAAAAGGATATTATGGAGAATTTGGAGGAGCATATATTCCAGAGATGCTCTACCCTAATGTTGAAGAATTACGGCAAAACTACATCTCCATAATTCAGCAAGAGAGTTTTAAAAAAGAGTTTAATGAATTGCTAGCAAAATACGTTGGGAGACCTACACCCTTGTACTACGCTAAACGATTTTCAGAAAAGCACAATACTAACATTTATCTTAAAAGAGAAGATTTGTGCCATACAGGAGCGCACAAAGTAAATAATACTATTGGGCAAATTTTAGTAGCAAAACACCTTAATAAAACCAGAATTATTGCCGAAACTGGAGCTGGGCAACATGGAGTTGCCACAGCAACCGTATGTGCACTTATGGGCCTAGAGTGTATTGTGTACATGGGAGAAATTGACATTAAAAGACAAGCTCCTAATGTTGCTAGAATGAAAATGCTTGGTGCTACTGTAGTCCCAGCAACCAGCGGAAGTAAAACACTTAAAGATGCCACTAACGAGGCAATACGTGATTGGATTAATAACCCTACAGATACACATTATATTATAGGTAGTGTAGTAGGACCACACCCCTATCCAGATATGGTAGCACGATTTCAAAGTGTGATTTCTAAAGAAATAAAACAGCAATTAAAAGAAGTAGAAGGCAAAGAAAACCCAGACTATGTGGTCGCTTGTGTAGGTGGGGGGAGTAATGCAGCAGGTGCCTATTATCATTATTTAGATGAACCAGACGTTGGTATTATTGCAGTAGAGGCAGCCGGCAAAGGAATTAATACAGGTGAAAGCGCAGCAACTTCGGTATTAGGAAAAGCAGGGATTATTCACGGTAGCAAAACGTTATTAATGCAAACCAACGATGGTCAAATTACAGAACCTTATTCTATTTCGGCTGGCTTAGATTACCCTGGTGTAGGCCCAATGCACGCACATTTATACGCTAGTGGACGTGGCGAGTTTATTTCTATTACAGACGATGAAGCAATGCAAGCTGGCCTGGAATTAAGTAAACTAGAAGGCATAATACCTGCCATAGAGACAAGTCATGCATTAGCTATTTTTAATAACCGAAAATTTAAAAAAGAAGATATAATCGTAATTAATTTAAGTGGTAGAGGTGACAAAGATTTAAATACCTATATAGATTATTTTAGCTTGTAGGGCGTTCCCACGCCAAAGGCGTGGTCAGGCTTTCGCCGTTACGCGATAACTTAGCTCAATCCTTAACGCAAAAACTTGCTTTTAAAGCAAATAAATTATAAAAAAAGTTTTCACTTCCGTAGAAAATAGACATGAATAGAATAAACCAAAAATTACAAGAAGATAAAAAATTGCTCTCTATCTACTTTACAGCAGGGTACCCATCTCTAGAAGATACCGTTCCTATTTTAAAAGAATTAAAAAAAAGTGGTGTGGATATGGTAGAAATAGGATTACCCTTTAGTGACCCACTAGCAGATGGCCCAACAATACAGAAGAGTTCAACTAAGGCATTACAAAATGGAATGACTACCCAATTACTTTTTAAACAACTTAAAGATATTAGAAAAGAAGTCTCTATTCCGCTACTAATAATGGGCTATTTTAACCCTATTCTACAATACGGAGTTGAAGCATTTTGTGCTAAATGTAAAGAGATAGGTATAGATGGTCTAATCCTACCAGATTTACCCCTTGCAGAATATAAAGAGCGCTACGAATCAATTTTTAAAATGTATGGACTCAAGAATATTTTTCTTATTACACCCCAAACTTCAGAAAAACGAATAAGAGAAATTGATGCTTCAAGCAATAGCTTTATCTATATGGTAAGTAGTGCAAGCACTACGGGAGCAAAAACTGCCGTTATAGATTCACAAACAGATTATTTTAAAAGAGTTGAAGCTATGGATCTTAATAATCCACAAATAGTCGGTTTTGGAATTAGTAATCATGAAACCTACAAAACAGCTATTCAATATAGCAAAGGAGCCATCATTGGGAGTGCTTTTATTAAAATGCTTACTACAAAAGGAATAAAAAATATTAGTAGCTTTATTAGTGATATTAAGATGCCTTAACAAGAGTTTAATAGCCTTTTAAGAGCTTTTAGAGTTAATTAATTGTATATTAAATAATGAATATAAAATAGAATGATTATGATAGATAGAAAATTTAAAAGAAAAGAAAAGCAAAATAACCCTACGAACCCTACTGGGGATTTAAACCAAAAAACAAACGACTTTGATATAGATGAGAAAACCATCAAAGATCAACAAAATAAAAGTTAATGGGAAAAGGTGACAAAAAAACAAAAAGAGGAAAAATAACAATTGGAACTTTTGGTAAACTTAGACCTAAGCGAGGTAAGTTTAAAATAAGAAATAAACCTACCAAAGGTGCTCCAAAAAAACAATAACAAAAAACCCTTAAAGATGGCATTCTTTAAGGGTTTTGCACTAAAATATACTAAGTGTCGTTTATCGTAACCTGTCAACAGATTTTACAAGGTCCTCGTCCCTTTTGATGGCTTTATTAGCCAACACTAAAAAAACGATAGAAATGATGGGTAAAAGCACCCCAATACCCTTCTCTGAAACTAATGTTTCTCCGGATAACGTTAGTGACTTGTACACGAAAACTCCCAGTAATACAAAATTTATGAGTATCCCTACTCTATTAAGAACAAATTGTAATTGTCTTTTTTTAAAATTTAAAATAGCAGCAGCAATTACTATAGCTCCAGCTACAATACAACCAATCATTAAAGGATTATTCTTATCTATAACTGGTAGTCCAGCGGCATCTGCTACAACAGGAAACCAAACATAAAGTGCAACAAGCGCTAGTATTGCAAGTAACATATATATGGTTTGTATTCTTTGTAACATACGTTTTGTCCTAGAATGGGAAGCAAAAATAATACTTCTTTTTGAAAGAATTAACGTTCATTTTTAAATTATTGTTGTATAATTGCACTATCTATTCGTAACCACTTCAAATCCGGTTACTTAGTCTTCGATTAAATTTCAATCAAATTATCTTCTCAAAAAAGATTACAATTATTTAAAAAAACGCATACCTATTTTATGTTAGAAATTTCAGAATTAAAAGCAAAGAAGCTTCCTGAACTTCAGGAGCTTGCAAAAGCTTTAAAAGTACCTAAGTACAGAAGCTTAAAAAAACTAGATCTAGTATATCAAATACTTGATTATCAAGCTGCAAATCCAAAAGCAGTTAAAGCTGTAACAACAGACAGCCCTTCTTCAGAACCAAAAAAAGAAGAAAGCAAAACAACAACTCAAGAAAGAAAACAGCCTCAAAAAAATCAACGTCAACGTCAACAACGTAATGACAATAGAGATCAAAAGGCAACGACTAAAAAAGATGACAAATCCTCTTCTAAAGACGACAAACCTTCTTCTAAAGACGACAAACCTTCTTCTAAAGACAACAATCCTAAGGAGAAAAGTAGTCATCAAGGCAGAAACAATCATCAAAAAAATCAATCTAAAGATTCTAGGAACAACAATGATTCTAGGAGAGATAATAAAAGCAAGTCTAGAAACAACGGAAACAAGGACAACAGAAACCGCTATAAAGAACCAGATTTTGAGTTTGATGGTATTATAGAAAGTGAAGGGGTTCTAGACATCATGCAAGATGGCTATGGTTTTTTACGTTCTAGTGACTACAATTACCTATCGTCTCCAGATGATATTTATGTATCTCAATCACAAATTAGGTTATTTGGACTTAAAACAGGGGATACTGTACTTGGAGAGGTAAGACCCCCCAAAGAAGGAGAAAAATATTTTCCATTAATAAAAGTAAGTAAGATTAATGGTCAAAACCCAAATGTGGTAAGAGACCGTGTTGCTTTTGAACACTTAACACCACTATTTCCTAAAGAAAAATTTAATATTGCTGAAAAGCAAAGCACTATATCTACTAGAATTATTGATCTTTTCGCTCCTATTGGAAAAGGACAACGTGGTATGATAGTATCGCAGCCTAAAACAGGTAAAACAATGTTATTAAAAGACATTGCCAATGCGATTGCCGCTAATCATCCAGAGGTATACCAAATTATACTATTAATAGACGAACGCCCTGAGGAAGTAACAGACATGCAACGCAATGTACGTGGTGAAGTCGTAGCTTCTACATTTGATAAAGAAGCAACAGAACACGTTCGTGTAGCAAATATTGTTATTGAAAAAGCAAAGCGATTAGTGGAGTGTGGTCATGATGTGGTAATTCTCTTAGATTCTATAACACGTTTAGCTAGAGCATATAATACAGTACAACCGGCAAGTGGTAAAATACTAAGTGGTGGTGTAGATGCAAATGCATTACATAAACCAAAGCGTTTCTTTGGTGCTGCTCGTAATATTGAAAATGGAGGTTCGTTAAGTATCATTGCAACTGCACTTACAGAAACAGGTTCTAAAATGGACGAAGTTATCTTTGAGGAGTTTAAAGGTACTGGTAATATGGAGCTTCAATTAGATAGAAAGATATCTAATAGAAGAATATTCCCAGCGATTGATTTGACTTCTTCTAGTACCCGTAGAGATGACTTATTATTAGACGAAAACACCATACAACGTATGTGGGTGATGCGCAAGTACCTTGCTGATATGAACCCTGTTGAAGCTATGGAATTTATTAACGACCGCTTTAAGCAAACTAAAAATAACGAAGAGTTTTTAATTTCAATGAATGGGTAATTATATAGTCTAAAACTCTTACTAATATAATAAAGCTCCTATGCAATTTGTATAGGAGTTTTTTTTATATACTAATATTACCATAATAATCTTTTACATACTATTAGCTGCCATAAATAATAATGCACCTATGACTTGGCTTTCAAATAAAGAAAGGACATTTAACGGTTACATACTTATAAAAGCTGTTAATTTTAGCTTTTTGTAAATCTATCATATCATTCAAGCCAAACTACTCCAGAATTAAACATAAGAGCAACTATTTTTAAATGTAGTAAAAGAGATTAAAGTTAACATGTTTCAAACTCTTTATGGTCTTAATATTTTAATTTTACTCAATAAAAAAAGTCTGCAGTTAAACTGCAGACTTTAATATAATAATTTATTTTCTGTAATTATCTCTTGATAATCTTCTCAGTTAAAGTACCAGCAGTAGTTTCAACGTTTAAAAGATATACACCTCTTGCAAGAGAAGAAATATCTAATGTACCATTAGAAACTTGAACACCAGTTCTTTTCCCTAATACATCATATAATGCACTAGAAGTAATTTCTACTGAAGAAGGAACTTTTACATTCACAACATCAGAAGATGGGTTAGGGTAAAAAGATACTTGAGATAAAGCGTTTTCATCAACACCTAAAACCTCAGATCCAACAAGGTTAATTACATACTCTTGAGGGTCTGCAACGATTGTGTTTGAATCAGAGTAAGGAATACTACATCCTGTATTTGCACCACCAGTACCAGTACCGTCAGATCTTAACCAAGCTGTGTTGTTTTGACCTGATGTATTAAATCCTGGGAAATATCTCTGAAAAGTAACTGCACCTTCATCTGGAGCAAAAATCTCAACAGCTATAATGCTTCCAGCAGGAGCTGTAGTAGAAATTGGAACTGAAATTAGAGTTAAATCGTTTGCAGCTTCTAGTGTTACACTAGTAGTTTCAAGTAAAGTAAATACTGCAGAAGATAAATCTTCTGTATCAACAGTATAGATGTTTACATCTACTGTCTTACCGTCATCAGCACTACCTTGTCCAAACTCAACAGTAGTAATTTCAAAATCTCCTGCGATTGCAAATGAAGATAGGTCATACGTTCTTGCAAATGCATTATCTCTGTATTCTCCAGTTCCAGATGCCCAACATGCAACACCGCCAGTATCAATAGTAGCTGGATCAACACTTTGAGATAATGTTGTTTGTGCGTTAGTGGTTAACGCTGTCAACATAAATGATGCTAACAAAAGAGTAATTTTTTTCATAATTAAATAAGTTTATAAGTTTAATATAATAACAAATATATAAAATGAATTTATAACTTACCACTCAAAATGATAAACTTTGTAATAAAATATTAGGTATATGACACGATTAAGCAAAATTTCTTACTTATTTTATGCTTTATTTGCGATTTTATTGATTTCATGTAATTCAAAAAAAGAAGAAAAAACTCACAATTTTACTACTCTTTTTGAAGAATCTAAAGGATTACAAACATCAAAATATCATGAAATAGTTTCATTTTACAGCAAACTATCTGACTCGTATAACTCAGTTAAAATGTACGAACTTGACAAAACAGATAGTGGAGAACCATTACACTTAATAACTTTTAACCCTAATAGAACATTTGAATCTGAATTCTCTGGAGATAGAGATAAGAATATCTTACTAATAAATAATGGTATCCATCCAGGAGAAAGCGATGGCATTGACGCATCAATGATGTTAATTAGAGATTTAGCTAACGGACAAATAAAAGCTCCAGAAAATACTATTGTTGCAGTCATACCAGTTTATAATATCGGAGGCGCATTGAATAGAAATAGCACAACAAGAACTAATCAAAATGGTCCAGAAGAGCATGGTTTTAGAGGTAATGCTAGAAATTACGACCTAAACAGAGATTTTATAAAAGCTGACACTAAAAATGCAAGAGCCTTTGCTAAAATCTTTAATAGGCTTAAACCAGATTTATTTATAGACAATCATGTAAGCAATGGAGCAGACTATCAATATGTGCTAACACACTTATTTACTCAGCACAATAAATTAAATGGTGCCTTGGGAAATTATCTTCATACGTCGCTGATGCCTAGCTTAGAAGATTCTTTACAACAAAAAAATTGGGATATTACTCCCTATGTTAATGTGTTTAATCGAACACCAGAAAAAGGGTTTAGCCAATTTATGGACTCACCCAGATACTCAACTGGTTATACCACATTGTATAATACACTTGGAATGATGGTAGAAACTCATATGCTTAAACCTTATAAAAATAGAGTTGAAGGCACTTATGAGCTCATGAAAAGTTTTATAAACATTGCAGATAAAGATGCTGAAGTAATAAAAGAGCTACGTAAAAATGCTCAAACCAATTATAAAGTAGGTAACTACTACCCTATTTCATGGGGAATAGATTCAACACAAACAACTACCCTACAGTTTAAAGGCTATGAAGCCGAAATGATCCCTAGCAAAGTAACTAACAATGATAGGCTAAAGTACAATCGCGATAAGCCCTTCACTAAAGATGTTACTTACTACAATTATTTTAAACCAACAGATAGCATACAAATCCCTTCTCAATACATTATACCAGAGGGCTATTGGAATATCGTAGACTTATTAAAACTTAACGGAATTACTTGTGACAGAGTACAAAAAGATACCATAATTACTGCTGAAGTGTATCGAATAAAAGAATATAAAACCTTCTCTAATGCATATGAAGGTCATTATCCGCACTATAATACAAGGATTGAAAAGACAGTAGAAGAAGTAGCAGTTAAAAAATACGATTACGTCGTAAACACACAACAAAGAGGAGTTCGCTATTTACTAGAAACACTAGAACCAACTGCTCCAGACTCTTTTTTTAATTGGAATTTTTTTGACACTATACTACAACAAAAAGAAGGGTTTTCACCGTATGTTTGGGAAGACAAAGCCGAAGAGTTTCTCAACAACAACCCAGCTATAAAAGCAGAATTTGAAGAAAAAAAGCAAAACGACGTAAACTTTGCAAAAAATTGGTTTGCTCAATTAGATTGGATACACAAGAAATCTCCAAATTACGAAAAAGCACATCTAAGATACCCTATCATTAGGGTGGGTAGTTAAATACTCTTTAGGAAACAAAAGCTTTATATTTTCGTAAGAATCTTGAAGCGCTTTTTGCGTTTTTTCAAAATTCTTCCATTTTACTTTTTCAATATTTTCACTTTTTTCAGGTTTAAATTTTCCATCATAATCAGAAAACATTTCGTACCAATAAGTAATCTTTAATTTAAACTTCCCGTTTCGTTTAAAAATATGATATGTCTTAGTAATAAATTTTTTAACCTCTAATCCTTTAATTCCTGTTTCTTCTTCAGTTTCTCTCACAGCAGCTTGTTCATGGGTTTCATTCTTCTCAAGCTTTCCTTTAGGTAAGTCCCATTTAGAATTTCTATAAATAAATAATATTTCCTTCTTCGAATTAATAACCATCCCTCCTCCTGCTTCAACTACTGGTAGTTTTTTTCGAAGAAATTTTTCCAGTTTTTCAGGATTTTTGTGATATAAATTAACGTAAATAAGTTTCCCTTTATTAATCTTTTTTATCAACCTTTTAAATCTTACAAATTTAAGCGGGATCGCTGTGTATTGTTTTCCAATATATTTTTCAGTAGAAAGAATTATAGGAATATCTTTTACAAAAACTTTATACATTTGCAGAATGATTTTAAACAAAGAGACGGCTCAAAAAACTGCCGAATTACTGCTGCAAATTAATGCAATAAAATTGCAACCACAAAAACCTTTTACTTGGGCCTCTGGATGGAAATCTCCTATCTACTGTGACAACCGTGTAACACTCTCATATCCAATAATTAGAAATTTTTTAAGAGAGAATTTAGCAAAGCAAATTGAAGAATTGTACGGAAAACCAGATGTTATTGCAGGTGTTGCAACTGGAGCTATTGGCATTGGAGCATTGGTTGCAGATTATCTCAATCTGCCATTTTGCTATATAAGACCAGAAGCAAAAAAGCATGGTAGGCAGAATAAAATTGAAGGACACATAGAAGCTAACCAAACAGTTGTCGTGATTGAAGATTTGATAAGTACCGGAAAAAGTAGTTTGCTTGCTGTAGAAGTTCTAAAAGAGTTTAATGTTAACGTTAAAGGGATGGCGGCTATATTTACATACGGATTTGATATAGCCGAAGAAAATTTCAAAAAAGCAAATGTTACCCTCTACACTTTAAGTAACTACGATAATTTATTGGAACAGGCAGAAAGTTCGGCTTACATTTCAAGGGAAGAGGCACAATTATTGTCTACTTGGAGGCAAGACCCTGCAAACTGGTCACTTTAATAATTTAAATTTATAAAATGCAAATAACAAGCAAAAAAGTAACCGTAAAAAAATCGAATGCGGAATTATGTGAATTTTTAAGTGATGTAAAAAACTTTGAAAAATTAATGCCCGAAAACACAAGTAAGTTTGAAGTAATTAAAGAAAATGCTTTTGTTTTTGCATTACAAGGAATGCCAGAAATTGCTTTAGAAGTTAAAGAAGTGAATGCTCCAAATCAAGTGATTTTGGGTGCTATGAGTGACAAGCTTCCATTTACGCTTACCGGAAATATTGAAGCGATAGATGAAACTACGTCTAATGCAGAGTTATTATTTGAAGGAGATTTTAATCCTATGATGAAAATGATGATTAAAGGCCCTATTACAAAGTTTCTAGATGCATTAGCTACTAACATGGAACAACTTTAATAAAGCAAAGTAACTTCCTTAAAGCCAAAAGCTTTTATTTTCTCATCTTCAGTTTCAATTAGGAGTTTCCCATCAGAGTTAACTCCTTTTATAATTCCATTAAAGAGGTTCCCATTAATATCTTTAAATGATGAAACTTGATCTTTTCTAAAAAGATTTTCTTCATAATTGGTTTTAATTTTCTGAAAAGCATTTGCATTTAATAAGTTAAGCGCATCTAAAACTGAAGTACAAACAACTTCAAGCACTTCAGATAAAATAAAGTCTTTTCCTGAAACTAGCCTTAGAGATGATGCCTTAGGCAGCTCGATAAATGATGTTTCATTTACATTAATCCCTAAACCAATTATTGAAGAAACAATTTCATTACCAGCTAATTGTGTTTCAATTAATATTCCACATACTTTTTTACCATATGACAATATGTCGTTAGGCCATTTTATAGTGACATTTTTTATTTCTAACTTTTTAAAACCGTTATAGACCCCAACACTTACTGCATAATTAAGGTAAGCTTGATCATCAATTTTAAAACCAGTAAATTTCTTTAAAACACTAAATGTTAGGCTTTTACCGTTTTGAGATTGCCAAGAGTTTTCCATCTGCCCCCTCCCTTTAAGCTGTCTTTTTGCAACTACAACTGTCTCATCAACAATGGTTGTATTTCTAGCTAACTCCTTAAGGTAATTATTAGTGGAGTCAATGGCATCAAGTTTGATTAATTTTAAAGACAAAATAAGGTTTATAGTATTACATATTTAAAACGTTTCAAGAAACAAAAAAGTAATAACTTTGTAAAACTAACAACAAACTTATTTTTAAACATACAATCAAGCGTTTAGTAAGAAACAATAGTAATTAATGACTAAGGATAAAGTAGCAGCAGACCAACTAGTAACAGAAATTATTAGAGGAATAGAAGAAGTAAAAGGACAACATATTGAAATATTGGACCTTAGAGATATTGAAAATACCGTATGCGACTACTTTGTAATTTGTGATGGTACTTCAAACACACAAGTAAACGCAATTGTTAACTCTGTACAAAAATTAGTAAGTAAAGCCATTAAGGAAAAGCCCTGGCATGTAGAAGGAAATGATAATTCTGAATGGGTTTTAATTGACTATGTAAATGTCGTAGTTCATGTTTTTCAAAAACACATTAGAGAATATTACGACATAGAAGGGTTGTGGGGCGATGCAAAAACAGTAAGAATAGAAACATCATATTAAAAAAAATGCCTAATGGCTGAAGAAAAGAAAAATAATAAAAAACCTGACCTAAAAAAACCAAAATTTAACGCATATTGGATATATGCTGCTATAATTTTGGTCATACTTGGTATACAATTTTTTGGTGGAAATAGCTGGTCTCAGCCTAATAAGGTTACTGTAGGTGAGTTTAAAACATACCTTAAGGAAGGAGATGTAGATAAAATACTTATTGTAAACAAAAAGATCGCAAAAGTATTTCTTACTCAAGATGCAAAGCAAAAAGAAATTCATTCAAAAAAGCGACCTAAGGGATTATTAAAGCCATCTGCAAGTGATCCAGATTATCAATTTGAATTTGGTGACTTACAAAACTTTGAAAATACTTTTTATGACCTCAAAGAAAATAACAATCTTAATACAGCGCTAGATTATAAAACCGAAACAAACCTCTTAGGAGAGTTTTTACCATCTATCATTTTCTTTGTAGTGATTATAGCTATTTGGATATTTATAATGCGTAGAATGTCCTCTGGAGCTGGTGGAGGCGCTGGTGGTCAAATATTTAATATTGGAAAGTCCAAAGCAAAATTGTTTGATGAAAAGACAGACGTTAAAACTAGTTTTAAAGATGTTGCAGGGCTTGAAGGTGCAAAAGAAGAGGTACAAGAGATTGTAGACTTTCTTAAAAACCCAACAAAATACACCTCTCTTGGCGGTAAAATACCAAAAGGAGCATTATTAGTTGGAGCCCCTGGAACAGGTAAAACGTTACTTGCAAAAGCAGTTGCTGGAGAAGCTAAGGTTCCTTTCTTCTCGTTATCAGGTTCAGATTTTGTTGAAATGTTTGTAGGTGTTGGAGCTTCACGAGTAAGAGATTTATTTAAACAAGCTAAGGAAAAATCACCTGCAATTATATTTATTGATGAAATTGATGCCATAGGGCGTGCTAGAGGAAAAAGCAACTTTTCTGGGTCTAATGACGAACGTGAAAATACGCTTAACCAACTATTAACTGAAATGGACGGTTTTGGAACAAATACTAATGTCATTGTACTAGCGGCTACCAATAGAGCTGATGTTTTAGATAAAGCATTAATGCGAGCAGGACGTTTTGATAGACAAATTTATGTAGATCTACCCGATGTTAGAGAACGTAAAGAAATTTTTGAAGTACACTTGCGACCTCTTAAAATTGATGAGGAATTAGATTTAGAATTCTTATCAAAGCAAACACCAGGGTTTTCTGGTGCAGATATTGCAAATGTATGTAATGAAGCTGCTTTAATTGCTGCCAGAAAAGAAAGAAAATTTGTTACCAAACAAGACTTCTTAGATGCCGTAGATAGAATTGTAGGAGGGCTAGAAAAGAAGAATAAAATTATTACGCCTGGTGAGAAAAAAGCAATTGCTTTTCATGAAGCTGGTCACGCAACAGTAAGTTGGATGCTCGAACATGCAGCACCACTAGTAAAAGTTACTATTGTACCTAGAGGACAATCTCTTGGAGCTGCATGGTATTTACCAGAAGAACGCCTAATTGTAAGACCTGAGCAAATGCTTGACGAAATGTGTGCTGCACTAGGTGGTCGTGCCGCTGAAAAAGTAATATTTAATAAAATCTCCACAGGCGCATTAAGTGACCTAGAAAAAGTTACTAAACAAGCTCGTGCAATGGTTACAATTTATGGGCTTAATGATAAAATAGGAAACCTTACTTATTACGATTCTTCTGGGCAAAGTGAATATAACTTTAGCAAGCCATATAGTGAGAAAACTGCAGAGATGATTGACAAAGAAATATCAAACATTGTAGAAAAGCAGTATCAAAGAGCTATAGATTTACTTGAAAAAAATAAAGATAAGCTTACTTTACTTGCTAATCAATTGCTTGATAAAGAAGTGATTTTTAAGGACAATCTAGAAGAAATATTTGGAAAGCGCCCTTTTGTAAAAGAGGAACCAATTGCAGCTAAGAAAGTAATAGAGGAAAAAGAAATAGAAAAAACTGAAGAAGAAGAAAAAGAAGAAAAAGAAGAAACCACTTCTTAAATTTCATTTTCGCTAAAGAACTCAAGTTTAGGGCTAACAATTGAATTGTTAGCCCTTTATTTTATATATTTGATATTTAACAGAAAATCTCCTCAAAATCTCACTAATGAGTTTGCTTAAGCGGCTTTTCCATTCCAAGTCAAAGTCCGAAGAAAAAAAAGCTTCTTCCGACCATAGCAAGTATTATCCTCAAGAGCAACTTCCTACTGATGAGAAGTTTACCGAAAATTTTAGAAAAAACGGAGGTAAGTTTCTATACTGTGAAAGTTTTAAAGAAGCACAAGATAATTTTGATAATATTCTTCTTGAAAATGACTGGTACGAAAAAGATGTTTTATGTGTTGATAAAGAACTTAGTGAACAATTTGACGGGTATAATTTAAATTTCACAAAAGATTCAAAAAGCACTTTTTTCTTTTCTAAGTGTGAATCTCTTATTGCTAATAATGGCTCTATACTGTTATCCTCAAACCAGATTAAAGAAAAGAAACTAGATGAACTTCCACAAAATTTTATTGTTCTTGCTAAAACTAGTCAGTTAGTAGATAGTATAAGTGAAGGTTTAAGAAATATAAAAAATCAATGTAAAGGTAGAATCCCAAGCAATATTACTACCATTCAAGATTTTGGAGCTCACGAAGAAAAGGACTTTATGAGTTATGGAAGTAGCACAAAAAACCTATATTTGTTGCTCTTGGAAGACCTATAATTTATGAAAGAACTTATAGTACGTGGTATATCGGGATTACTATATATCTCGATAGTCATAACTTCAATGTTTGTTTCATATGAGTTATTCATTTTTCTGTTTCTACTACTTTCTGTAATTACACTTTCTGAATTTTTAAAACTAGTACACCTTAAAAGTTATATAGCTTATATATTACTTTTGGCTGCTTTTTATTTTTTAAGCTATGAGGTTTTTGATAAAAATGCCGTTAACCTCTATATAATAATTTCATTATTTGTCAACCTATTTTTACTAAAGGATCTTTTATGGACAAGCAAAATCCCTATGTTTGAGAAGAAGAAATACATTACTGTGTTTTTTTACCTTATTAGTGGTTTTATTTTTCTTACGCTTATTCCCTTTCAGAAAGAGAAGTTTGTGCCAGAGCTAATAGGTGGTATTTTTGTTTTAATATGGACTAATGACAGTTTTGCCTATTTAGTTGGAAAAAACTTTGGCAAAAAGAAATTACTAGAGCGTATTTCACCCAAAAAAACGGTTGAAGGTTTTTTAGGAGGGCTTCTTGGGTCTATTGCTTTTAGTTTTATTGTCTTTAATTATACAGAACTTTTAACTTTGCAATTATGGATTGCTATTGCACTCTTTGTATCTGTATTTGGAACAATTGGAGATTTAATACAATCTAAGTTTAAAAGGCAAGCAGGAGTAAAAGATAGTGGAACACTAATGCCAGGACATGGCGGATTATACGATAGACTTGACAGTATTATTTATTGCAGTCCATTTATTTATGCACTTTTAGAAATTATAGACTATGTTTCACCGGGAGGGATATAAGATTATTGCAATAACACTCATTCTTTGTATTGGGCTAAGTATTGCTATTGATCAATTAATTATAAACACCATAGCAAGAGCAATTCTTTTTGCTGGAGTAGTAATTTTATTGATTTTAATTCTGCAGTTTTTCAGAAACCCAAAAAGAAAATTTATAAATAGCTCTAGCCAGGTCCTATCACCTGTAGATGGAAAAGTTGTTGTTATTGAAGAAGTTTTTGAAAAAGAATACTTTAAGGATAAACGCCTACAAGTTTCAGTATTTATGTCACCTCTAAATGTGCATGTTACAAGATATCCTGTTGGTGGTAAGGTCACCTACAGTAAATATCATCCCGGTAAATATTTAGTAGCTTGGCATCCAAAATCTTCAGAAGAAAACGAAAGAACTACTGTTGTTGTAAAATCAGAAAGTTTTGGAGAAGTATTACACAGACAAATAGCTGGTGCCCTTGCGAGACGTATAGTTAATTATGCTGTTAAAGATCAAGAGGTAGACCAAGCTAGTGATAGTGGTTTTATCAAGTTTGGTTCAAGAGTAGATATATTTTTACCAATTGGGACTAAAATTGATGTACAACTTAACCAAGTAGTAAAAGGAGGTATTACAGTTATTGCAAGTACATGAACCAAAAAGAATTACATACTGCCTTTGAGAAAGCGGTTACTCAAATAAATGAGCACACCGAACCTTTCCCAGCAGATGTACTTCTACGTCTTTATGCTTACTACAAAAGAGCAACTAATAGTGACGATAGGCCAAGTGGAGGAAAACCCCTTATAAACGCTTTTAAAACCAATGCGCTCTTTCAAACTAAAGAAATGAACGAAGATGAAGCCAAAGAAGCGTATATTGAAACTGTGAACCAGTACTTTTTATACAGAAAATGAACTCCTTAATGTCAGGCTTTACTATCTACTATGATTTGGTGATTGATGCTTCTACAGAAAGGGTTTTTCAAGCAATTTCTGAGCCATCGTATCTAATTAATTGGTGGCCATTACATTGTACTGGAAAACCCAATATTGGAGAAACATATAACTTTTTCTTTGCTGAAGATTACAATTGGTTTGGTAAAGTAATTGAATTAAAAGAAAAAGAATCTTTTTATATTTCCATGACGAGTGCAGATAGTGACTGGAATCCCACTACTTTTGGTTTTGATTTAAAAAATAGAAACAACGTTACAAAGCTTTCATTTTTCCATACAGGTTGGAAGCACACAAACGAACATTATAAAAGAACCTCTTACTGTTGGGCTTTGCTACTTAATGGCTTAAAAAATTATCTTGAAAAAGGAATAGTTATACCATTTAAAGAAAGGAATTAAGCTTTTAAACCAGTTAAACTTGCTTTAATAGTTTCAATTTTTGCAAGTGCATCGGCCTCCTTTTGTTTTTCTATAGCAACCACCTTTTCAGGCGCTCCATTTACAAAACGCTCATTACTCAATTTTTTCTGAACACTTTTCAAGAAACCTTCAGTATAGGTGAGTTCTTCTTGCAACTTTGCAATCTCTTCTTCTACATCTATAGCCCCTTCCATAGGAATAAAATACTCATTGGACTTTATTCTAAAAGTCAATGCTCCTTCTATTTTTTCTGAAACATAATTAATTTCTGAAAGGTTACCTAGTTTTCCAATAACAGCATCAAAGTCTTTTGAAGTGTTTTCATTATTTATAACAAAAAGGGAAATCGTTTCTTTAAATGAAATATTTTTTTGTTTTCTAATAGTCCTGATTGCCGAAATAACTTCAGCAGCAAAATCAAATTGTTTGTTTAAATTTTCATCAAAAGTGGTTTGTGTTGGCCAAGTGGATATAATTAATGCCTCCTCGGTAGTTCTTGATGAAATATGTTGCCATATTTCTTCAGAAATAAAAGGTACAAATGGGTGTAATATTTTAAGATTATCTTCCAGCAATGCAATAACTTCCTTTTTAGTCGCAACATCTATTGGACCACGATAAGCAGGTTTTACCATCTCAAGCAACCACGAACAAAAATCATCCCAAATAAGTTTATAGGTCGTCATCAACGCATCGCTAATACGGTATTTTGAATAGTGGTCCTCCAATGTAGCCAATGCCATTTGAAATTTATTTTTGTACCATTGAATAGCAATTTTAGAAGCCTCTGTTGCTTTTGAAGTTTCTGAAACTTCCCAACCATCAATTAGCCTATAAGCATTCCATATTTTATTCACAAAACCACTACCCTGCTTACATAAGTCTTCATCAAACATAAGGTCGTTTCCTGCTGGGGAGCTTAATAACATACCTACACGAACACCATCTGCGCCATAGTTATCCATCAAACCTATAGGGTCCGGTGAATTACCTAGAGATTTACTCATCTTTCTGCGTTGTTTATCACGTACAATTCCTGTTAGATAAACATTTTTGAACGGTTTTGCATCACGGTATTCATAACCAGCAATAATCATACGAGCAACCCAGAAAAAGAGAATCTCTGGTGCTGTAACTAAATCGTTTGTAGGGTAATAGTAGTTTATTTCTTTATTATCAGGCTCTAGTATTCCATTAAAAACACTCATAGGCCATAACCAAGAAGAAAACCAAGTATCTAGCGCATCAGGGTCTTGTTTTAGGTCTGTTGCCTTTAACTGGTTGTTACTGGTTTTTTCTTGAGCAAGTTGTAGCGCCTCTTCTTTAGTTTCTGCTACTACAAAATCTTCTTTTCCATCTCCATAGAAATAAGCTGGAATCTGATGTCCCCACCATAATTGACGGCTAATATTCCAATCACGAACATTCTCCATCCAGTATTTGTATGTATTTATAAACTTCTCTGGAACCAGATTTACTTCTTTTTCTAGTACTGCATCCAAGGCTGGTTGCGCCAGCTCTTTCATTTTTAAAAACCATTGGTCGCTTAGTCTTGGTTCAATTACAGCTCCAGTACGCTCACTAGTACCTACTTTGTTAACATGTTGTTCTACTTTTTCTAAGACACCTAGTTCTTTAAGCTCCGCTACTATTTCTTTACGAACTACAAACCTATCCTTACCCTTGTAATGTAATCCATAACTATTAAGGGTAGCATCTTCGTTAAGAATATCTATTACCTCTAGGTTATGTTTATCTCCAAGATTCTTATCATTCTCATCATGAGCTGGCGTTACTTTTAAACAACCTGTCCCAAACTCTATATCTACATAGTCATCTTCAATGATTGGTATTACTCTATTACAAATTGGCACAATGGCTTTTTTACCTTTAAGATGTGTAAAGCGTTCATCATTAGGATTTACACAAATAGCTGTATCACCAAGTATTGTTTCAGGCCTTGTAGTTGCAATAGTCAGGTAATCTTCAGAAGATTCAATTTTATAATTCAAATAATAAAGATTTCCTTGTTTTTCTTGGTAAATTACTTCTTCATCAGACAACGTAGTTTTTGCTTCTGGATCCCAGTTTACCATTCGGTATCCACGATAAATATTTCCTTTATTGTATAAATCAACAAAAACCTTTATAACAGACTTAGATAAGTTTTCGTCCATTGTAAAGCTAGTACGTTCCCAATCACAAGAAGCACCTAGTTTTTTTAATTGTTCTAGAATTATACCTCCGTGCTTGTGTGTCCATTCCCATGCATGTTCTAAAAAATCTTCTCTTGTAAGATCTTCTTTATTGATACCTTCAGCTTTAAGTTTTGCAACAACTTTTGCTTCTGTAGCAATAGAGGCATGGTCTGTTCCGGGAACCCAACAAGCATTATAGCCCTTAAGACGTGCTCTACGAATTAGAACATCCTGTATGGTATTATTGAGCATATGTCCCATATGCAAAACACCTGTAACATTGGGTGGCGGGATTACAATGGTATATGCTTCTCTTTCATCTACTTCACTATGAAAATAATTATGCTCCATCCAGTAGCTATACCACTTATTTTCAATATCTTGCGCACTATATTTTGCATCTAATGCCATACTTTGGTCTAATTTTTGAAATATAACCGCAAAAGTAGTTATATCTTCAAGATTATAAAACTGACATGCCTAAAATAACAACAAATCCAGCATGAAAGTGAATAACTTATTTTGGAGAATGACATAGAGATGTTTATTTTAGCATTCATTAAATAAAAAATTATGAAAAAAATAGTAATAATAGCATTAGTATTAGTGGCTGGAATTGCTACTGCAAATGCGCAGGCAAAATTTAAATTTGTAACAGAAACAATAGATTATGGTACTGTCGCAAAAGGTAGTGATGGTGTAAGAGTATTTGAATTTACTAACGTAGGCAATGAGCCACTAGTAATTACAGATGTAAAGTCTACTTGTGGATGTACTGTCCCAGAAAAACCTGAGGGTCCAATAGGTCCAGGTAAAAAAGGGCAGATTAAAGTTAAATATGACACTAAAAATAAAGTTGGTCCTATTAGAAAAAATATAACTGTTTATTCAAATGCAGATGAGCCAGTAAAACTTCTAAAAATTAAGGGAGAGGTTTTAAAAGACGGTCAAAGTATACTAGAAAAGACAAAATAAAACTTTATTATAAGTAACAACAAAACCGTTTCACAATGAAGCGGTTTTTTTTATTAAAAAACTTTTTTAAGCACAAATCGAACCCTTTTTTTAGTTCCATTTTTATCTAAGATTTCCATTGTAATCCTTTTTCCAGCTTTTGAAGAAAAAAGTTGGTTAATTTCAAATAGTTTCCATTGATGGGCTTGCTTACCATTAATCAATACAACCTCATCTCCTTTTTCTATACCAGAAATAAATGCTGGAGAATCTTTTCTTACTTCTGCAACAATATATTTAGGCACTAATTTGAATTGAAATCTTTGGATAGAGCTAATGGTATTTATAGAGCTTGAATTATTATCATTAGTCGTAGAAGAGTATCCATTTGACACACGCTCTTGTTTCTTCTCCAGCTTGTAATCAAGTCCATTATGCTCTAAAGTTAGCCCGCTCATATTGTAATAAAACGGATCAGAAAAATTAGAGTTTTTCTTTAAAGTGAGTTTCTTATTAGTAAAATCGATTATAGTAGTAAATCTTTTAAAAAAATTACCCCCAAGGCTACCATCACGTTTCTTAAATTTTCTTGCATTTTGTAATGATACACTATCAGGAAATGCTACCGTTATTTCCTTAAAGTTGAAGCTTCCAAGCTTTACTTTATCAATTCTAGATCTCTTACCATAAATATTCCCACTTAAACCCAGCCCCAGAAAATCGTCAAAATAATTTTTAGGTTCTTCTGTTAGAATATTATATTCATTGAATAGCCATAGTGCATCGCTAGAGCCAGTATCTACAAGCAACAGTAAATCCTCTTTTTCATTTTCTATATTTGCTTCAACCTTTATAAATGCTTTATTTTTATTAAACACTAAATTAAATGTTTCACACTTTCTACATTTTTTAGGTGAATAAAAATCAGGATCATAAAACTTTAAAGTTTTTGACACATAGTTTGTTTGAACAACAAATTTTTTAAAAAAATCATATCCTAATATTCCATGAATAGGGATTCCCATTCTTGGTGAAAAATTAAGAGATTCGTCAAAAATAAAATACAGAGTATGGTTAAAATCTATTGCATCTCCTATTCTAACTTTATTCCCTATACTTTTAAGCCCATCAATAGCATCTCCTTCACCCAAGCCTCTTAACTTTATAGGTGTAGTATCTTTCACCTCTAAAGAGTCATTTTCAGAAAGACTAAAAATTATAGTTGCATTTACTCCTGTATCCAATAAAAAAGATAGCTTCGTCCCATTAACTTCAACAGGGATTACAACAAGATTGTTAACTAGCTCAAAGTTAATTCTATCCTTTTTTTTTCCTTTTAACAAAGAGAAGCCTTGCTGTGCATTCAAACAGAAAGTACTTAGCAATAAAAAAACTATGCTACAGTAAAAGAATTTTGATTGAAGATTCACTATATCAATATATAAATTTTTACTTTTAAGACTCACTAATTCCTGTGATTTAACAAATAAATTTTGCAACTTTGTTTTTAAAACAAATTCTATGCCTTCTGTATCTAATAAAGGGCTAAGCATGCCAGAATCACCTATTAGAAAACTGGTTCCCTTTGCCGAAAAAGCCTATAAGCAAAACAAAAAAGTATACCATCTTAATATTGGACAGCCTGATATAAAGTCACCACAAGTTGCTATGGACGCTGTTTCATTGCACTCGCTTGATATTTTAGCTTATACTCGCTCTGAAGGCTCTGAAGAATACCGCAAAAAGATTGCCAATTATTACAAAGCAAATAATATTAATGTCGCTCATGATGACATTATTGTAACAACTGGGGGTAGTGAAGCTCTTCTTTTTGCAATGGGAAGTATTGCAGACGTGGGAGACGAAGTAATTATCCCAGAGCCATTTTATGCAAACTATAATGGATTTGCCACGGCTTCTGGAGTTAAAATTGTTCCTGTAATTTCTAAAATTGAAAACAATTTTGCATTACCTCCTATTTCAGAATTTGAAAAATTAATTACTTCGAAAACAAAAGCAATATTAATTTGCAACCCCGGAAACCCTACTGGGTATTTATATTCTAAGGAAGAAATTCAAAAACTTGCAAAAGTTGTAAAGAAACACGATTTATTTTTGGTTGCAGATGAAGTATATAGAGAGTTTACCTATGATGGTGTTGAACACTACTCCATATTGCAAGAAGAAGACCTTGCAGAAAATGGTATTATTATAGACTCTGTTTCAAAAAGATATAGCATGTGCGGTGCAAGAATTGGTTGTTTAGTTTCAAAAAACAAACAAGTTATTAATACTGCACTCAAATTTGCTCAAGCTAGGTTAAGCCCTCCAACTTTTGCTCAAATTGCAAGTGAGGCTGCTTTAAAAACCCCACAAAGTTATTTTGATGATGTTATTGTAGAATATAAAGAAAGACGTGACACGTTAATTAAATTAATTACTGCAATTCCAGGTGTAAAAATTGGCACCCCTAAAGGTGCTTTTTACTGCATTGTAGAGCTACCTGTAAAAGATAGTGATGCCTTTGCACAATGGCTACTAGAAGACTTTGAATATGAAGGGGAGACCATTATGGTTGCACCTGCTGCTGGGTTTTACTCAAGTCCGGGAGTTGGAAAAAATCAAGTAAGAATTGCCTATGTTCTTAATATTGAAAGTTTAACCAAGGCGGTTAAAATATTAAGATTAGCACTCGAAGCCTACAAAGACTAATGCAAATT
The DNA here is from genome assembly GCF_031846325.1 of Patiriisocius hiemis. Classification (NCBI taxonomy): domain Bacteria; kingdom Pseudomonadati; phylum Bacteroidota; class Flavobacteriia; order Flavobacteriales; family Flavobacteriaceae; genus Patiriisocius; species Patiriisocius hiemis. The sequence continues at coordinate 53,758 of NZ_JAVRHZ010000004.1, read as the reverse complement.
GAAGTAAATAAATCCCTCAAAGATTTCAACACTTTTGGTATTGATGTTAAAGCTAGTCAGTTTTGCTCTATATCTTCAGTAGCACAGTTGCAAAAAATACTTTCAGAGAATGATATCTCTAATCTTTTTATTTTAGGTGGTGGCAGTAATTTATTGCTTACCAAAGATATCGAGGGCTTAGTACTTCATCTAAATATAAAGGGAATTGAGGTTATTAAAGAAACCGAAAATGAGGTATTTCTAAAAGTAAATTCTGGTGAAAACTGGCATGAGTTTGTCCAATATTGTATTAAAAATAATTTTGGAGGAGTTGAGAATCTATCATTAATTCCTGGAAATGTTGGCACAGCACCCATACAAAATATTGGTGCTTATGGGGTTGAACTTAAAGACGTTTTTTATTCCTGCAATACGATAGAAACCAGAACCAATAAAGAAAAAACCTTTACAAACAAGGATTGCAAGTTTGGTTATAGAAACTCTATTTTTAAGAATGAAGCAAAAGGGAAATATATTATTACAGATGTTACTTTCTCACTTACAAAAAAGAAACATAAGCTAAGTACTAGTTATGGGGCAATTCAGGCAGAACTAGAAAAAAACAACATAACTAATCCCACTATAAGTGATGTTTCCAAGGCTGTTATTTCTATAAGGAAATCTAAACTTCCGGACCCAGCAGAAATAGGAAATAGTGGTAGTTTTTTTAAAAACCCAGTTATAGACAATCAATCTTTTAATGAGTTTAGGTTACAAAACCCCGAAGCTCCATTTTACGAAGTTTCTCCTACACAATATAAAATACCAGCTGGATGGTTAATTGAGCAATGTGGTTTTAAAGGAAAGCGTTTTGGAGATGCAGGTGTCCACAAAAAGCAAGCGCTTGTATTAGTTAACTATGGGAATGCAACAGGAAAGGAAATTTGGGAACTGGCATTAAAAATTCAAGAAACTGTAAAAAACAGCTTCTCAATTTTTATAGAGCCAGAAGTAAACGTGATTTAGTTTTTAATAGCTAATGGTTTATCTACAATATGCACTATTCCATTAGACCCTAAAATATCACTTTTACCAATAACAGCCTTGGCCCCTTTTATATCTTTAATGATAATGTCATTTCCAGATTTAGATGCGGTTAGTTCAGTTCCAGCAAGAGAGGTCATTTTATAAGAACCTCCATTTTCTTTAATTTTTTGTACTAACATGCTAGAATCTATTTCACCAGAAACAATATGATTTTTTATAACGTCTAGTAACATTTGCTTATTACTAGGGTTACTTAGCGCTTTGCTGGTGTCATCTGGTAATGACGTAAACCCTTCATTTTTTGGAGCAAAAATTGTAAAAGGACCAGCATCTTTCATTAAAGTGTCAGTAAGCTCCGAGCTTATGATAAAACTACTTAACATTTTTAATTCTGGAGTAGCCATTACTTTTGCCATTACACTCCCTACTTGTACTTTCTGTTCTACCGTTAATTCTTTCTTTTCCTTTTTTAAAAATTTTGCTTTTTCAGGGTCTATTGGTTTCTGTTCTTTTTTCTCTTCTTTACAGCTAAAAGACACAAAACAAATAGATAAAACGATGAGTATAGATAGTATTTTTTTCATAATTACAGAATATTAAGATACTTCAAAAATAAGTAAATAAGGTGCATATCCATAATAAAGATTGTATTTTTGTACTTCAAAATTTATATTTTTTGAAATGAAGATTTTATTAGTTACCATAGGACTATTATTACTTGCTTTTGCAGGAATTGCTATTAAGCTTTGGGCAAAAAAAGATGGAGAATTTGCAGGCACTTGTGCAAGTCAAAACCCAATGCTTAATAAAGATGGAGAAGCTTGTGGTTTTTGCGGCAAAACTCCAGATCAGTTTGATTCTTGCACACAAGAAGAACACAAAAACTAATTCATCATCTTACCACTACTTTTTCTATATACTTTTATAGGAATAGCCCTCATTAATATTGGGTACTACATTTTATTTGCTAATTACTCGTTCTCTAAAGTTTCTAGAGGATCAACAAAGGCTAATTTTCCAATATCAATTATTGTATGTTCTAAAAATGAAGAAAAAAATTTACAAGAGAACATTCCCTTATGGCTAGCCCAGAACTATCACAACTTTGAACTTATTTTAATAAACGATTCATCATCAGATAACACATTAAGTGTAATTGAAAAGTTTAGCAATCAAGACAGCAGAATTAAAGTTGTTGATGTAAAAAATATTGAAGCTTTTTGGGCAAACAAAAAATACGCTCTAACATTAGGGCTGAAAAAAGCTATTAATAACAATCTCCTTTTTACTGATGCGGATTGCAAACCTGCATCTAACAGTTGGTTAGAAGAAATGGCAAGTCATTTTAACCAAGAAAAACAACTTGTATTAGGATATGGGCCTTACATTAATAACAAAGGCTTTTTAAATGCTCTCATTCGTTTCGAAACTCTTATTACCGCCATACAGTATTTTAGTTACGCAAAAGCAAATAACCCCTACATGGGAGTTGGTAGAAATCTAGCTTACACAAGTGAGCTATATTACAAAAACAATGGTTTTATGTCTCATATTAAAATAACCTCTGGAGACGATGATCTTTTTGTAAATGAAGTAGCAACAAAAACCAATGTTGCAATTTGTGACACCCCAGAAAGCTTTACCTATTCTGTTCCAAAAAAAACGTGGAAAGCTTGGATTCTTCAAAAAAGAAGACATATCACTACTGTTTCTCACTATAAAACAAAGCATAAAATAGCTCTAGGCGCCTATTATATTTCTACACTATTATTTTGGATTGGAGTAGCGATGAGCTTTTTTATTCTTAATTGGATAGTTGCATTAACAATAGTAGCTACTAGAGTCCTGTTTCAATATATATCTGTTGGAAAAGGGGCAAAAAAACTTCAAGAAAGCAACTTAATTTTATGGATTCCTTTTTTAGAATTATTTCTCATTTGTTTCCAAATGTTTATCTTTATTTCTAATAGTATTTCAAAACCATCTCCTTGGAAGTAACCAAAGAATTTATTATTCAAAATATTAAAGAAGCCAAAAAGGGAAAACAAAAAGCTTTTAAATTTTTACTAGACCACTACTGGAATCAAGTATATGGTTTTCAGTTAAAAAGAGTTCAAAATGAGTATGAAGCAGAAGATATAACTATTGAAGCTTTCTCTAAAGCATTTGATAAAATTCACACTTTTGACGAAAAATATACCTTTAGTACTTGGCTTACTACAATATCAAAAAACATACAAATAGATAAAAGCAGGAAAAAAAATGCTTCTATATATGCCCAAACTACAAATACTAGTGATGACCAAGTAAAAAAAATTGCAGATCACACACCAACTGCAGAAGACACGTTAATTAAAGAACAAAACTTAGTTGAATTACTTCGGTTTATAAAACAATTAAAACCACACTATCAAGAGGTTATAAATCTTAGATATTTCCAAGAAATGTCCTATAATGAAATTTCTGAAAGTTTAAAAGAGCCTCTAAATAATGTAAAAGTACGACTCCTTAGAGCAAAAAAACTACTTGCAGAGATTATAACAGAAAACAATAATCATTGAAACAAACCCTTAAAAAATTAGGCCCTGGTTTTTTATTTGCTGGAGCAGCAATTGGGGTATCACATTTAGTACAATCTACACGAGCTGGAGCAGATTTTGGGTTTGGATTACTCTGGGCACTTCTTTTAATTAATGCTGTAAAATATCCATTTTTTGAGTTTGGTCCTAGGTATGCTTCAGCAACCGGAAAAAACTTAATAGATGGTTATAAGAATTTAGGAAAGCCTGTTTTATATGGGTATTTTATAATCACATTTGCTACAATGTTTACTATACAAACAGCTGTCACAATAGTTACTGCTGGGATTGCAACTTCCTTATTTGGTACAGGCTCCATTGTAGTATGGACAGCAATTATTACTGGAGTATGTTTCACTATTCTAATAGTTGGCCGTTATAAGTTCTTAGACAGTTTAATGAAGTTAGTTGTACTGTGTTTAACGCTTAGCACTATTATAGCAGTCGGTCTTGCTTTTTCAAAAACTGAAGCTATTACACTCACGCAAGAGTTCCCAATAGAAGCCGCCTCAATTCTTTTCTTAATAACCTTTATGGGTTGGATGCCAGCTCCTTTAGACATATCGATCTGGCAATCTATATGGACACAAGAAAAATACAAACTAGACACTACCATTTCTTCAAAGCAATTTAAATTTGACTTCAATACAGGGTATATAATGACGGTCTTTTTAGCAATTGGTTTTTTATCGTTAGGGGCTTTAGTACTTTATAATAGTGGTAAGACATTTTCAAATAAAGGAGGGGAATTTGCAAATCAACTTATTGGTATGTATACCTCAAATCTAGGAGAGAATACCAAAATAATTATTGCGATTGCTGCTTTAACAACAATGTTTAGCACAACTCTTACAACTTTAGATGCCTCTCCAAGGGTAATGAATAAAACCACAGAGCTACTCGCAGGTAAAAAAAGAAGTAAAGGGTATCTGTTTTGGCTACTCATTTTAATAGCTGGAACTCTTGGTATTTTCTTTTTTTTACTAAATGAAATGAAACTACTAATAGATATTGCAACCGTTTTATCTTTTATAACAGCTCCTTTTTACGCTATAGCCAATTATAAAGTGGTGACAAGTAAACAGATGCCGGAAAAAGCAAAACCCTCAAAATTTATGAGAGTTTATAGTATTGTAAGTATATGTATCCTTATTGGATTTAGCTTTTGGTATATCGTTACAATTCTATAAGTAAGAAAGCTATTTATTGTATCTTTGTACTAGCTATGAGTACAGAAACCCTAGAAATAAAAAAACCAACCCCAAAGCCAAAATGGCTACGTGTAAAATTACCAACTGGTAAAAAATATACCGCACTACGTGGATTGGTAGACAAATACGATTTACATACTATTTGCACCTCTGGAAGTTGTCCAAATATGGGAGAATGCTGGACAGAGGGTACTGCAACTTTTATGATTCTTGGAAATATATGTACACGATCTTGTGGTTTTTGTGGAGTAAAGACAGGAAGACCAGAAACGGTTGATTGGGATGAGCCAGAAAAAGTAGCGCGCTCTATAAAGCTTATGGAAATTAAGCATGCCGTAATAACATCGGTAGATAGGGACGATATAAAAGATATGGGGTCCATTATCTGGGCAGAAACAGTAAAGGCGATACGACGAATGAACCCTAATACTACACTAGAAACACTTATCCCAGACTTTCAAGGTGTTACTAGAAATATAGACAGGATTATTGAAGTAAAGCCTGAAGTTGTTTCTCACAACATGGAAACGGTAAAAAGACTTACAAGAGAAGTGCGTATTCAAGCTAAATATGAACGTAGTCTAGAAGTATTAAGATATCTAAAAGAACAAGGTATAAATAGAACCAAAAGTGGCATCATGCTAGGCCTTGGAGAGCGCGAAGATGAAGTACTGGAAACACTACAAGACTTAAGAAATGTAGGGTTAGATATTGTAACCATAGGTCAATACCTGCAACCTTCAAAAAAGCATTTACCCGTAAAGGAGTTTATTACACCAGAACAATTTAAAAAGTACGAGACCATTGGTCTAGAAATGGGGTTCCGTCATGTAGAAAGCGGTGCATTGGTTCGTTCTTCTTATAAAGCTCAAAAGCATCTTACCTAAACTAAACACCACTAGATATGGCAGCAACAATTAAAGTTGGCATCAATGGATTTGGTAGAATAGGCAGAACACTATTTAGAACATTATACAATCACCCACAGATTAAAGTAGTAGCTATTAATGATATAGCCCCTATTGAAACTATGGCGCACCTTTTAAAATATGATAGTATTCATGGTGTTTTGCATGAAGAAATTTCTACAAAAAATAATACACTAGAAGTTGGAAGTCAAAGCTTTTATTATTCTTCAGAGCAAGAAATAAGTAACATAAACTGGAAAGATGCATCCCTAGTTATTGAATGTACCGGAAAGTTTAAAACTAAAAATGTCTTAGAAAAACACCTAACTGGTTCTGTAAAAAAAGTAATTCTTTCTGTCCCACCTTTAGAAGATGAAATTAAAACAATTGTTTTGGGGGTGAATAATAAAATTCTCTCTAAAGAAGACACTATAATTTCTAATGCCTCCTGCACTACAAATAATGCAGCACCTATGTTAAAAGTAATACATGAATTGTGCAACATAGAGCAGGCTTACATAACTACTGTACACTCATATACCTCAGATCAAAGCTTACATGACCAGCCGCATAGAGACTTACGAAGAGCGAGAGCAGCGGGTCAATCTATTGTTCCCACAACAACGGGAGCTGCTAAAGCATTAACCAAAATTTTTCCAGATCTGGCATCGGTAATTGGAGGTTGTGGCATTAGAGTACCTGTTGCTAATGGTTCTTTGACAGATATTACTTTAAATGTAAGTAATAAAGTAAGTATAGAAGAGGTAAATTCTGCTTTCAAAAAAGCTTCAGAAACTAACCTTAAAGGTATTATGCAATATACTGAAGACCCCATTGTTTCTATTGATATTGTAGGAAATCCATATTCTTGTATTTTTGATGCAGGTATGACCTCAGTAATAGGGAAAATGATTAAAATTATAGGCTGGTATGATAATGAGGTAGGGTATTCTAATCGAATAAAAGATTTAATCTTACATATTCAGTAAAAAAATACCTCAATTTTCGAGGAAATAACTATATTTAACGCTCAAGTACAATAGTTTGAACTATTTAAGCTTACAAAGAAATACCCGTTTACTCCTATTTTTTGCGTCCTTTTTATGTCTATTGACACTTAGCGCGCAAGAAACTAGGAGTGACTCTATTATTGCTGTAAAGAATGCTTTAAAGACTGCCAAAGAGTCAATGTTAAAAATGGAGATTCCTGAAATTATTAGCAACCTTGAGTTATCTAATAGTTACGCGCCCTCTTTAGACGACAATACCCTAAAAGCTAATGTTTTACTAGAACTAGCTAGACTAAATTACTTAACAGAGAATTACCCAAAAGCAATTATTGATATTGATAAAAGTATCATGTTTCTTGAAAATACTCCTAATAAAGAATTACTTGCTAGATCTCATGCTTTAAAAGGTTTTATAACCATAAAGCAGAACAAGTTTTCTGAAGCTACTAATAGTTTTAAAGTAGTTGATGACATCTTAAATTTGAATCCTAATGAATTAATTAATGCTAAAAATTTATCAGGAAAAGGATTGCTTGCCATGCAAACTAATGAATATGAGGTAGCAGTTAACTATTTTGATGCATCTATCCCTATTTTTAATAGTAATGAAGATTACTACAATGAAGCTTTTTCACATATTCACAAGGCTGAGTCACTACTACACTTCCCAGAAGAGATTGCTGAAAATGCAATAATAGAAGCAAAAAAAGCTATAGATAAAGCCAAGCCTATTATTGAAAATAACGATTTTATTAAATTAAGTCAGAATTATTATAAGGTTTCGGCTATGCTAGGTTTTAGGACTGGAGATATTGAAAAAGCCGAAAGTAATTTTACTAATTATCAAGCAACTACTTCAAAGTTAAATGAGCTTTATATTTTGGCTACATCAGAAGGAGTAGATAGTGAGTTTAATATTGTAGATCTTAACAATAAGATAAAAGAGCAAGAGCAAGACATTGCAGATCAACAAAAATCTATAAGTTTTACCAAAATGACTACAGCGCTTAGTGTGGCACTTATAGTTATTCTATCGCTTCTAACGTTATCCCTTTACAAAAACAATAATCTAAGAGCAAAGGCTAACGACCTTTTACAAGATAAAAATACCGAATTGGAATTGGCTAAAGAAAAGGCAGAAAAAGCCTCTTTAGCAAAAGCTCAATTTTTATCAACCATAACACACGAGCTTCGTACGCCTATGTACGCAGTTACTGGTCTTACAGACTTGTTAATGGATGAAAACCCAACTCCAAATCAAAAAGAACACCTCAACTCCTTAAAGTTTTCTGGAGAGTATTTACTATCACTAATTAATAACATACTAGACCTCAACAAACTAGACGCAAATAAAGTAGAGGTTGAGAAAACAACTTTTAGTCTAGAAAAAAGATTAAAAGATGTACTAATTGCTCTTAAAAAATCTGCTGATGATAGAAACAATGTCATTAAACTAGAGTTTGATGAATCTATCCCTAAAAAGTTAATTGGTGATCCATTAAAAATATCTCAAATATTTATAAATCTTGTTGGTAATTCTGTGAAGTTTACTGAAAACGGAAAGGTTACAATAAGAGTTAAAAACAAAGAGAAAAAGAATAATAAAATCTTATTGCTCTTTGAGGTTGAAGATAATGGTGTTGGTATTTCTAGAAAAAAGCAAAAAAGTATTTTTGAAACTTTCTCACAGGCTTCTCTTCAAGTGAACAGAAAATTTGGTGGAACTGGTTTAGGGCTATCAATTGTAAAAAACTTATTACAATTACTTGACAGTAAAATTCATCTAGAAAGCCAGTTAGGTAAAGGGTCTAAGTTCTGGTTTACTATAAATTTTGGCGTTGTAGAATTAAGCGAAAAAGAAGTACACAAGAAAGAAGAATATGTTGTTGATTTCTCAAAACTAAAAAACAAGAAAATTTTAGTTGTCGAAGACAACAAAATCAACCAGATGATTACTAAAAAGATTTTAGAAAAGAACAATATTATCTGTGAAGTGGCAGATAATGGTTTGGATGCAGTTAAAATGGTTGGAGATACTAAATACGATTTAATTTTAATGGACATTCACATGCCAGGGATAAGTGGTGTAGAAGCTACTAAAAAAATAAGGTTATTTAACGAAAGCATCCCTATTATAGCACTTACTGCCGTAACTATTGATGAAAATCTTGACACCTTCTTTGAAGCTGGGTTTAATGAAATTATTCCTAAACCATTTAAAACTAATGACTTCTTTGAGAAAATATACAAAACACTTGAAAGTGTTCAAAAAGAGTTTAGTGACCTATAAACTATTAGACTTGTAGTTCTTTATTTCTTCTAATATAGTTTCTTTAAATACCTTTTCTTGATTTCTTAAAATCATGGTTTTTATTGGCAAGTAATACAATGCATATTTTCTAAGAGGTTCTTTCAGGCGCATAAAATCCTTTTCAGTAGTGATAATAATTTCATTTTTTTTAAGCCTTTCAATTTCTTTGTCAGAGAAGTTATGATGGTCCGGAAAATGCTCGTGTTTAAAACTAAACTCTTTATCTTTTAAAAATTCAACGAGTGGGGTAGGGTTTGCAATTCCAGTTACAAGTGTAAAGTCTTTATCTTTTAGGTATTCTAGCGGGAGTGTTTCAGAAACACCAAAGATTTCTTTGTCATAACTTATTTTTGAAAAATATAGTTTCTGTTCCGGTTTTAACTGCAATCTATATTCAATCTCTTGCATCTTAGCATAAGAGAGTTTTTCAGGGCATTTTGTAACTACTATGATTGAGGCTCTTTTAATTCCATTTTTAGACTCTCTTAGGTTTCCTGTAGGTAAGTGAAAATCATTTGTATATAAATCATTAAATGATGTTAATACAATATTTGTTGAGGCCTTTACTTTTCGATGCTGAAAAGCATCATCTAGTAAAATTATTCCTGCTTTTTCTTTTAACTTCTCTATTCCTTCCCTTCTATTTGCACATACTGAAACAGTTACATCTGGAAAGTTTTGTTTTATTTGCAATGGCTCATCTCCTACTTGTAGCACACTATGATTAACATCGACCTCTATATAACCAGAAGTTTTTCTTTTATACCCCCTACTCAATACTGCTATTTTAAAGTCTTCTTTTAATAACAAAATTAAGTATTCTATCATTGGAGATTTTCCGGTTCCACCTACAGAAAGATTACCCACACAAATTACAGGAAGATTGTAAAATGTACTTTTTAAAATACCAGTATCATACAAATAGTTTCTAGTACTTGTAATAACCCAATATAAAATGGTAAATGGAAAAAGCAACCATCGCAATACTTTCATACAGTCAAAAATACAAATTACAATACACTACACTCTCAAAATTATAAACTCTTATCTTTACCATAAAACCAAATACTATGAAAATTAAAGATATCATAGCGTTATTACAAGACTTTGCTCCTCTACAATATGCTGAGGATTTTGATAATACAGGCTTATTAGTTGGTAATGCAAACAAAGAAGTTTCAAATATTTTAGTAACTCTAGACACCCTTGAGGAAGTTGTAGATGAAGCAATTGAAAATAATTGTAATCTAATTGTAAGCTTCCACCCTATTATATTTTCTGGATTAAAAAAAATTACTGGTAATACCTATGTGGAACGTGCCGTGCTCAAAGCAATAAAAAATGATATTGCCATTTTTGCAATCCATACAGCTTTAGATAATAGTTTTGAAGGAGTAAATGCTAAGGTAGCAGAGAAACTTCAGCTTCAAAACACTAAAATATTAATTCCACAAAAAGGCACAATTAAAAAACTAGTTGCTTTTGTCCCTAATGAAAATTTAGAAGAGGTTAGGAGTTCTCTATTTAAAATTGGTGCTGGTGCTATTGGAAATTATGATAATTGCAGCTTTACTTCTGAAGGACATGGTACTTTTAAAGGAAATGACAACTCTAACCCCGTAAAAGGAAAAAAAGGCAACTTTGAGGTACAAAAAGAAACAAACCTAGGAATCACTTTCCATAAGCATCTAGAAAGAAAAGTGATTGAAACTTTGTTAAAATCACACCCATATGAAGAGGTTGCTTATGAAATTACAACCTTAGAAAACACAAACCAGCATATTGGTATGGGTATGGTGGGCGAATTGCAAAATGAGCTTAGTGAGGGTAAGTTTTTACGTTTTTTAAAACAAACAATGAAAACTGAATGTGTTAGACATTCAAAATTTACAGATAAGCCAATAAAAAAAGTAGCTGTTTTGGGTGGTAGCGGTGCTTTTGCAATAAATGCTGCCAAGTCAGCAGGAGCAGACGCGTTTGTGTCTTCAGACTTTAAATATCATGACTTTTTCAAAGCAGAAAACAATATTTTATTGGCAGATATTGGACATTATGAAAGTGAACAGTTTACAAAAGAACTTTTAGTTGATGTGCTTACAAAAAAAATTACTAATTTTGCACCTGCCTTATCGGGAGGTAAGGTTGTTTTATCACAAGTAAACACCAATCCAATTAGCTATTTTTAACGTATGGCAACAAAGACAGAAATTACTGTAGAAGAAAAATTAAGAGCCTTGTATGATTTACAATTAATCGATGCAAGAATTGATGAAATTAGAAATGTTCGCGGAGAACTGCCATTAGAGGTGGAAGACCTTGAAGATGAAGTGGCAGGCATGAACAAGCGTCTGGAAAAGCTTAATCTTGAACTTGAGACTATTGAAGATAGCATTAAGGCAAAAAAGAATCAGATTGAAGAGTCTAAAGAGCTTATAAAAAAATATACGAAACAACAAGATAACGTTCGTAACAATCGTGAATATAATTCTTTAAGTAAAGAAGTAGAATTTCAAGAGTTAGAGATTCAACTTGCCGAAAAGCACATTAAGGAATTTAAAGTTCAGATTGAACAAAAAAATCTTACAATAGAGGAAACTAAAGATCGCCTTACTGCTAGAGAAGAACATTTAAAGCATAAACAAGGAGAACTAGATGAAATTCTTAAAGAAACTGAAAAAGAAGAGCAAGCACTTATAAAAGAATCTCAAAAGTTCGAAAAAAAGATAGAAGATCGTCTAATTAAGGCATACAAAAGAATTCGTTCTAATGTAAAAAATGGTCTTGCTGTTGTAGCTGTAGAGCGTGGTGCATCTGGAGGTTCATTTTTTACAATTCCACCTCAAGTACAAATGGAAATTGCATCTCGTAAAAAAATTATTACAGATGAGCATAGTGGACGTATCCTTGTAGATCCTACATTAGCTGATGAAGAAAAAGAAAAAATGGAAAAACTATTTACTAAATTAAAGTAATTTTTTCCCTTTAAAAATTATATAAAGCCCTCGTATTATTACAAGGGCTTTTTTTTATCTTTATAATCAAACATTAAAACAAAACCTCATGCATTTTAAAAGAGTAGCTATCTTATTTTTAATTTTTACAACTTTCTCCTGTGCAGAATTACAAAACGTTGTAAATTCATTACCAAATGGAGGTGTTGGAACCGACCCTACAATGATTGCAAATGGATTGAGACAGGCATTAGATTTTGGAATTGACAAACAAGTTTCTAAGCTTACTCAAAAAGATGGTTTTTATAAAAATCAATTAGTAAAAATTTTACTCCCACAAGAATTGCAAAAGGTCGATAGAACTTTAAGAGACATAGGACTTGGTAGCCTTGCTGATGAAGGGCTTAAAGTGCTTAATAGAGCTGCAGAGGACGCCGTAAAAGAAGCAACACCAATATTTGTATCTGCTGTAAAAGACATTACCTTTAATGATGCAAAAAATATTCTACTTGGGCCAGATAATGCTGCCACATCTTATTTAAAATCTAAAACAAATTCTGCCTTGTACTCAAAATTTAATCCGGTCATACAAAATTCTTTTTCTAAAGTAGGTGCAGATCAGGTATGGACAAACATTATTACAAAATATAATAGTGTCCCTTTTGTTAACAAAGTAAATCCAGACTTAACAGATTATGTGACAAATCAAGCCCTAAAAGGAGTTTACACTATGATAGCTGTTGAAGAAAAACAAATTAGAACAAAAGTTTCTTCTAGAACTACTACGCTATTAAAACAAGTTTTTGCATTACAAGACTAGTCAAATTATTAAAAATTAACTTTTTAGTATCTACTTTAATATAGAATTAACCAAGCATTAATAAAATTACAGAAATACTGCCTATATATTTGTAGCGTAAGAATTTAGGTATGTTTGGATGGTTTAAATCAAAAGAAAAGTTGGAGCGCTTAAAAGAACGCTACACTTATTTAATGCGCAAATCCTACAAAGTAGCATTAAAGGATGAAAGAGAAAGTGATAGAATACAACAACGAGCGAAAGAAATTTTTGATGAAATAAAATACCTTTCTTTAAAAAATGCAGATAAATAAATTAATGTAACGACTTAAAGTAATTAAAACTATCCTTAAGTCTTGAACCATACCAACTAAAATATTCCCCATCCACTAAAAGAACTTCTGTGTTAAGTTCTTTTTTTAGTTTTATCATATCCTGTTCTTTAAATGGAAAAGGCTCAGAAGAAAGTAAAACTAAATCTGCTTTTTTTAAATCAGTAATTGACACCTCTGGATATCTAGAGTTTTTTTCTGAAAGGTTTTTGTAGTTGTTTAGTTTAAGTAAAGTATTAATAAAGGTGTCTTGTCCAGCAACCATAAAAGGGTTTTTCCATATCAAATAATAGACACTCTTTTCAACAGGCTGAAAATTCTTCAAAAAACTTGCTTTGGAGCTTTTAATACCCTCAATTAGTATTGAAGCATTTTGGGAAACATTAAATATCTCTCCTATGCTATGTATCATTTCAAAAACATGTTCAATTGTATAAATATCGCTAACCCACACAGGTGCAATTAATGATAAACCCTCTACTATTTCTTTAGTATTCTCCTCTTTATTACATATAATTATATCTGGACGTAATGCTTCAATCTTTTTGTAATTTACATTTTTTGTACCTCCCACAACAGTAATGTTCTTACGCAAATCTTTGGGGTGTATACAAAATTTTGTGACTCCAACTAGGTTTTCTCGTAAACCTATATCAACAAGTAATTCGGTTTGAGAAGGAACGAGTGAGACAACCCTTTTAGGAGGTTTCGAAAACTGTAGTTTTCTTCCTAATTGATCAACACACTCCATTATTTATAAAAAATTATTTTGAAAGAATTTGCTGCATTTGAGATTGTAACTCCTTTGCTTTGCCAGCAGCAGCTTTAGCAAAGTCTTTTTCAGAAGAAGCATAAATAATACCTCTAGAAGAATTAATAAGTAATCCCACGTTTTTTGTCATTCCATATTTACAAACATCCTTAAGGTTACCTCCTTGAGCACCTACCCCAGGCACCAACAAAAAGCTATCTGGTATAATTTCTCGTATCTTACTTAAGTATTCTGCCTTAGTGGCTCCAATTACATACATTAAGTTTTTTGCATTTTCCCAAGTTTTCGAGGTCCTTAATACTTCATTATAAAGTGCATCTCCATTAACTTTTTTGGTCTGAAAATCGAAAGCACCTTGGTTAGAAGTTAAGGCCAGAAGAATGGTGTGTTTATCTTTAAAAGACAAAAATGGCTCTACAGAATCTTTACCCATATACGGAGCCACAGTAACAGAGTCGAAACCTAAATCTTCAAAAAAAGCTTTTGCATACATCTTTGAAGTATTACCAATATCTCCCCTTTTTGCATCTGCAATGGTGAAAATTTCTGGGTAATTACTATTTAAATAGGCAATTGTTTTCTCAAGAGACATCCACCCTTTTATACCGTATGCTTCATAAAAAGCAGTATTAGGCTTATATGCTACAGCTAGATGATGAGTGGCATCAATAATCGCTTTATTAAAAGCAAAAATAGGATCCTCTTCCTGAAGTAAATGTTTTGGAATTTTATCTAAATCTACATCTAGTCCAATACATAAAAAGGATTGTTTCTTTTTAATCTCTAAAACTAAACTTTCGGTAGTCATAGGTTAAAATGTTTCTCCAGATTCTTTTAGTTTTTCTGTATTGCTTACCAACTGTAACTCATCTATTATTTTCTGGATATCTCCGTCAATAATATTGCTTAAATCATAAAGTGTAAGGTTTATTCTATGATCAGTTACACGTCCTTGCGGATAGTTATAAGTTCTAATTTTTGCACTACGGTCACCACTTGTTACCATAGAACCACGCTTTTCTGCATCTTCAGCTTGCTTTTTTGCTAGCTCCAAGTCGTATAATCGTGAGCGTAACACTTTAAAAGCCTTTTCCTTATTTTTATGCTGAGATTTCTGGTCTTGACATTGTGCTACCAATCCTGTGGGCTCATGCGTTAAACGTACTGCAGAGTAGGTTGTATTTACAGATTGTCCTCCAGGTCCAGAAGAGCAAAAGTAATCTATCCTAACATCTTTAGGGTCTATTTCAACATCAAATTCTTCGGCTTCTGGAAATACCATGACAGTTGCAGCGCTTGTGTGCACTCGTCCTTGTGTTTCAGTTTGTGGCACACGCTGCACACGGTGTACACCTGCTTCAAATTTTAAAACTCCATATACATCATCACCTTCTATTTCAAATTGGATTTCTTTATATCCTCCACTTGTACCTTCGCTAAAATCCACAACACTAGTCCGCCAGCCTTTACTTTCACAATACTTAGAGTACATTCTAAACAAATCACCTGCAAATATACTAGCTTCATCACCACCCGTTCCTGCTCTAATTTCCATTACGGCATTTTTAGCATCTTCAGGATCTTTAGGTATCAATAAAAACTTAATTTCTTCTTCTAGCGGAGGAATTTTAGATTTAGCTTCGTCTAACTGCATTTTTGCCATCTCCACCATCTCATCGTCGCTTCCGTCTTTTATAATTTCTTCTGCTTCTTCTATTCGCTCCGTAGCCAAAAGATACTCTTCACGTTTATCCATAAGCAAACGTAAATCTTTGTATTCTTTATTAAGCTGAACATATTGTTTCTGGTCGCTTATAATATCTGGCTGAATGATAAGGTCGCTTACCTCATCAAATCTATTTTTTACAATCTGTAATTTCTCTAACATACTTTAAATTCTATTGAAAGAAGGTTTCAATATAGCTTTCAAATTTACAATAAATAAAGAAAGCATTCAATCTAAGCAAAGTAGAATATTATAGAATAAACTCCTTTTCTTTAAGTACTAGATTATTTGAAATTTGAGTTTCTCTGTTAATAGAAAAGTTTAATAATAAAATAAGTGAGAGCAAGTAAAAAATTCTTTCAAAATAAAACGCTACTTGGAACTCAAAAAAGTAAGCAGCGAGCCCTGCTAAATCACACATAATGATTGACATAACAAGGTATAAAAAAAGTAAAGGTGTTTTTCCAACATATCGTTCATTATATGAAAAACCTACTAAACCTAATAAAATTAGAAGCACAGATTGCAGCATAAACAAAACATACTGTGTTGTATTGTCAAGTTTTTGGACTATGATATCTGAAAGGTAAAATACATTAACCACATTGAGTATTACTAAAGTTAAAACGAATACTAATATAATGGGAGTAGACTTTTTAAATTTTACTTTAAGTAATACCAATAATACTACTAGAATGTAAGCAAAATTACCAAAGACAAAACTCATTGTTTTTGAAAAGGGGTCTTCATAGTCTAAGACAAATATGTCTTTTATTAAGAATGCTAATAACGCTACAAAAAGAAATTTAAATTTATATCCTTTATAAAAAAGTGAGTATACTAATACAATAGTTGTTGAAGCAAGCCTAACGTATCTACTTACTTGTAAATCATAAAAATATATTACTAGTAAATTAATTAAAATTAAAAAAATTGAAAGATATAGTAAGTTCCTATACTTTTTAGGTAGTATTGTTTTCATACTTTAATTAGTTAATTGTAGGTAATTACTTACGTAAAAATATGAAAATTAGTTTTATTTAACTTACATTAATTAAAAGTTAAAGGATGTTGAGAATCCCTAAGAATAAATAAATGTCCCAAACTCTGAGCTTATAGTTAGCTTTTTTTCTTCAGAAGATTCTACTTTACCAATTATCTGAGCATCCACATTAAAAGAGTTTGAGATCTCTATAATTTTTGAAGCGACTTCCTCTGGAACATACAACTCCATTCTATGCCCCATATTAAAAACTTGATACATTTCTTTCCAGTCTGTACCACTTTCTTGTTGAATTAATTGAAATAGTGGAGGAACATCAAAGAGATTGTCTTTTACAATATGAAGATTATCTATAAAGTGGAGGATTTTTGTCTGTGCTCCTCCGCTACAATGAACCATTCCGTGAATTTCTTTATTACTGTAACTTTTTAGAATCTCTTTGATGATTGGCGCATAAGTTCTTGTTGGTGATAGCACTAGCTTACCCGCATCAAGCGCAGAGTCTTTTACAGTATCTGTCAGTTTTTTTGATCCTGCATACACAAGGTCTTTTGGTACTGAATGGTCAAAACTTTCAGGGTACTTAGAAGCTAAATATTTTTCAAATACATCATGTCTTGCAGAAGTAAGTCCATTACTTCCCATACCTCCATTGTATTCTGTTTCATAGGTTGCTTGTCCAAAAGAAGACAAGCCAACTATAACATCTCCTGCTTTTATATTCGCATTATCGATGACTTCGCTGCGCTTTATTCTTGCTGTAACGGTAGAATCTACAATAATGGTTCTCACCAAATCCCCTACATCTGCAGTTTCTCCTCCTGTGGAATATATCTCGACTCCAAATTTTGACAGATCTTCCAGCAATTGTTCGGTACCATTAATAATTGCCGAAATTACTTCACCTGGAATAAGGTTCTTATTTCTTCCAATGGTAGAAGAAAGCATAATATTGTCTATCGCTCCCACACACAATAAATCATCAATATTCATTATGAGGGCATCTTGTGCAATTCCTTTCCAGACTGAAATGTCTCCAGTTTCTTTCCAATACATATATGCTAAAGAAGATTTTGTGCCTGCACCGTCAGCATGCATAATCACACAATGGTCTTTGCTACCCGTTAGGTAGTCTGGCACTATTTTACAAAATGCTTTTGGGAACAATCCCTTATCTACATTTTTAATAGCATTGTGTACATCTTCTTTACCTGCTGAAACACCTCGCTGGGCATATCGTTTTGAAACTTCTTGACTCATAGAACAAAGGTAAAAAAAGAAATGGCATAACTAGGTTATGCCATTTCTTTAGATTTTAATAGTTATTAACGCGTAAATAATAATTCACGGTATTTAGTCAATGGCCATAGCTCATCGTCTACTAATAATTCTAGCTTATCACAGTGGTATCTAATCTCATCAAAATAAGGCTTTACTTTATTACAATATAATGAAGCTCTTTTTTCTCCATTATCAATTTTGTTTGCTTTTTTACGAGCATTGATCATATCGGTAATGCCTTTGTTAATTTTTGCAATGTGTCCACTAATTGCTTCAATTAGCTCAATTTGCTCTCCAGCAAAATCTTTAAATTTATTTCCGTAGATATCTTTAAGTCCTTGCACGTTTTC
This sequence comes from Patiriisocius hiemis, assembly GCF_031846325.1. NCBI lineage: Bacteria > Pseudomonadati > Bacteroidota > Flavobacteriia > Flavobacteriales > Flavobacteriaceae > Patiriisocius > Patiriisocius hiemis. Next base: position 35,499 of record NZ_JAVRHZ010000004.1, on the reverse strand, counting down.
AATTAAAACATTTTGGTACTTAATAGCAGTAGGAATCACATGATTTCTTGCAATGTCACCAAGTACTCTTCCTTCAATTTGGATTCTCATTGCATATTCTTCTACTTCAATTTCGTAGCGTGCTTCAATTTCAACCTTGCTCATAATACCAAGGTCTTCATACAACGCTATAGTTCTTTTAGAAACTTGTGCTTTTAAGGCTTCTGGAGTAGTTTTATTATTACTTAAACCTCTTTTCTTTGCTTCTTTTTCCCACGCCTCTCCATAGCCATCTCCTTCAAAACGAATACGCTTAGAATCTTTAATATACTCTCTAAGTACGTTAAAGATAGCGTCGTCTTTTTTCATTTTCTTACCTTTTATTAAGGCATCTACTTCTTCTTTAAATGCCCTAAGTTGTTTTGCAACGATAGCATTTAAAACTGTCATTGACTTTGCACAGTTTGCCGTAGATCCCACAGCTCTAAACTCAAATTTATTCCCTGTAAATGCAAAAGGCGATGTTCTATTTCTATCTGTATTATCTAGTAATATTTCAGGAATTTTACCTACTACATTTAGTTTTAAATCTGTTTTTTCTTGTGGTGATAGCTTCCCATTGGTAACTTTTTCAAGTTCATCCAATACTTGAGTAAGTTGCGAGCCAATAAAAACTGAAATAATAGCGGGTGGTGCTTCGTTTGCACCTAAACGATGGTCGTTACTTGCACTTGCAATTGCCGCTCTTAAAAGTTCTTCATACTCATTAACTGCTTTAATAGTATTAATAAAAAAGGTTAAAAACTGAAGATTTTTCATAGGGGTACTTCCAGGTCCTAATAAATTTACTCCTGTATTTGTAGCCAATGACCAATTATTGTGTTTTCCACTACCATTAATACCTGCAAAAGGTTTTTCGTGGAATAAAACTTTAAAATTATGGCGATCTGCAACTTTACTCATAACATCCATTAATAATGAGTTATGATCTACAGCTAAATTAGTCTCCTCAAAAATTGGAGCTAGCTCAAACTGATTTGGCGCCACCTCATTGTGTCTAGTTTTTACAGGAATTCCTAAATACATACATTCGGTTTCCAAATCACGCATGTAGTTAAGCACTCGTGTTGGTATTGAACCAAAGTAGTGATCATCTAATTGTTGTCCTTTTGCTGAAGCATGCCCTAGCAATGTTCTCCCCGCGAGGTTAATATCTGGTCTTGACTTTGCTAAAGATTTATCTATTAAAAAATACTCTTGCTCCCACCCTAAAGTTGCATTTACTTTAGATACATTTTTATCAAAATACTTTGCTACTGCTGTTGCAGCATGATCTACAGATTGTAGTGCTCGTAGTAAAGGTGTTTTATTATCTAGTGCCTCTCCTGTATACGCAACAAAAACGGTAGGAATACATAGTGTGGTTCCATAAATAAAAGCTGGTGATGTTGGATCCCAAGCTGTATACCCTCTTGCTTCAAAAGTATTACGAATTCCGCCATTAGGAAAACTAGATGCATCTGGCTCTTGCTGTACTAACTGTCCACCGCCAAACTTTTCAATTGCCAATCCATCTCCGGTAGTTTCAAAAAAAGCATCATGCTTCTCTGCCGTTGATCCTGTTAATGGTTGAAACCAATGGGTATAGTGGGTTGCTCCTTTTGAGATAGCCCATTCTTTCATCCCTGTTGAGATATGGTCTGCTACAGATCTATCTATTTTTGAACCATTCTCAATAGCATCCATCACACTCTTGTATGAGTCTTTGGTTAGATACTGGCGCATAGCTGCTTCATTAAAAACATTATGCCCGTAAATTGACGAACGTCTTTCTGGTTCATCAACATTAATAGTAGGACGATTAAATGTTTCTTTGATTGCTTGAAATCTTAATGTGGACATTTTTGTACTTTTTAAGTGATTTTTTTACAAATTTAAAGCACAAAAGTATGCTATTTTAATTTGCACCCCCTGTTTTTTTATGTTAAGTTATCAATAAATTAGGTTTTTGTGTTAATAACCCCCTTTTTTTACTCAAAAATCAAATTCTAAAAAAAAGAGAAGAAGAAAAACTTGAATAGCTTAGTTTTAAGAACATAGAAAATGGACTCGCTACGCTATTAGAATATGAACGATTGGAGTTAGGCAATTGGATAACTGGGTGATTAGAAAATAGGGTTTTAATTGTAACTAATAATACCAAAACTGTTAACTGCAATTGTGAACTTAGACTGGGACTTACTACTGAATAAAAGCCATACTTATAAAAATACAGTATGCGACTACAATAAGTAATCCTTTAATGCGATTAATCTCAAATCGTTTAGGAAGAAATGCAAGTGGAATTAAAACAGCTGCAAAGCCAATCATCCAAAAAATATCGCTAGACAAGACTTCTGGGCTATTAACATCAATAGGTTGTATAATTGCAGTAATACCTAAAACAGAAGCAATATTAAAAATATTAGAGCCTATTAAGTTTCCTAGTGATAATGCCTTTTCTTTTTTTAATGCAGCTATTACCGAAGCAGCCAACTCAGGCACACTAGTCCCTACTGCAATCATAGTAACCGCGATAACACGTTCACTAACTCCCATGCTTGTTGCTAAATCTACAGCTCCTTTTACGAGTAGCTCACTACCACCCCAAAGCGCAACACCACCGATAACTAACCAAATAATAATTTTTACAGAAGTAACTTTTGATAATGAATCATCTACAGTTTCGGTTACCCCTCTTCTACTTTGTTTTCTAGCCCTAGCAATTAATAAAACTAAATAAATTATAAGAATTACAATAAGACCAACACCTTCTAGCCTATCCAACTGGTTTCCCGAACTTAATAGAAAATACAATGCTATAGAAAGCAGCATCATCACAGGCCAATTAAATTTATAAAAGTCCTTATCTATTGCTAGTGGAGCAATAATAGCTGTTACCCCTAACACAAGTCCAATATTAGCGACATTAGACCCTATCACATTTCCTAAAGAAATATCACTAAAACCATCTAGTGCAGCATTTACACTTACTAATAGTTCTGGAGCCGAAGTTGCAAAAGAAACAACTGTGAGCCCTATAACCATTTTAGAGAGCTTCAACTTAAAAGATAATGCAACTGAAGCTCTTACCAAAAACTCTCCTCCTACTACTAATAGTGTTAATCCTAATAGAATAAAAACAACGCTCATGTATAAAATTTAGTTGCACGAAGATAGGCATTTGATTTACGATTTCAGAATAGAGAAACGTGAATTCTATCAACAAAAAGACAATAAATAACTAAAGAACAAGTTATATAACTACAAAAATAGTTGTGAAACTATAAAAATAGTTATACGTTTGCTATGACAAAGCAATTTTATAAAAAAGATTCTCATAAAAGGAAGTAAACATGGAACAATTAACAAATAAGGAAGAAGAGGTAATGCAAGCGCTCTGGAAGCTTGAAAAGGCCTTTGTTAAAGAGATAGTTAGCATTCTACCAAATGAAAATCATTATAACACAGTTTCAACTATTGTAAGAAACTTAGAAGAAAAAGGATATGTTTCACATCAAGCTTTTGGCAAAACGCATCAGTATTTTCCAATAGTTAGTAAAGAGGCGTATACTAAACAATTTATGAATCAAGCAACCCAGCGATATTTTGACAATAGCTATAAAAGCATGGTTTCATTTTTTGCCAAAGAAGAGAAAATTAGTGCAAAAGAGCTCCGCGAAATTTTAGAAATAATAGAAAACAAGTAAAGGTTATGGAAATACTATTATACGTTTTAAAATCGGCTGGGATTCTTGCTTTGTTTTATTTAGTCTATAACACCATATTACAAAGGGATGTAAACTTTAAAGCAAATAGACACTTTTTAATTGGCGGAGTTATAGCAGCTATTACTCTTCCGTTTCTTACATTTAGTTATACAACATACATTGAAGCATTACCACTAGATGATTCTGCATTTGTACTAATTGAGCAACCTATTGAAGAAATAAAAACATCTCAAGAGGTAGTAGTGATAGATTGGCTTATAATAGCTGTAACAGTTTACGCTTTAGGGTTTTTATTCATGTTTATTAAAATAGTAGTCCAGCTAGTATCCCTCTTCAAGCTAATCAATACTAACAAAAAGATTAAAAAGGGCCGTTTTACATTTGTAAAAATAGATGATAATACAGCGCCTTTTTCTTTTTTTAACTATATAGTTTATAACCCTAAACTACATAACTCTAAAGAGTTAGAGATGATACTAGCACATGAGCAAATTCATGCTAGACAATGGCATAGTATAGATATTTTACTAGTCCATATTACTAGGGCAATACAATGGATAAACCCCTTCTCATGGCTATACAAAAAAAGCATTGAAACTAATCTTGAATACATTGCAGATAACGAAACAGCACAGCAAGTAAATTCTAGAAAAGAATATCAACTGGCACTTGTAAGAGCATCTTCCTCCTTACCTGTACCAGCACTCACAAATAATTTTTATCAATCATTTTTAAAAAAACGAATCATTATGTTAAACAAGAGTAAATCAAACCCCAAGAACAATTGGAAGTTGTTAATCATTCTTCCATTACTAGCTATTTTTCTATTTAGTTTTAATGTAAAAGAGGTGATAGAGTATATTCCTTCTGAAACAATTTCTGAAATCAAAAGCACTTCAGAAAATAAGCCAACTGTAGAAGCACCTTCAGTAGTTTTAGATATTGCTAATGGAGCAACAGTAACTCCTTATAAAGAGATGGTATCTAATAGTACTTCTTCAGAAGAAAGAAAAAATACCACAGTAACAGAAGTTATAGCTAAAAAGCCTGAAAAAAATAGTAGCCTGAAAAAAATAACAGCCCCTACTAAAGTGACTATTAATGAAATAAAATTTAAGGTTACAAAAAACACAACCAATGCAGAGTTAGATAAACTAAAGGCACAGCTTAAAAAAGAACATGATATAAATATGAATTATGATGTAGAGCGAAATAGCAAAAATGAAATTACTTCTATTCATTTAGAATATGATGGTAATGGCAAAAGTGGCAATTATCATATAAATAGTGATGACAATGAAGGTATTGATGATTTTCATTTTGTGATGAATGATAGTGGAGATGTTTTGTTAGGCAATCTAGAAAAGATTGAGAAACGATTTGTTGAAAGAAGAAGAATGCTAGAAGGAAAAAGAGCGGAGGTTTCAGAAAAACGTGAAAAAATGAAAGAAAGAAGAAAGGAGATGAATGAAGAAAGAAAAGTTATTAGAGAAAAATATACTACAGCAAGAGCAAAGGTTAGAGAGAGTGGAAGAGACGGCAAAAAACGTAAAATCGCAATTGTAAGAAGTGACGACTCTAATACAGATCCATATATTATAATAGATGGAGACGAAACAGAAATTGAAATTGAAGAAATTAGCCCTAATGATATTGCATCTGTAACTGTTTTAAAAGGAAAAAAAGCAGATAAAAAATATGGTGCTAAAGGAAAGAATGGGGTAATTGAAATAATTACAAAAAATAGTGATCACGCTATTGTAATAGACAAAAACACAACAGATGCAACTTTAGCTAAAATGAAAAAAAATCTAGCTGCTAAGGGAGTTACCTTTAATTACAAGAGAGTTAAGCGTAATAGTAATGGCGAAATAACTGGAATTAAAGTTGACATTAAGAATGGGAAAGGAAGTAAATCCAGCACTAGTGTTAGTAGTGATGATGGAGAGCCCATTGAAACTATACTACTTGAAATAGATTAGCCTTTTTAAAATCTGTAATCAGAATGCCTGTATTAATATACAGGCATTTTTTATTTGTATTTTTATAGAATGAAGAAGCAATTTTTTAAAATGTTAGCAAAAATCAACAAAGCAATTTTACCTAGCTTAACCAAAAAAGGAGTTGATATAGCAAAACTTACTAAACTTCAAAAAGTATTATTTGGATATCGATTATGGGTTACTAAAAATGCATTAGATTAATATGTAAGTAATGATCTTACATCATATTTTCTCAACTTACTAGCTCCTTTTAGAAACTCTAACTCAATTAAAAAATTACATTGTACAATTTCACCTCCAAGTTTTTCAATAAGTTTACAAGCGGCACTTGCTGTACCACCAGTAGCTAGCACATCATCATGTAGTAATACCTTATCCCCTTTTGAGATAGCATCTTCATGTATTTCTAATGCATCCATACCATATTCTAAGGTGTAGGGTTGTTTTAACGTTTCAAAAGGTAGTTTTCCTGGCTTTCTAATAGGGACAAAACCGGCATTTAAATGCTGGGCAAGTGAAGTAGCAAAAAAGAATCCTCTGCTTTCTATCCCTACTACTTTATCAATTTTTTGATTTTCAGTTAAGTTAAGTAAGGCAGTTGTGCAGCTAACCAAAGCTTCTTTATTTGCTAACAAGGGAGTAATATCTTTAAAAACAACTCCATGTTTTGGGAAATCAGGAATATCTCGAATGTAATTTTCAAGGTTTAGCATCTTTAAAAATAAGTCATACTAGCTTACAATAAAAGTATTTCTGTAAAAATCAAATAATATCTTTAGAGAAGTATACTGGCTCATGTTGTTTTAAAATATGATACAACTCTTCGGGATTAAAGGGTTTTGTTAAAAACTCATCTACACCTGCCTTTATAGCATCATTTTTAACTTTATTTGATGCTGAAGCTGTTAAAGCTATTATTGGAGTTTCGCGTTTATCTATGTCTGACATTAAACGTATTTTTTTTGTTGCTTGGTACCCGTTCATTACCGGCATCTCTAAATCCATCAACACTACATCGTAATTATTATTAGAAACTTCTTTGACAGCTTCTAATCCATTTTCAACAACTTCAAAATTAGCGCCCCATTTCTTTAAAAAATTACTTAAAACAAAAACATTAAGCTTGTTGTCTTCTACGACAAGAATATTGGTTTTTAAGTTTGAATAATCTACTTGAGGGGTTTCTGCTTTTTTGCTTGCTAAGTGAGAATGCCTAGTGGTATATTCTAAATCAAATTGAAACACAGCTCCTTCACCAAGCTCACTAATCACTTTTAGAGTACTTCCTTGAAGTTTGAGTAACTCTTTACATATAGAAAGTCCAAGACCAGCACCAGGATTCAAATCTGTTTTAGAACTAGCACCTTGCTTAAATTTCTTAAAAATCTTGCGTTGTTCTTCTTTTGCAATTCCAATCCCAGTATCAAAAACTTGAAAACGAATTATTGATTTATTATGAGTACTTGAAACTTGAGATACATTAATCCCTATCTTACCTTGATTGGTGAATTTTAAAGCGTTGCTAAGTAAGTTATTTATTATTTGAGATAAACGAATACTATCTCCAATTACCATGTTGGGGATAACGCCAATTTTATTTATTTGAAAGTCAATATTTTTCTCATGAGCTTGAAATTGGAAGTTTCTTCTAAAGATTTCTAATAAATAGTTTAGACTAAACTCCTTTTTCTCGAAGTTTATATTTTTGGCCTCTATTTTATTAAAATCTAATATTCCATCTATAAGGTCTAATAAATGCTTCGCAGAAAACAATAAAGCATTTAAACTTTCTTCTTGCTCTTTAAGATGTGGCTCCATTAACAAGAGATTAGACAAACCAATCAATGAGTTTAATGGCGTTCTCATATCATGAGACATTTTTGCCATAAATTCATTCTTTGCCTTATTGGCTCTTTTTAATTTTAATTGTGTTTCCTTTAGTTTAGTGACATCTGTAAAAGTTCCTATGCTTCCAATACTTTTCCCGCCGTCATCATATCTATGAGCAATAGAAACTTCTATATACTTTATTTCTTCATTTTGATTTATAAATTTTAAGACAGTTTGTTTATTTTTCTTTTTTAAGTTAAATAAACGTTCAATTTTTTTCTTTTCAGACTCATTATCACCAACCAAAAATGAAGAATACTTTGCGTTTAATGATTTTAGTACTGAAAGACCTGTTAAATCCTTCCAAGCAGGACTTAAATAAATAAAGCGCCCGTCCTTATCTAATTGAAATAAAACACCCTTAATGTTTTTTACTATGTACTCAAGCCTAGTAAGTGAAAAATCTACTTCCTGTTTTAAGGCTTGATTGGCTTTAAAAAGCTCTTTAGAGCTTTGTTCTAGTATATTTTCTAGATGTAGAATATCTTTATCAAAACTATGATATGCTTCATTAACCTGGTCTAATAAGCCAGTAGCACTATCACTACAAGTAACCTTTTCGTCATTAGTCTTTGCTAATTGCCTTTTTAGCAATCTATGTATCTCTTTACTTCTCATACCTCTTCAGTTAAAGTAGTTATTGTCATTGTTTGATTATGGAGCTCACATGCTGAAAACTCTCCAAAAGGAGCAATCTCTCCATAGGAATAAAACCCTGTTATCTTAGTTTCACTTCCTAAGACATCTCTAACAGATTCTATTTCTTCTTCTACAAGCTGTTTAAGAACAAGCCTTCTTCCTACACAACTAATTAGTATAGCTAATGCAGGAGTATAATTATTCGATTTATTTGCAATTTCAGCAGAGGTTTCAGCTCCATTTATTAGTCTATCAACATTAGCCTTCATTAATCTTACATAGGCACCTTTTGGGATATTACCTGCAAAAGTTAAACTCTTATTTTTTTCATCAACACTTAATATTGTTCTTACTATAGGTTCTTTGTTAATAGTTGTACGCATGCTTAGTGGAAACAATAATCCCGAAGAAGGAAGGTCTTTAGCCTTATCACCCAAATAAGATTTGTATACATCAAGGGCTGGAGTGTGGTCAAGTTCAAAAAGTATATTCTTTTCAGATTTAGTGACTAAACGCTCAATACCAAAACTATCCCAACCCCCTTTAGATCCAAACCCAACTTTTAAGGAATCACCATACAATCCAATACCTACAATAGTTTTTTCTTGAAGTTTATTATTATTTACAACAAAAGTCTTTTTAAAATCTGGACCATCTGCAGCCAATCCTCCTGTTACGCTTGTTGAATTAATAACAGATTTTAATCCAGAAATTAAGTCTGCACCATTAACGTTTAAGCCATCGCTAAACAAAAGAATATGTTTTAAATCCTTATGAAGGAGTTTATTTCCTAAGTTAACACCACTTTTAAAAGAGTTTTCAATTTTATTTAGAGGAACAGCAACCTTCTTATGAGTGATTTTATTGAATTTAATTGCTGTAAATGATATTGTTCTGTCTGTTACAGAAACATTAGATATTTCTCCAGCTGTAGAGCAACCAGTAATTGATGCCTTTGGAAATTTCTTGGTTAAATAAGTAAGAACTTCTTCTTTATCAGGAAATAGAGGAGATATAAATAAAAGGATAATAGATGGCTCCATGGTCAATTTTTCTAACTGACTGTGCCAAGAACTTTCTATTAATGTTTGTTGTACTACCTCCATAACAATAATGTTGCAAACTATGGGGATAGAAACTTGCGGAAATACTTATTACGAAATGAATAAGTATATGAGTAAAATAATAAATCGTAAAGTAAGATATTTACTACTAAAAAACAAACTTATAAATTATTAATAATCAATTATTTATGATTTTTACGTTATAAATATAGTGAATTGATAGTTTTTAAACGGTAATTGATGCGCTTTATAGATTAAAATTAAATATTCATTAAACAATATACTTAAAGCTCTTAGGTTTAAAAACAAATTGGAAAATAATAGGGCTGACATAAATCATCTTTTTTAAATTTTTCTACTTATAGATTTGTGGTAAAATTTAAAAACAAGCACTATGAAAACCATTTTAATCCCTATAGATTTCACAAGCACAAGTAGCAAAGCTTTAGAAATAGGTGCAACAATAGCTAAACGAATTTCTGCAAAAATTGTACTTACGCATATGGCCGGAATTGAAGAAAGATTGTTAACTAAAACTAACACCCTTGAGGAAACTGTTTATCATACCAAACTTGCAGAAAAAAAGTATTCAGAATTATTGGAGCAGCCTTTCTTAAATGATATTCTGGTAGAACCTTTGCTACAAAAGAAGTTGGATTTTACCAGTATTAACAATTTTGCTCAGGAAATTAATGCATCACTTATTGTAATGGGTTCTCGTGGCAGTAGTGGCTTAAAAGAAATTTTTAAAGGTAGTAACGCCGAAAAGGTGGTACGTAGTTCAGAAACTCCAGTACTTATAATAAAAGAAAACGACCTCATTTTTGCGCCAAAACGCTTGATTTTTGCAAGCAACTTTGATGAAGAGGCTATTTCCGCATATTACAAAATTATTGAGATCGCCACGCTTTTGAGTGTAAAGATAGAATTACTTTATGTCAATCTACCTAATGACCAATTCATAAGTACCAAGAAAATGGACGAGAAGCTCTTAGGTTTCTTTAATAAGGTGAATCATCCCAATCCAGTAAATGCAATTAAGACAGTAAATCGTGTTGCAGACTATACAGTAGAACAAGGGGTTTTTAATTTTGCGTCATTGTCTGGTGTTGACATAATTGCCATACCAACACATGGCAGAAAGGGATTATCCCATTTCTTTAATGGAAGCATAAGTGAAGACATTGTAAACCATTCATCACTTCCAGTATTGACTGTTAAAATGCAGTAGAATTTACTATAAGCCTTCCACAATATTGTAGAGGGCTTTTTTATCTTCAATTTTTATACGTTTTCCAGAGGTGGAAACAAGACTTTCTTTTTTGAACTTGGTTAAGGTCCTTATCAGCAATTCAGTAGCAGTACCAACCACATCGGCAATATCTGCTCGTGAAAGTTGAAGGTAGAGATAACCTTCTCCATCCAATCCAAAATTATCTTCCAGATACATCAGTACCTCAGCGAGGCGTTGGCGTACTGTTTTTTGAGCCATATTAACTATAATATCGTCCGCGTATTTTAAATCTTGAGCCATGTGCTTTAGAACTGCGTTGGTAAAAACAGGATTGGTTTGTAACGGTTCTTCTATATGATTTTTCGGGATAAAACAAACTTCCATATCCTCAAGGGCTGTAGCACTAAGGTTAGCGGTTTCAGAAGCAATAACAGATCGTTGCCCAAGGACCTCACCCTTCTGGGCAAGTTTTACAATTTGATCACGGCCATTGTCACTCATCTTTGACAACTTGGAAATACCATTACGTACACAGAATACACCACTCAATCGCTCGCCCTCTTTAAAAATGACATCCCCTTTCTTGATTATTTTGGTCTTTTTATTATCAGACATTTGTTTTAGCTCCTCTTTTCTTAAAGCTTTAAAACTATTCATTTGCCTAATGATACAATTTTCACACCGCGAATTTGAATGTTCATTCATAGATTGTAAAATTAACAGATTTTTTATTCAATCCGTATTTTATGATAATTAATCTAACTTCCTAAATTCGTCCTACCTTCATAAAAACCCTTGAAAGTTTTACAGGTTTTGTGCCCATCTTCAATATTTTACAAACAGTACATACAATTAAACCTTGTTCTAAGCAAGTAACATAGAACACTCAACTAAAAGGGGAGTTTATTTAAGCAAAGGCTAGAGTTAGTAATATAAGTGTCGTTTAATCCAGTAAATTTACTGCTGAAGGTTTCATAATTTTTTTCTTTTCAAAATACCAAATTTTGACCAAAATTCATAACAAGAATTTAAGTCGAACTGACAAAAGTCATCTTTTTTAAAGACCAATCTTACCAACTTTGCCTCAGGTATAGAGCAAATTATGAAAAACTGTTATCACTGTGGCGACCCTTGCCGTGATACCACCATCGAGCATCAAGAAAAGTATTTCTGTTGTAATGGTTGTAAAATGGTATTCGACATTCTCAACGAGAATGACCTCACATATTATTACGACTTACAGGCCACACCTGGAAAGACGCCTTTAAAAATTGAGGGACGGTTTGATTTTCTGGATAACAAATCCATTATCACCCAGCTATTGGAGTTTGACGAGCAGGACATACATGTTGTATCATTTGTTATTCCAAATATTCATTGTAGTTCTTGTATTTGGGTACTTGAAAATCTACACAAATTGCATCCCGCTGTAAATAATGCGCAAGTCAACTTTCCACAGAAATCAGTTAGGATTACTTATAATGCCGATGAAATAAATCTGAAGGAATTGGTGTTGCTGCTCAGCAGAATAGGCTATGAGCCCAATATCTCACTTGAAGACTTCAACAAGAAAGAAAAGAAAATTAACCGAAGCCTTATTTACAAATTAGGCGTTGCAGGTTTTGCATTTGGCAACATAATGTTCCTGTCTTTTCCTGAATATTTTGAAGTTAGCGAATTCTGGCTGGATCAGTTTAAGCACCTATTTCGTTGGTTGATGTTTGCCTTTGCCGTTCCTGTGGTTTTTTATTCGGGAAGAGATTATTTTATATCAGCCTCAAAAGGCCTACGGTCTGGAATTTTAAATATAGATGTACCTATTTCGATTGGTATTTCGGTATTGTTTGTACGCTCTACGTTGGATATTGTAATGGATTGGGGTACCGGATTTTTTGATAGTCTTACTGGCTTGGTATTTTTCCTATTGTTAGGTAAGTTCTTTCAACAAAAAACGTATTCATTTCTATCTTTTGAAAGAGACTATAAATCCTACTTCCCTATTGCTGTTACACAGTTAATCAAAAACGACAATGCTTCCGTGAAGGCGAAAACCAAAGAAGTACAAATCCCTGTTTACGATTTAAAACCTGGAAACAGAATCCTCATCCGTAACAATGAGCTGATACCTACAGACGGAATTTTAATAAAGGGAGATGCGTTAATCGATTACAGCTTTGTAACTGGTGAAGCCGCACCGGTTTCCAAAACATCTGGTGACAAGATTTTTGCTGGAGGAAAACAGAAGTCGGGCATCATAGAGGTCGAAGTGACCAAGGCTGTTGAGCAATCCTACCTCACGCAACTTTGGAACAATGAAGTCTTCAGTAAAAATAAGGCCACCACCTTTGAAAACCTTACAGACCAGATAAGCAAACGGTTTACCATTATAATTCTGGCCATTGCTATTGTATCAACTTTGATATGGTTGTTTATAGATATCAGTATAGCCTTTAATGTGTTCACGGCGGTTTTAATTGTGGCCTGTCCTTGTGCCATTGCTCTAGCCGCACCCTTTACCTTAGGCAATATGCTTCGCATTTTCGGTAAGAAGAAATTATACCTAAAAGAAAGTAGCGTCATTGAGCAAATGGCACAAATCGACACCGTGGTTTTTGACAAAACCGGAACGCTAACGACCCACAGTAAAAATCTGATTACCTACGAAGGCATCACACTTAGTGAAAATGAACAAAAAATTCTCAAAAGCACCTTACGAGCCTCTAATCACCCATTGAGCCGAGCCCTATATGAGTTATTGCAGGATAACGGCATCTATCCGCTCGACGATTTTCAAGAAGAAACTGGTAAGGGTATCACAGGAACTTATGGCGAGACCAGCATAAAAATAGGAAGTCAAAATTTTGTAGGGCACGATACTCAAGTCGCCACAACTTCAAATACCCAAGTGCACATTAGTACTAATGATGTATACAAGGGCTGCTACATATTCTACAACAACTATCGTGACGGTATGCAGAAGTTGTTTTATGAAATTGGTAAAACAGCCCAATTGGTCGTGCTATCTGGTGATAATGATGGAGAACGAGAATTCTTAAAAAGTCAGTTGCCAGATTCTTCTCTATTGAAATTTAATCAAAAGCCAGATGACAAGCTCAACTTTATAAAAAACCTTCAACAACAGGGCAGAAAGGTGATGATGGTAGGCGATGGATTGAATGATGCTGGTGCACTCGCCCAGAGCAACGTGGGTATTGCCGTATCAGAGGACGTCAATGTATTCTCGCCCGCTTGCGATGGCATTATTGATGCCAGCAAATTAGAACAATTAAATGAGTTTATGACGCTTTCGCGAAAGAGTATTGGCATTATAAAATACGCTTTTATGTTCTCGCTATTCTATAATCTTATTGGTTTGGGATTTGCCGTCACGGGAAATCTTGCACCTGTAGTTGCAGCCATTTTAATGCCGTTGAGCTCGATTAGTATTGTGGTATTTACCACCATTTGCACATATATTATTGGAAAAAATATGAAAACTAAAATTGAATTAAAATGAAAAAGGAAATCAATCAGATAGCACAGCTTTTTGTTCAGTTGAAAAAGAAATATGAATTGAGCGAATGCTCAAATTGTCTTCTGATGAATGATTATTTAATAAGTGAGTATAAACATCTAAAACTAAAACTACAATCGCTCGAAAGATTATGTAATCAAATTGATTTTGGTAAAGACGATACTCTTGTTGAAGCACATAGAACAGTAGGAGTTATAGGATTGTATTTAATGGTTTGAGGGACTATAAAAATTATTTTTTCAAACTGACAAAAGTCATCTTTTAAGCAAATGCACCTTAATAATTTTACACCGTAATTCAAATAGGTATGAGTATCATCTATATGCTTCTTGCAATAAGTTTGGTTGTGGCCGTGGGCTTCTTTATCGCCTTTGTGGTTTCTGTAAAGAAAGGACAATATGATGATGTGTACACCCCATCGGTTCGAATGCTTTTTGATGATGAACTCGTTACCGAAAAGAAGACTAAGAAACAAAGAAAAAACCAATCAACAGAAAATCAAGAACAACACGTATAAATTATGGAATTAGAAAAGTTTTATTACGATAATAAAATCGTTCGCAAGTTTGTAATTGCAACACTATTCTGGGGTATCATAGGGATGAGTGTGGGACTTTTACTCGCATTTATGTTTTTGTTCCCCAACTTGACCGACGGTATTTCCTGGTTAAGTTTCGGTCGATTGCGACCATTGCATACAAATGCGGTAATCTTTGCCTTTGTAGGGAATGCGATATTTGCAGGAGTCTATTATTCTTCTCAGCGACTTCTTAAGGCTAGGATGTGGAAGGACTGGTTGAGCAACTTTAATTTTTGGGGTTGGCAGCTCATTATTGTTGGAGCAGCGATTACACTTCCTCTAGGATATACTACCACCAAAGAATATGCAGAATTGGAATGGCCGTTTGATATTGCCATTGCTTTGGTTTGGGTAGCTTTTGGTGCTAACCTTATTGGTACGATATTGAAGAGAAGACAGCGTCATTTATACGTAGCTATATGGTTTTATATTGCCACATTTGTTACTGTAGCAGTATTGCATATCTTTAATAGTATGGAGCTGCCTATCAGCGCTCTTAAAAGTTATTCTGCTTATGCAGGAGTTCAGGATGCATTGGTACAATGGTGGTACGGGCATAATGCTGTGGCATTTTTCTTAACAACACCATTCTTGGGGCTAATGTATTACTTTGTGCCAAAAGCGGCCAACAGACCCGTCTATTCTTATCGATTGTCCATCATCCATTTCTGGTCATTGATTTTTATCTATATATGGGCGGGACCGCACCACTTGCTGTACACAGCACTACCTGGCTGGGCGCAAAGTCTTGGAGTTGCATTTTCCGTAATGCTAATTGCTCCTTCTTGGGGTGGAATGATAAACGGATTATTGACACTTCGCGGAGCTTGGGATAAAGTAAGAACAGACCCAGTTTTAAAATTCATGGTAGTAGCAATTACTGGCTATGGAATGGCAACCTTTGAAGGGCCAATGCTTTCGCTTAAAAACGTAAATGCTATCGCTCACTTTACTGACTGGATAATTGCACATGTTCACGTAGGTGCATTGGCTTGGAACGGATTCTTAACCTTCGGTATGGTGTACTGGCTGGTGCCAAAATTGTTTAAGACAAAGCTATGGTCAAACAAACTGGCAAATGTACACTTCTGGATAGGTACACTCGGTATTATTATGTACGCTTTGCCTATGTACGTTGCTGGATTTGTACAAGCCTTTATGTGGAAACAATTCAATCCAGATGGAACCTTGGTATACGGTAACTTCTTAGAGACCGTTAGCGAAATCATCCCAATGTATTGGATGCGAGCTATTGGTGGAACTCTCTACATTATAGGTGCTTGTATAGGGGTATACAATGCTTATAAAACAGCTCGCTCTGGAAGTAAGGTAACCGATGAACTTGCAGAAGCTGCACCACTCACACGAGTGACTAAAAAGAGAACTGTTAAAGAGGGCTGGCACACTTGGCTGGAGCGTCGTCCCGTAAGACTTACTATATATGCGACCGTTGCTATTTTGATAGGCGGAATGGTCCAAATCATACCTTCATTAATTGTAGATGATTATGTACCAGTAATATCTAGTGTCAAACCATATACACCTTTGGAACTGGAAGGTCGGGATATTTACATTCGTGAAGGTTGTGTGAGTTGTCACTCACAAATGGTTCGGCCTTTCCGTAGTGAGGTAGAACGTTATGGAGAATATTCAAAAGCAGGGGAATATGTGTACGACCACCCTTTCTTATGGGGTAGTAAACGCACTGGTCCTGACTTGCATAGAGTAGGACAAAAATATAGTGATAACTGGCATCTAAACCACTTTTACGATCCGCAGAGCACATCTTCAGGTTCTATTATGCCATCCTATAAATGGCTCATCAATAACAAGTTAGACAAGTCACAGACCAGAGATAAAATGGAAGCAATGGTAACCCTTGGTGTTCCCTACACAATGGAGGAGATAGAACGATCACAACAATGGATGGATGAGCAAGGAACACAAATAGAGAAAAATCTTTATTCAGACCCAGACTTTGCTAAAACCTACGAAGCAGACAAGAAATATGCACAAGAGAATGGAGAGGATTTTGTTGAAATGCGCAATCGTGAGGTCGTGGCACTTATCGCCTACTTACAAAGACTTGGTACCGATATCAAGGTACAACCCCAGGATGATAACGAAAATGAAATAAATCTTAATGAATAAGCTATGTTAAAATTTGTAAAAGGCACTCTTGAAAACATTGATGGGGTAGAAATCTATCCTATCATTTCCCTACTCATCTTCTTCATTTTTTTTGTGGCGCTGTTCTGGTGGGTTTTTACTGCCAAAAAAACACATATCAAGGAAGTGAGCAATATACCGCTAGAACATGAAAACACTAACCAATACCCTTTTGAACTATGAGAAGTAAAGCATCTTTTTTAAGAATTATCAGTTTTAGTTTTTTTAGCTATTTTTTTCTTGACTATGTGGGTACAACCGGAGAAGAATCCATATTTATCGAGCAGCCTTGGCTCTGGGCAGTTTTAGGAATCATAATGCTGTTTTACATTGCCGGAGAAATAAGCATAGGAGCGCTCGAGGGTATGCTTTACCGAACCTTAAAACCAGAAGCAAAAACAAAATATGACGAAGAACGTGCTTTTGCAAAAGCAAATCAGCTTAAATGGGTCAAGAAAACCTACAAAAAACTCGTGGGTGGAAAACCCATTGAGCAGGAAGGGGAAATCATTATGGACCATAACTACGATGGTATCCATGAGTTAGACAACAAACTACCACCATGGTGGGTATATGGGTTTTATGCTACCATTGTTTTTGCCGTAATTTATCTTGTACGCTTTGAGGTATTTAAGGATTACTCACAGGAAGATGAATACAAAGCAGCTGTGGCACAAGCACAAATTGATATTGAAGAATATAAGAAAACAGCCAAAGATTTGGTCGATGTAAATACCGTACAACTACTTACTGAAGTAAGCGACCTAAATTCAGGGAAGAGTATTTTTGAAGGAAACTGCGCTGCTTGTCATAAGGTAACGGGTGCGGGTGGTATAGGTCCCAACCTGACCGATGACCACTGGATTTTAGGTGGTGGTATCAAGAATGTATTTAAGACCATTTCTGAGGGTGGACGCCCTGGAAAGGGTATGATCTCTTGGAGAGCTGAACTAAAACCATCTGAAATGGCACAAGTAGCCAGTTATGTACTAAGCCTACATGGAAGCAATCCACCAGATGGAAAACCACCCGAAGGCGAAATATGGCTAGACCCAGATGCACCTGTTGAAGAAGTTGAAGTAAACGTAATCGATAGTACTAAAATACAGGTTATTATAGAAGACCAACCAGTAACTGGTAATGTGGTAGAAGAACTTAATAACTAATTGAAAATAAGAATCTGTCCTGAGAGTTTTCGGGATAAAATTGTTGAGAGATGATAACAGAAGTAGCTGAAAATTTAAAAATAAGCGACCAGCCTGTAATCAAAAAAATTCATGATGAGAACGGAACAAAGATTATGGCTATCGGTTTAGCACGTGGCGTAGAACTAGAAGAGCATGTTGCACTCTGTAAAGCAAAAATACTTGTAGTACAAGGAGAAATAGATTTTAATACAGAAACCGAAAGCAGACGCTATGCCTGCTATGAAAGTTACGATATTCCAATCAACGTAAAACACAGCGTAGTAGCTTGGAACGATGCCATATTTCTCTTGTTTTTAAATGAAAATAAATGAATGATATTAGGAATAGAGAAGATATAGAACTTTTGGTCAATAGCTTTTACGATAAGGTAAGAGTAGATAATACTATTGGTTACATATTCAACAATGTTGCTGCTGTAGATTGGATAATACATTTACCAAAAATGTATAGTTTTTGGGAAACTGTTCTTCTCGATAAAAGAAGTTTCAAGGGTAACCCCATGGTAGCCCATATTCAATTGAGTAGAAAGACTGAAATGAATCAAACACATTTTGACAAATGGCTTAAGTTGTGGAATGCTACTATCGACGAACATTTTAAAGGGAATATAGCAAAAGAAGCACAACAGCGTGGTAAAAATATCGCTGGGTTAATGCTTCATAAAATTAAGAATTACAAAAACTAATGGCAGAACAGGGCAGAGATAATTTTAGAGATACCATAGGCACTCTCAATGAAGAAGGAAAGCGCGCGTGGGTTTATCCCAAAAAGCCATATGGCAAGTGGTATACCTACCGTAAGTATGTGAGCTATGTCCTACTAGCCTTTTTGTTTAGTGCACCATTTATTAAAATCAAAGGCAATCAGTTCTTGATGTTCAATGTTTTGGAGCGACGTTTTAACATATTTGGTGCACCCTTTTGGCCACAGGATTTTCATTTGTTTGTAATAATGATGATTATTGGAGTGGTTTTCGTCATTTTTTTTACAGTAGCATTTGGTCGAATTTTTTGTGGGTGGATGTGCCCACAGACCATTTTTTTGGAAATGGTTTTTCGCCGTATCGAGTACTTGATAGAGGGTGACCGTGGAAAACAAATCAGACTTGATAAAATGCCGTGGAATGCAGAGAAGATTAAAAAACGTACATTAAAATGGACGATTTTTTTCATTATTTCGTTTTTAATTGCAAATGTATTTTTAGCATATCTAATTGGTAGTGACCAGTTGATTCGCTACATCACAAATGGCCCATCAAAGCACATAAGTACTTTGATATCGCTGCTCATCTTTACAGGGGTATTCTACTTTATATTTGCGTGGTTCAGGGAGCAGGTATGCATCATCGCCTGCCCTTATGGACGATTGCAAGGTGTATTACTGGATAACAAATCTATTGTGGTGGCATACGACCATAAACGTGGCGAGAAGGAAAAGGGTCGTGCCCGTTTTAAAAAAAGCGAGGACCGTGCCGCAACGGGCAAGGGAGATTGTATTGACTGCTTTCAATGTGTCCATGTCTGCCCTACTGGAATTGACATACGCAATGGCACGCAATTAGAATGTGTAAACTGTACTGCCTGTATCGATGCCTGTGATAGTATGATGGAAGCAGTAAATCTGCCTAAGGGCTTGATACGTTATACTAGTGAAGAGAATATCGAGAAGAAAAGGAAATTTGAGTTTTCTCCACGTCTTAAGGGCTACTCTGTCGTCTTGAGTATATTAATAGCAGTTTTGATAGGAATGTTGTTTTTACGTAATGATGTAGAAGCACGCGTACTACGATTACCCGGACAATTATATGAACGTAAGGCAGACAACATCATAAGCAATGTGTACACCTATAAACTGGTGAACAAAACAGTAGATGAAATCGAGGATGTAACCTTCAGATTAAAATCGCATAAGGGAACCATCAAGGTCGTATCACACGACACCTTCAGCGTGCCAGAAAAAGGACTTGCCGAAGGAACACTATTCATAGAAATCAATGCTAGTGCACTTACTGGAGATAAAGACAGAGTTACAATTGAAGTACTAAGTGGTAGCGATGTGATTGAGACTACAACCACGGCATTTCTTGGACCGAGAAGCTATAAATGAAAAGTATGAAAAAAGATAATAAATACTGTTGCGGAGATTGCAAAAAAGGGAAATCCGGAAAAAACCACACGTGCCAAGCCAGGATTATGATTGAAAAGCTCAAAGAACAGCAGGAAGCAACTAAAAACAGTATACTATGAAGTTTAATTGGGGAACCGGCATCGTGATTGGGATGGCTCTATTTATAGGGTTTATCTTGTATCTGGTGTTCCGAATGACAACAGAAGATGCTTTTGACCACGATATGGTAACTGAGGATTATTATGCCAAAGAAATGGTATACCAGCTCGAGATAGATGCCGAGACAAACACTCAAAACTTGGCCGAAAAAATACAGAGCCACAAGGTTGATGGCGGCTGGGAATTAGTATTTCCGTCTGAGTTGGAGCCAAAAAAAATTGACGGAAAATTGTTCCTGTACAGACCGTCCAATGAAAAGCTAGATAAGGAGCTACCAATAGCCCTTACTAATTCACATTTGCTTATACCTGATGAATATTTGTTGGGCGGTCGTTGGAACATTACGTTAGAATGGGAATATGAAGGTAAGCCGTTTATGTACAAAGAAGAAATTGTGTATTAACACTTAACCATTTACCAAAAACAAAAAATAAATCTTTGATATGATTTGGTCTGCAATATTATTTGGTCTCTTAGGAAGTCTACACTGCGTAGGTATGTGCGGGCCTATCGCCTTTTTGCTACCGTTGGATCGTAAGAGCCCTATCAAACGGTTATTTCAGCTGGTAAGCTACCATGCTGGACGTCTTGTAACCTATGCACTATTGGGTGCGGTTGTGGGACTGGCTGGTATGAGTCTGAACCTTTTCGGGTTTCAGCAACAGTTGAGCATCATTATAGGCATCCTGATGATTGTGGTGGTCTTAGTTCCGGTAAAGATGTTTAACCGCTATAATTTTTCGAGACCAATTTATATGGCTGTTGGCAAAGTGAAAAGCGCTTTGGGAGCCGAGCTTAAAAAGAAAGATACAGGTACCTTTTTTACTATAGGATTTTTGAATGGCTTGTTACCATGCGGACTAGTTTATATGGCAATTTTTGGAGCTTTATCAAGTGGTGGCGCTGGGCATGGTGCAATGTATATGGCATTGTTTGGAATGGGTACCGTACCGTTGATGACCACGGCGGTATATATGGGAAATTTTTTAAAGGCGGGCATTCGCCAAAAGGTTATAAATGTTATTCCGGTTTTTGTCATCATTATTGGTATGCTATTCATATTACGAGGTATGGGGTTGGGCATCAAATTTATTTCGCCACCAGAAACCGTGGCTATTGAAAAAGTAACATCAAAACACAGTTGTCATTAATTAAAAAACAATATAAATATGAAAGCACTTTTTTTACCACTTGTGGACTGGGGAATGGGCACTATCATCATCGGTGTTTTTGCGCTGGTTTGCGTGATACTTACCGCTATTGTAATAGGAATGATGAATAGCGGGAAGAAGAATGGATCTAAAAATTCCAACAAAACTGAAGAAGATGAGCTTACGCAAAAAAAATAATCATTATACAATCACCAGTATTGATTTTATTTGGGATTACAATTTCATCATTTAACTGCAATCATGTTTTGGTTACAAATGAGTTAATTACATTTTATCGAATAGATAATGAGGTAAGAAAGCATTCAAGAATTAAAAAAGGGAAACACTATCTGGTGTTTCCCTTTCAAAACCATCGATTGTATTCGTTTAGATTGTCATCGAGAATAATTTGGTCTGCGGTTTCTTACGCTGTAATCTAAGATCAAAAGGCATACATACATTTCTTACATAGGCCTTGCCCTTTTCTGTTACAAGAAGTTTCTGAGATTTAATGACAATCAAATCATCACCCTCGAGTTCTTTGAGCTGTGCCAGAACGTAGGATAGTTCTGGGAAAAACTGGTTTTTGTTTTCCCAAGAGGTCTCAAAATTGCACATTAAGTTCAGAATGTGTTTACGAATAACGAGGTCTTCTTCATTTAATATATGACCACGCATTACGGGTAAGGTATCGTTGCGCAATAGTTCGTAGTATTCTTTCAAAGTCTTTACATTTTGGGCAAAGCCATACCAACTGTCACTAATGGCTGAGAGGCCTAGGCCAATCATGACATCAGTTTTGGAAGATGTATAGCCCATAAAATTACGGTGGATGTTTCCTGCCTGTTGAGCCTTGTAAAGCGCATCTGATTTTAACGCAAAATGGTCCATTCCAATTTCTACATAGCCTGCCTTTAGTAACATTTTTTTTCCTATTTCATACTGCAATCGCTTCTGTTCAGGTGATGGTAAATGTTCTTCACTATATCCACGCTGACCATTTCCTTTTATCCAAGGTACGTGTGCATAGCTGTAAAAGGCGATGCGATCTGGCATCAATTTTATAGTCTTTTTGACGGTATTAATTACGTCCTCTTGAGTCTGAAATGGAAGCCCAAATATAATATCGTGGCCTACTGAAGTGAATCCAGTTGAACGTGCTTCCAAAGTAGCACATTCTACATTTTCAAAAGGCTGAATACGGTTTATGGCCTTCTGCACCGTCTCGTTATAATCCTGTACGCCGTAACAAACTCTGGTGAATCCATTTCGGTTGAACATCTTAAGGTGTTCCCGCGTGGTATTGTTGGGATGGCCTTCAAAACTAAATTCAACTTCTTCGGCCATATCGGCAATTTCAAAAATTCCAATTAGCAGGTCTTCCAGATTTTCAGCAGAAAAGAACGTGGGTGTTCCACCACCCAAATGAAGTTGCTGTATCAAGGGTCGATGGCCTATGATTCCGGTATACATTCTCAATTCCTTCAGCAATGCTTGGATATATGGTTTCTCTACCAAATGATTCTTTGTTATTCTTTTTGTACATCCACAAAACGTACACATGTTCTCACAGAATGGCAGATGGATGTATAGGCTGATACTCGGTCGCTTTCCGCTTATGGTTAAACCTCCCTTATCATTAGGTAGGCTTAGTCCCTTTTTTAAACTCTCTTTCCAGCTCGAAACTGAAAAGCTATCCCCTTCCCAGTATGGGACTGTGGGATAGCTTGTGTATCGTGGACCCGGGACATTATATTTAGAAACTAAATAAGCGTCACTCTTCATATAAAAAGGCTTGTTAGGATGATTAGACCATTTATAATTATGCTTGCAGTCAAAAGTCTATAGATTAATATTGGTTTTTGTACTGTGAGAATTGCCGCATTGTGCATTGAGCAGATAGCTACACATAGCATCACAAGTGCCATGTTTAAAAATCCATTACCGAATTTTAATATTTGATAAATTGCTATAGAACCAAGACACGTAGAGAGTATTATTCCCAATACTGAATAGCCCATTACATTTTCCGTGAAATCTTTCTCTAATTTTGCAAAAGTTGTCATATCTGTTGTTTTAATATTACTGGACAAAATTAAAGTTGATGCGAAAAGAATTTTATGACTTTTGTCAGTTATACTTTTAGCTAATCATTAATCTAATAGCTATTGGAAAAATTAGATTATATCTCTTACATTTTTGTATGAAAATTGAAGTAATTTGATGTGGAATAAGTAGCATCATCAAACATATTTTTTAAAAATTTTAAACTGAAAAAAAATATAAATAAACCAGATCAATTCGAAGTTATTGAATTATGGCTTACCTACTTATCACGTAATTTAACTTCGCATTTTTTATCTTAATTACGACTTTATTTTTCTAAAATGAAGAAAAAAAAGCTCTTTAAGCATTTTACTTAAAGAGCTTTTAAAGTTAGTGACCACGGCAGGATTCAAACCTGCAACCTCTTGAGCCGTAATCAAGTGCGCTATTCAGTTGCGCCACGTGGCCAATTAGGGGTGCAAATATAAAAAATACTAATTAGTTACCACCTAATTTATAATAAAAAATGCCATCTAATAGATGGCATTTAAGATTTACTAAGTTATATGTTATATTAATTAATAAAGTGCTCTTAATGCAGTAATGTCATTATTATTAAACTCTCCATCTGCGCTAGCACTAAAACAAGCTAACATAATAGAGGTAGGGTCGTATCCTGTTGGTGTACCATTTATATGGTTTGCTCCAACTCCAGCACTACCCTCGTTCACATTTTGTCCACAACTTTGACGACTAAACCAATCTGTATGTCTAAAACCAACAGAGTGACCTATCTCATGAGTGATAACATGCTCATTTACGTTAGTACTATATCCACTTAAACCATAAATTTGTACAAATTTATATGGCAAACCACCACTTGGAAATCCAGCACTACCACCAGCACCATTAGGGTTATTTACAGTATTATTATATACTACCATGTCTTTACTCTGGTAGTCTGTACCAAACGTAAGCGAAAAACTAATAGACACTCCACTTAGACGATTATAATTATTAACAGCCCATTGTAGTGCTGTACGCTCCTTATTTGAGAGTGCTTGACTTCCGCCAGTATATCCAATGATAGAAATATTTCTTCCTTGACTAACTAAGTTATTTGTACTGTATTGGCGATTACCATTATTCACAGCTTCCATGTGCAATGCATGCATGTCGCTAAGCTGTTTTTCGGTAATTACAATATCTTCTTCGATAAATAGTCGTTCTTCAGTAGTACCATCTGGGAAGTGAAAGAGATCGTATTTAACAAGGTCCTTATTCATATTAAGCTCCTCAACCATATCGAGGATTCTTTGTGGGACTTCTTTTGTTAAATTAACTTCTTCTTGTGTTTCAGCTTCATCTTTAGAACAAGATGTAGCAAATAGACCAAGGCATAAAATGCCTATGAGTCCATACTTTAATTTTCTCATAGTTAATGAATTAGTGATTAGTAAAATATTAAGTTTGTTAGGTTAACCTATTGTAAATTTACTAAAAATTATTACCAAATCATTAATAAAGTGTTAAAATAAATGTATTTATGTTAATATAAAAGGTGTTTTACTGATTATAATTCAATATAAACCAAAAAACCGTTTAAACTATTTCAGCGCTTAACCCTGCTTCCAAAAGTTTTGAGCATCTGGGTTTTAGGTCGTCAAAAGACCCTGTTTTTACAGTACATTTTCCTTTATAATGAACTATAATTGAACATTGATGTGCTTGCTCCTCTGTATGATCGCATGCATAGATAAGTGTGTTTATAACATGATCAAATGTATTAACGTCATCATTATACAGTACGATTTGATTTTCTTGATCTTCTTTCTCTAAGACTAGTACGTCTTCTTGTTTTTTTTCTTTGGTACTCATGTTGTAAAACTTGGTAATCTAATATACAAATTTTGCAGCAACCCAATTATTGCTTTCTTTATTTGAAACGAAAGTAAGCCCGAGCGTATTACAATGGTTTTTTATAATTGATAAATCTTCAAGATAAAAACCGCTTAGGTATACTTCTCCTTTTTCTTTTAAAGACTTTACATATTGATTCATATCGTTTAGCAATATGTTTCTATTTATGTTCGCAATAATAGTATGGTATTTAGGCTTATTAGGCAATGCACCTTTATCACCAAGGATTACATTAACATCTTCACAGCCGTTTCGATTACAATTTTCAATTGAGTTTTCTACACACCAATCGTCTATATCTATTGCATCAACTTGAGTTGCTCCTTTCATTTTAGCTAGAATTGCGAGCACAGCTGTCCCACAACCCATATCAAGAACACTTTTTTTTGAATACTTATTTTCTAAAATATATTGCAACATCATAAATGTAGTTTCATGATGGCCTGTCCCAAAAGACATTTTTGGTTCAATTACAATTTCAAAATCAACATTAAAAGTTTTGTGAAATGGTGCTCTAACAACACAAGAGCCATCTACTTCAATAGGAGTAAAGTTTTTTTCCCACTCTTGATTCCAGTTAACTTGTTCTATTTCTTTTTTACTAAAAGAAATTTCAAACTCATTAGATTTAAGAATGTAAATATCTTCTAAAACTGTTTCAGTCCAATCTGTTTTCTGAATGTATGCAGCTATTCCCTTTTCATTTTCAACAAAACTTTCAAAGCCAACGCTTCCTAATTCAGCAATGAGAATTTCAGTTCCAGGGTGAAGTGGGTTTATTATAAAAGTATATTCTATATAGTTTGTCATTTTTTAAAACGAATTCACTATTGCCATAAAATCTTCTGCTTTTAGTGCAGCACCACCAATAAGTCCTCCATCTACATCAGGTTTTTCAAAAATTTCCTTTGCATTTGCTGGTTTAACACTACCCCCATATAGAATTGTAACCCTATTAGCAATTTCATTAGAATAGGCATTTGCAATAGTTTCTCTAATAAAGGCATGCATTTCTTGAGCTTGGTCCGGACTTGCTGTTTCTCCTGTACCAATAGCCCAAACGGGCTCGTAAGCAAGAATAATTTTATCCCAATTAGCTTGTTCTATATGAAACAACCCATTCTCTAACTGAGAAGCTACCACTTTAAAATGAGATTTACTTTTCCTATCTTCAAGCTCTTCTCCAAAACAAAAAATAACATTCATGTTATTCTTTAGAGCGGCATTTACTTTTTCGGCCAATAATTGATTAGTCTCCCCAAAATAGACACGACGTTCACTATGACCTAAAATTACTGTTGAAACTCCAACACTTTTTAACATTCCAGCTGAAACCTCTCCAGTAAAGGCACCATTTGGTGATTGATGCATATTTTGAGCAATAACCTTTATTGGATGTTCTTTTAATGAATTAAATGCCGAAAACAGATTAGTAAACGCAGGTGCGACCATTACAGAGACAGATTCTGGAATTACTTGCATTTTTAATTTATTTAATAAATTTTCTGTTTCAGAAATATTATTGTTCATTTTCCAGTTTCCAGCTACAATTTTTCTTCTCATAATATAATCCCTAAACAAGGTTTTTTTAAATTAATTTTAATTTGGTTTAATGCTAATCTAAGTTTACTGTGTTCTAATTTTTGGATCTAGCCAAGCATAAATTACATCAACCAAAATATTTATAAGTATAAATAAAGAGGCAATTACTATTACTGCTCCCATTATAATAGGCAAATCTAATGTATTTAAAGCATCTACTATTTCTTTCCCTAATCCATTCCATCCAAAAATGTACTCCACAAATACAGCCCCAGCAAGCATTGAAGCAAACCAACCCGAAATGGCTGTAACTACAGGATTTAATGAATTTTTAAGTGCATGCTTCTTTATAATTCTAAAAAAAGATAAGCCTTTGGCTTTAGCGGTTCTTATATAATCTTGACTTAATACTTCTAGTAAAGAGTTGCGCATTAACTGGCTTACTACCGCAAGGGGACGTATCCCTAAAACAATGGCTGGGAGAATTAGGTTTTTCCATTGTATATAGCTCCCTTCTCCAAAATCATCTACTTCATACAAGCTGCCAGTCATATTTAAGCCTGTGTACTCTTTTAAAACAAAACCAAATATCCAAGCAAAAATAATAGCACTAAAAAAGGAAGGCACACTCATTCCAAAAGTACTTATCAATTGTATAAGTTTATCTATCCAAGCATCCTTAAACAGGACTGAAACTACCCCCAATAAAACTCCTAACAACATAGCAATGCAAATTGCAGATACAGCTAGAACAAATGTATTGGGCAATGTTTCTCCAATAACACTAGTTACTTTTTTTCCGTTTTTTTGAAACGATTCTCGTAGGTAAGGAGCTTTTAAAGCAATTTTTGTTGAACCAATTTCAAATAATGAAACTCCTCTATACTTATTTTCTGAAAGAAATGTATAGTCCTCTTTGTTAGTACTATGAAATGAAAGTGGAGATAAGTCATTAATATACTGTAAATATTGAATACCGATAGGTTTGTCAAAACCATATTTCTTTTTTACAATAGCAATCTGCTCAGCATTTTCATTTTGCCCTAGCATCATACGCGCAGGGTCTCCAGGAAGAATGGTAAATAACAGAAATATTACAGTTACAACACCAAGAAGAGTAAGCAAGGCATATCCTATTTTTGCTAGTATATACTTTGCCATATGCTACTGTAGTTTTAAATCTTCAGCATCATTCCAATGCAGTTTTTGCAGTATAGTTCCTTTTGAAAGTTCTAAAATTCCAGGGTTACTTCTAACAATAGTTTTTAATGTTGTCTCATCACAGAAATAAAATTCGAAATCAAGATTTTCTGCTCCAACAATTGTGCTTGTAACTTCTGATGAAGAGGCAGAAAGCCCAATTACTTTGTATCCTTTTGCAATCGCAGCATCTGTAGCGTTCTTAATATTTGAATACCCCTCTCTTTCGGTATTACCCATACTATAAGCAATAACAACTATTAATTTATCTTCATTAAGAAACTCTGTTGTATAGTCTTCTCCTTCTTTCTCCATACTAAAATCATGTATAGGTGGTTCGTAACCTTTTTGAATTTCGGTGGTTTCAACACCAATAAATTCTCCTTCAACACTCGGGTAATCTCCATTGGTAGTTACTACTTTTTCTTCTCCATTTACATTAAACTTCCAGTTGTATTCAAAAATAGGTTTTGGCGCTCCTTCAGGAACTTCCATTCCTTCAGTAATATTTGCTCCAATTTTGTAAGGCCTAAAATCTACATATGGAAGATGTTGTAAAACTTGATAAGTCACAAACAGACAGAATATAAAACTCACAAAAACAGCAATGCTTCTTATTCTTTTTGTAAAGAAAGGCTGTATATAATGTTTTCCGAAAAATAGAACTAAAATTAAAATAAGCAACACGATATCTTTCCAAAAAGATTCCCAAGGTGTTAGTTTGAGAGCATCTCCAAAACAACCACAATCTGTAACTTTATTGAAATAAGCTGAGTAAAATGTTAGGAATGTAAAAAATATAATCATCCCTAGAAGACTCCATAAAGTGAATTTTTTGGCATATCCTAAAATGAGCATCACTCCTAGTAGCACTTCATAAATAACCACAAAAATTGCAATAATTAAGGCGTAAGGAGCTAAGAACTCAAGATTAAGTACGTCTGGCGCAAAATAATCTTTTAACTTAAATGAGAAACCAACTGGGTCGTTTAGCTTTATAAGTCCACTTATAATAAAAAATATACCAACAAAAATTCTACTTACTCCTACTAATACCTTCATAATTAATGTTATTCGTTTAAATGAATAAGTGCAAAGACTGCATAATTAATCATATCTTGATAATTAGCATCAATACCTTCACTCACTATTGTTTTTCCTTTATTATCTTCTATTTGTTTTACACGTAATAACTTCTGTAAAATTAAATCTGTTAACGAAGACACTCTCATATCACGCCATGCTTCACCATAATCATGGTTTTTATCCTGCATAAGTTGTTTGGTGACAGCAACTTTTTCATTATACAACTTTAACGATTGATCTGCATTAAGATCAGGTTGCTCAACTACTCCTCTATCTAGTTGTATTAGTGCCATAATACTGTAATTAATAATACCAATAAATTCTGACACTTCTCCTTCGTCTACTTTTCTTTCTTTATTTTCTTGTAGTCCTCGAATACGTTGCGCTTTAATAAAAATTTGGTCTGTTAACGAAGGAAGTCTAAGTATTCTCCATGCGCTACCATAGTCTTTTGTCTTGTTAATAAACAACGTTCTACAAGTTTCAATTACGCTATCGTATTGTTGAGATGTATTTGCCATTAGGATGTGCTGGATTTTGTGTAAATTTCGCTTAAATTAATCAAATTAAAAAATTGCAAACACTTAATTGTAAAGGTACGCTCGTAGCACTTTTTAAACCAAAGGTAATGGGGATTATTAATGTAACCCCAGACTCCTTTTATGATGGGGGAAAGACTAATACTTTAGATACTGTTTTATCTCAAGCAGAAAAAATGCTTACCGATGGAGCTACTTTTTTAGATATTGGTGGATATAGTAGTAGACCGGGCGCAGTTGATATTTCAGTTTCTGAAGAAATTAAAAGGATACTACCAGCTATAGAAGCAATTAACAACAAATTTCCTGAAGCTTTACTTTCTGTTGATACTTTCCGAAGTGAAGTTGCTATAAAAGCTGTTGAAGCTGGAGCAACTTTAGTAAATGATATTTCTGGTGGAAGTTTAGACACAAAAATGTATGAGGCTGTTGCAAGGCTACAAGTTCCGTATATTTTAATGCACATGAAAGGAGAACCACAAACAATGCAATCACTCGCTAACTATAACAATATTATAAAAGAGGTTACATATTATTTTTCTGAAAAAATTAATAATGCTAGAAAAGCTGGGATAAATGATATTGTTGCAGATTTAGGATTTGGATTTGCCAAAAACATTGAACAAAATTTTAAATTACTTAATAATCTTGAACATTTTAAAATTCTTAATATTCCTATGTTAGTGGGAGTTTCTAGAAAGTCCATGATATATAAGTCATTAAAAATCACTCCAGACCAAGCCCTAAACGGTACAACTGCGTTGCATATGTTTGCACTTGAAAAAGGAGCAAAAATCCTTAGAGCACACGATGTAAAAGAAGCAATGGAGTGTATTACACTTTACAATAACTTAAAAAAATAACCTATTTTTACATAAAACCACCCTCTTGGAAATTTTCGATTTTACAACCCTTAGAATTATAGATATTGTAGACATTATTCTTGTCGCAGCTCTTTTATATTATCTATATAGGCTAGTTAAGGGTACTGTTGCTATCAATATTTTTATAGGAATTGTAATAGTATATGGAATTTGGCGATTAACCGAATTGTTACAAATGCAAATGCTTAGTAAAATATTAGGTGGTTTTCTAGGGGTAGGTATGTTTGCCTTAATTGTTGTTTTCCAACAGGAAATTAGAAGGTTTTTATTAATGTTAGGTTCCACAAACTTTGGTGCTAGACGACGATTTTTCAAAAAGTTTAAGGCTTTTACTCTTAACAAAAGCCAAGATAGCTCTACCAACATAAAAGCCATTGTTGAAGCTTGTAAAAAACTAAGCGCAAGTAAGACAGGAGCAATTATTGTAATTGAGCGCAATAATAGTCTTGATTTTGTGAAACATACAGGAGACACTATGCAAATTGAGGTAAACCAACCTATTATAGAAAGTATTTTTTATAAAAACAGTCCACTACATGATGGCGCTATGATTATAGAAGATAATTTTATAACAGCAACAAGAGTTATTTTACCAGTTTCTAACGATAAAAGCATTCCGTTGCGATTTGGATTACGCCATAGGGCTGCCTTTGGTGTTACTGAAAAAACAGATGCTGTATCTATTGTAGTTTCTGAAGAAAATGGACAAATATCTTATTTAAAAGAAGGTGATTTTGTGTTGTTTGATGATATAGATGAATTACAATTACTATTACAAAAAGACCTGATGTAATATGGAAGAAAAAAAAACTCCTGAAGAAAATGTAGCTCCTGTAAATAAAGAAGTTTCTACATCTGAAAGTTTACCATCAACACATCAAAAAATAGCTTCTCATTGTGCAAATTGCCATACACCATTAGATTCATCTGCAAAGTTTTGTTTTGACTGCGGCGCAAAAGTGATAGATCAAAGATTAACACTCAAGCATATTGCAAATGAGACAACAGCTTCATTTTTAAACATTGACACTAACAAACCCGTAAAAACTTTTATTCATCTTTTTACAAAACCAGAAGAAGTTATTGGGGGTTATATTAATGGAGTAAGAAAAAGGTATATAAATGCGTTTGGGTATTTTACTATAGCCATTACACTTACTGGGCTATTTTTCTTTCTCTTTAATGATGCATATATAGAAGCAATTGAAATAGTTACAACCCAACAAAGTCAAGATGAATTTCAGAAAGAAATTGGAAAAACAATAAACCAAAAGGTATTTGAATACCAAACAGTCATTTTCTTTATTTTCATTCCTCTATTTGCATTCTTTTCAAGGTTAGTATTCCTTAAAAACAAAAAATACAATTATGCAGAGCACCTTATTATTAATTTATATGCACAATCGCATACATCTATAGTATCAATACTAATATACTTTTGTACAGTTTGGTTTACCGACGTCTTTCATACAATGTTAATGCTTGTTCTACCAATACAAATTTTGTACTTCTGTTATGTTTTAAAGAAACTCTATAAACTAAGTTGGATTAAAACAATCTTAAAATTGCTTCTTTTCATAGCTATACTAATTCCCTTATTTTTAGTATTAAGTATTATAGCAGGAATCGTAATGGTGTTAACTGGTGTTATTTCTCCAGAAGATGCAATTGAGGCCCAAAAAGCAAAACAAGGAATAAGTTATATCGCCTCTTCTGTCATAAATTGGACTTCGTAGAGATTTCGGTAATAGCCATTTTCTTTTTGTAAAAGTTCTTGGTGATTTCCAACTTCTACAATTTTACCAGCATCCATCACTAAAATTTTATCGGCTTTTTTAATAGTTGCCAACCTATGCGCAATAACAATTGAAGTCCTTCCTTTGGTAATTTTTTCAGTAGCTGTTTGTATTAATTCTTCAGAATAACTATCAACCGAAGAGGTCGCTTCATCTAAAACTAATATACTGGGTTTACTTACATATGCTCTTAAAAATGCAATTAACTGACGCTGTCCAGAAGAAAGCATAGAGCCTCTTTCTTTTACATTATATTGATAACCTCCAGGTAGTGTTTTAATAAATTTGTGTACTCCTATTTGCTTCGCAGCCATAATTACATCTTCTTCTGTAATTGATGCATCGTTAAGCGTAATATTATTAAAAATAGTATCTGCAAATAAAAACACATCTTGTAAAACAACTGCAATATTATCTCTAAGTGAACTTAGAGTATATTCTTTTATTGGAGTGCCATCTACCGAAATTGAACCACTATTAATCTCATAAAAGCGACTTAGCAAGTTAATAATAGTAGACTTACCAGCACCTGTAGCTCCAACAATAGCAATAATTTCCCCAGGTTTTACCGTAAAAGATATCCCTTTTATTACAGTTTCCTCTTCATTATATCCAAACACTACATTATTAAACTCCAAAGCTCCTCTTGCATTTTCTAGGTTTTTCTCTCCAGTATCTACAATATGAGATTTGGTATCCAAAATTGCAAAAACCCTATTAGCCGCTACCATACCCATTTGTAGGGTATTAAACTTATCGGCTATTTGACGAAGAGGTCTAAAAAACATTTGAGAATATTGAATAAAGGCAGTAATAATTCCTAAAGTTATCACTCCGCCTTCAGCTGCATTTAAACCACCATACCATACTATTAGTCCAATTGCGATAGAAGATGACATCTCTGCAATAGGAAAAAAAATGGAATTGTACCAAACTGTTTTAACCCAAGCCTTCTTATGTTTCTCGTTAATCTCTTTAAACTCTTTATAGTCCTTTTCTTCGCGCGTAAAAATCTGAACGATTTTCATTCCTGTTATTCTTTCTTGAACATAAGAGTTAAGGTTAGCCACTTGATTTCTCACTTCTTCAAAAGCAGTTTTCATTGCTCTCTGGAACAATCTAGTTGCATATAATATAAATGGAAGGATAGCAAAAACTATTAAAGCGAGTTTCCAGCTTGTATAAAGCATGATTCCTGCTATGGCAACCATTTTAAGCAAGTCGCTAATAATCATAAATAGACCTTGACTAAAAATAGATGATATAGTTTCTATATCATTTACCGCTCTTGTCGTAAGTCGGCCAACAGCACTTTTATCAAAATACTGCATTTTAAAACGCATCATCAAATTAAAAAGTTTGATGCGTAAATCCTTAACAACATTTTGCCCCAACCAATTGGCATAAAAAATAAATCCAAATTGAAAAATAACTTCTAGAACTAAGACTCCAAGCATTAAAGAAATAATAGTGACTAACTTTTTTGAGTCTCTTGGGAATATAGCTTCGTCAATTCCAATTTGCAATAGCTTAGGACTTAACACAGCTAAACCAGACATAATTATTGCAGAAACAGCTACAAAATAAAAAACAGCCTTGTAGTTGTTTGTAAAAGCTAATAGCCTTTTAAACAATTTAAAATCGAATGCCTTTCCAGAATTTGCCATACAGTCTAAATCTATAGTATATTTTTGGGATACAAAACCTTTGTTAAATATAAACCATGTGCCGGAGCAGATGCTCCAGCCTTAGTTCTATCTTTACTCTCTATTAATGAAGGAATATCTTCGACAGCAACTTTACCATATCCAACATCTAGTAAAGTACCAACAATAGCTCTTACCATATTTCTAAGAAATCTATCTGCTGAAATCTTAAACTTTAAAAAATCTCCTTTCTGCTCCCAAACTGCTTCCTTAACATTACAATAGTACGTTTTTACATCTGTATGACTTTTAGAAAAGCATTGAAAATCTTTATTCCCTAATAACATTAATGCCGCTTTATTCATTAAATCTACATCTGGTATTAAATGAAGCTCATGCATCAAGCCTTCTAAAAAAGGGTTCTTCTGTAACGAAATATCGTATTCATAGCCACGTTCAGTGGCATCAAATCTAGCATGTGCATCTTTTGGAACACTATGAAGTTTATACACAGAGATATCTTTCGGTAAAAAAGAATTAAGTTTAAAAATAGTTTTAGGAGTTAAATCAACTTCACCTTCAAAATCAAAGTGTGCATACATTTGTTTTGCATGAACCCCAGCATCTGTTCTCCCTGCACCTACTATTTTTATTTGATCCCTAAAAAAAGTTGATAATTTTATTTCTAAAACTTCTTGTACACTAATAACATCTGGTTGTATTTGCCAACCATAATAGTTTTTTCCGTTATAAGATAGCTCAACAAAATATCGCAAGGAAACTAGTACTTTTATAACTACAAAGGTACGCAAAGTATGCTACCAAATAAACAACCTTGACTGTAATGAAAAAAATTCTTCTTCTAAGTGATACGCATAGTTACATAGACAGCAAAATTATTGAGTACGCAAACAAAGTAGATGAAGTATGGCATGCAGGAGATATTGGTGATCTAAAAGTTACAGATGCTATTAGCGAAGTAGCAAAGATTAGAGCAGTATACGGTAATATTGACAACTTAAAAATAAGACAGGAATTCCCTCTTAATAATAGGTTTATTATTGAAGAGCTTGATGTTTGGATTACTCATATTGGCGGTTATCCAAACAGATACTCAAAAGCTATTAGAGAAGAAATAAAAACTAACCCTCCTAATCTATTTATCTCTGGTCATTCTCATATACTAAAGGTGATGAGAGATACTAAATTAGATTTACTACACATGAATCCTGGTGCCATAGGAATACATGGTTTTCACAAAGTAAGAACTATGCTTCGCTTTGAAATAGATAGTAAACAAATAAAAAGTCTAGAAGTAATAGAATTTCCTAG
>NZ_JAVRHZ010000034.1:0-200 GCF_031846325.1 Patiriisocius hiemis | reverse complement strand
GCCCGTTTGATAAGGACTCGTATCTGTTAAGGTTTTAGTTACTCCTACATCGGCTACACCTGCGGCAACAGCACCATCATTATCACTATCGTTTGCTGCATTATTGTCTATCTCATCTGCACTTACGGAAGCTGCATTATCAAATGCACCTGCTCCATCTACCGTAGCAGTTACCGTAATGGTAACATCATTGGCTGGAG
>NZ_JAVRHZ010000033.1:0-239 GCF_031846325.1 Patiriisocius hiemis | reverse complement strand
GTAACTGAACCACCGCTTGGTGTTGTACCAGTTGCTGTAGCTTGATTCTCAAACTCACCAGCATCAATATCTGCTTGTGTAATTGTGTATGTTGCAGTAAACGTTGTTGCATCTGAAGCGCCAACCGCTAATGTTCCTAATGGCCCACCAACTACAGCTGCTTCTGGATCTGTTACTATAACATCACTTAACGTTACATTTCCATTATTTGAAACTGTAAACACATAGCTTATTGTTTC
>NZ_JAVRHZ010000032.1:0-258 GCF_031846325.1 Patiriisocius hiemis | reverse complement strand
AGTCAGACAGTAACAACAACAGGAACAATAACGACTGCTCAAGGCGGAACAGTAGTATTGAATGCTGATGGAAGTTATGTATATAACCCGCCAGCAGATTTTGAGGGTACCGATAGCTTTATGTATAGTATTGTAGATGATGGTAACCCAGAAGCTACTGATACAGCAAATGTTGTTATAGAAGTACGTTCAGGCGATATGAACTCAACAGTAGCAAATAATGATACTGCTACTACAGAGGTAAACACTTCAGTAGAA
>NZ_JAVRHZ010000031.1:0-259 GCF_031846325.1 Patiriisocius hiemis | reverse complement strand
AACTTGGGTAGGTGGTGCTCCTGCTGCAACAGGATACGAAGCTGAAGGTGGTAGCTTAATGGCAACTTTTGCTGGTGAGCCTATTGCTGGTGACTGGACACTTACTATTTTAGATGGTGGTCTTGGTGACGAAGGAGATATTTTTGATTTCTGTTTAAACTTTACTGGTAATGGAGTAGTTGGAACACCTCCTACTATTTCTTGTCCTGCAGATATTACAATCACTACCGATGATGATGGAGCTGGAGATTGTACAGCT
>NZ_JAVRHZ010000030.1:0-281 GCF_031846325.1 Patiriisocius hiemis | reverse complement strand
ACATCTGTTCCTGTATCACTATCATCTGTTACTGGTCCTGTTGGACTAGTTCCGTCTCCTATAGCAATGTTCTCTACATATCCTAAATCAATATCAGCCTGCGTTACTTCATGCTCTGCAGTTACTGTAGCACTCGCACCAGGAGCTAACGTTGCTATTGGGTTACCACTCGTGATAACTGCATTAGCATCTGTAATAACAATGTCTGTTACTGTTGTGTTTCCTGTGTTTGTTACTATTATATCATACGTTAAGATATCTCCTAACTCTGATACAGTATT